>JALHNS010000273.1 GCA_022843445.1 Gemmata sp.
GGTCGTTCGTCTCGCGCACCATGCCGTCGAGTTGTTCGCGCTGACGCTCGTGGATCTCCAGTTCCGCCTGCAGCGAGGGCGTGTTCCAGACGTCGAGTCCGGCATCCATCGGCCATTCCGGATAGGCGTAGCTGAGGCCGGCGAGCGGGGCGACGGAAGCGAATAGTGCCGCGGCCCAACGGGTCGTGCGCTTCATGGCAATCCTCACAGGCAAGTGACAGGCGAGTCGAAGGCCGACGAGGGCGCGCGAGGCGCGGCCGGGTCGGGAGCGCGGGGAGAGAAACTCGCGATCGCAACGCCGCGGCGGCGCTCGCCGCGCGACGTGGAGAAGCCCCGTGAGAGGGGCGGGGGGGGGAGTTCGAGTCGGCACTCTGTTCCAGCGTGCTGGAAAGCAACCCGTGTGCCAAACGACCGAGCCGGGGGTCGTGAGGCCGTCATGCCTTGACCGGGCTTGCACTTGCGTGATGTGTGGCCGGGGCGGAAAAATGGCAGCCGTGCCAGAATTACTGGCACGGCTGCATGGAAATGCAACACGATTGGCGCTGATTGAAACACCCGTCATTGCGACGGGCGCTTCATCATTTCTTCGCGCCGGTCAACTCGTCGGCGAGGTCGTTCGCGGTGCGGTACCGCTTCCGCGGGTCTTTTTCCAAGCACTTCAGGCAGATCGTTTCGAGGTCGCGCGGCACGCCGGGCTGAAGGCGACTCGGCGGCACCGGCTCCTGTTGGAGCGCGAGCAGCATCGTGTCGGCGAAGGTGGCCCCGTGCAGCGGCACGCGGCCCGTCAGCAGTTCGTACAGCATCACGCCGAGCGCGTAAATGTCGATGGAGGGGACCGCGGTTTCGCCCTCGAACTGCTCCGGGGCCATGTACTCGGGCGTGCCCATGACGGTGCCGATGCGCGTCACGCTGCGCGCCTCGTTGCCCATCTGTTTGGCGATGCCGAAGTCCGCGACCTTCGGGGTGCCGTCGCGCGCGAGCAGCACGTTCGCGGGCTTCAGGTCGCGGTGAACGATGCCGAGCCGGTGCGCGGCGTGCGCGGCGCGCGCGACCGGTTCGAGCACGCGGGCCGCGAACTCCGGGGGCTGCGGCCCCCGCGCGCGCTGGGCGAGGCTGCCGCCGTCCACGAACTCCAGCGCGATGAACGGTTCGCCCTCGGCCGCGCCGTACGCGGGTTCGGTGGTGCCGACTTCGAACACCTGAATGATGTTGGGGTGCTGGAGCTGCGCGATGGCTTCGGCCTCGTGCCGGAACCGCTCGCGGTACACGGGGTCGGTGAGGGCTTCGCCGCGCAACGTTTTCAGCGCGACGCGGCGGTTCAGTTCGCGGTGCCGGGCTTCGAACACGAGGCCCATGCCGCCGCGCCCGACGAGGCCGAGCAGGTCGTAGCCGCGCACCCGCGGGAACGCGCGCTCGGCGGCCGTCGGGAGCGGCGTGCGCCCGGCTTCTTGCGTGGCGCTGCCCACGCCCTCGAGCGGGACGCGCCGCAATTTGGAGGTGGAAGCGTCCGCGGGCGCGGGGCGCGCGGAGAAGGGGGGCGTTCGCAAGGTGCCGCTCCGGGCCTGCGGGGTGGAGTATCGCCGGTGTGGAAACATGGGGCAGATTGTGGCGAAAAGCAAACGTCGCGCTCCGCGCGGCGCGCCGGCCCGCGCCGCTTCGCGCCGGCGCGCAAAAGTGAGGCACGGGGCGAACTCCGGTTCGCACAAGCGCGCGAGCGTGCCGGCCGGTAAACTCAAAGAGGCAACTGAGGGCACCGCATGTCCACGCGTGCGAAACGGGTGCTGTGTGCGGTCGGGGCGGGCGTCATTCTCCTGCTGCTGGCGTTCGCGCTGTCACTGGAAGTGATGTGGGTCGGGTACACCGATCTCACTGTGCCATTCGTCGTGATGGGCGCGCGCACCGGAGCGCCGATTCGCGGGGGCGGAACTCGCGGTCCTGAATTATGGCGGGTCGGACGAAGACGGGTGGCGGATGAGGCGCGACCGGATCCAATCCGAGCGCTTCGTACTTCAAACTGACGACAACGGATTCGCGTGCCACGTTGCCGTGCGGACCGTGTGCAGCGGGCGCAGTAGCCGCTTCACGCCGTTCCGGGACACGTTCGCGGCGGCAATCCCTGTGTGGTACGTTCGGGTGAGCGCGCCGGGCTATCGCGCGACAGAAGGGAAACACCTCGGCGTATTGTGCGACGCGCGCACGGTCGAACGCACCGGGTCGCAACAGTCGCGGATTGTGGTTCCAATCGCGCTCGAACCGCTGCCGTGAGGGAAACCTGTGTCCGCACGAACCAAACTCCGGGCACTGCTTTGGTTGGTGCTGGCGCTGTACGCGGTCGGTCTTGCACTGGAACCCACAGTGCGCTGGACCGGGCACGTTGACCTGACTATTGAGTTCGTCGTCACGGACGCGCGCACCGGGAAGCCGGTGCCCGGTGCGGAGCTATGGATCTTCGACGAGGGCGGGCGCAACGCAGCCGGCCTCCGCATGGAAGAAACCGGCATCAAGGGCGAGCAATTCACTCTGCGAACTGACGAGCACGGGATCGCTTCCCGCGTCAGCGAGCAAAACAGAGCGTCCGGTCGGAGCAATCGGCTGATGCCCTTTCGAGACACGTTCGGCTTCAATGTTCCCACGTGGCACATCTTGAGCGCGCGCGCACCGGGCTACGCGCCGAGCGAACCCGTCGTTCTTCCGGACGTGCCCGGCGCATCGCGATCTGGGCGAATCGGCGCGAATCAGGCGCGCCTCGTCGTACCTATCGAACTCCAACCGGTACCGTGAGTTGGCTCACACTTCGACTTGCATCACGCTGCAACTCTTCGCGTGGCCGAGGCCCCGCTTCAGGATCGGGAACGTCTGGCACAGCGCCAGCGCGAGCGCCAACTCCGCGACGCCCTCCTTACCGAATACGGCCGTGAGCCGGTCGCGCAGCGGGTCCGGGTCGCCGGTGTTGGTCGCTACCGCGTCCGCGAACTGCGCCACGTCGCGCAGCGTTTCCGGCAGCGCCGCGAAGTCGCGCGCGAGTGCCGCGCGCAGCACCGCGGGGTCCACGCCGTCGGCCTTCGCCAAGTTCACGCACGTTTGCACGCACGGCCCGCAGTCTTGGATGCGCACCGCGACGATCCGCGCGACGTGAAACGCCGGCGCGGGCAGCTTGTTGCGATACCCCGCGGCCTTCGCCACTTTCGTGAACTGCCAGAACGCGCCCGGCGCGCCCGCGTACAGTTCGCGCAGGTAGTCCAGCGGCTCCCCGGTCTTCTTCTCCGCCGACCGGATGCCCCAGCGCACCAAGAAGCCGAACATGCGAGAGACCTCCCGAAACAAGGATGGGCCGAACACCGCGAGCGCGACGCGCCGGCCTCAGCCCGCGCCGACCGGGTGCGGCAGCGGCTTTCCCGCCAGCCCCGCGAACAGGTTCGCCGCCGCGAGATCGGCCATGCGCTGCCGGGTTTCGGCGCTCGCGCTGCCGAGGTGCGGCGTGATGATTACGTTGTCCAGCGCCAGCAGCGGGTGATCGCGCGGCAGCGGCTCCGGGTCGGTCACGTCCAGCGCTGCCGCGAAGATGCGCTTCGCCTTCAGCGCCTCGGTGAGCGCGTCCGCGTCCACGACCGGGCCGCGGGCGACGTTCACCAGCACCGCGGTCGGCTTCATCAGCGCGAATTCGTGCGCGCCGATCAGCGCTCGCGTTTCGGGCGTCAGAGGCACCGTGAGCACAACGTAATCGGCCGCGCGGAGCAGTTGTTCCTTCGTGACGTAAACCGCGGCGAACTCGTTTTCGGCCGCTTCGTCGCGGGTGCGGTTGTGGTACAGAACGGTCATGTCGAACCCGCGGGCGCGCTGTGCCACCTGTCGCCCGATGCGGCCCATACCGAAGATGCCGAGCGTGCTCGAATGCACTTCGCGGCCGATCATGTACGACGGATCGTAGACGGTGAAGTGCGGGCCGCGCGCGTAGCGGTCGCCTTCCACGACGCGCCGCCCGGCGGCGAGCACGAGGGCGAACGTGAGGTCGGCGGTCGCGCCGTTGAGGATACCGGGTGTGTTCCCGACGGGGATACCTCGCGCGGCGGCGGCCTTCAGGTCGATGTGATCGACGCCGACGCCGAAGTTGCTGACCACTTTCAGGCCGGGCAGCGCGTCGAGCGTCGCGCCGTCCACGCGCGGGTGCCCGTAGGTGTAGAGCGCGGCGGCCGGGCCGCGGTAGCTCCACGGCACGAGTTCGACGCGCCCGCCGAGCGTGTCGTGAACGGACTGCGCCACCGGCAAATCGGCCACCACACGCGGGAGGGTCACGGGGTGCTCCTTCCTTCGCCTTGACTCGCGCTTCGGGCGCACGCACACTAACTGTATCCCGCCCACCATCCCTTCGCACCACAAACACCCATGCGCATCGCATTCGCCGCGCTCGTGCTGTGTTCCGTCGCGCCGCTCGCGGGCGCGGAGGAGCGCACCGGCGAGCAGATTTACAATGAGATGTGCGCC
The DNA here is from genome assembly GCA_022843445.1 of Gemmata sp. Lineage (GTDB taxonomy): Bacteria > Planctomycetota > Planctomycetia > Gemmatales > Gemmataceae > Gemmata. The sequence goes on from JALHNS010000273.1 coordinate 4,483, forward strand.
CGGTGCCACGGCAAGGCCGGCGAGGGCGCGAAGAAGTACCCCGCGCCGCTCGTCGGCGACAAGTCGCTCGCGCAGCTCGCTGCGGTGATTGATCGCACCATGCCGGAGGAAGACCCGGATTCGCTGAGCGCGGAAGGCGCGAAGCGCGTCGCCGCGTACATGTACGACGCGTGGTACTCGCCCGACGCGCAGGCGAAGAAGAACCCGCCGCGGGTGGAACTGTCGCGGCTCACGGTGAAGCAGTACCGCAACAGCGTCGCGGACCTGCTCGGCAGCTTCCGGTTCCCGCCGAAGGCCGACGCGCGCGAGGGGCTGCGCGGCGAATACTACAACTCGCGCGGGTTCCAGCAGAACAAACGGCTCATTGATCGAATCGACGCGGAGGTGAACTTCGACTTCGGCAAAGAAGGCCCGAAGGCCGACCCCGCGCCGAAGGAGGCGTTCGACGTTCACCAGTTCAGCATCCGGTGGGAGGGCAGCGTGTGGGCACCGGACACCGGGCTGTACGAGTTCGTGGTGCGCACCGACCACGCGCTGCGCCTGTGGGTGAACGACAACAAGACTGCGGTGATTGACGCGTGGGTGAAGTCCGGCAGCGACACCGAGTACCGCGCGAGCGTGTTCCTTTTGGCGGGCCGCGCGTACCCGATTCGCCTCGAGTTCTCGAAGGCGAAGCAGGGCGTAGACGACTCGAAGAAGAACCCGAACCCGCCGGCCAAGCCCGCGTTCGCGCGCCTACTGTGGAAGCGGCCGAACCGCGCGGTGGAGGTGATCCCGGCGCGACACCTCACGCCCGCGAAGTGGCCCGAAGTCGCGGTGATCGAGACGCCGTTCCCGCCGGACGACCGCTCGCTCGGTTGGGAGCGCGGCAACGTGATCTCGAAGGAGTGGGAGGCCGCCACCACCGCCGCCGCATTCGATACCGCGACGTACGTATTGGCGAAACTGAACGACCTCGCGGGCACGCAACCGACGGCCGGGGACCGCGCCGCGAAGGTGAAGGCGTTCGCGCGCACCTTCGCCGAGCGCGCGTTCCGCCGCCCGCTGAGCGATGCCGAGAAAGCGCTGTTCATCGACCGGCAGTTCGACGCGACGCCGGACCTCGAAGCCGCCGTGAAGCGCGTCGTGCTGCTCGTGCTGAAGTCGCCGCGATTCCTGTACCCAGACGCCGCCGGCGCACCGGAACAGCACGCCGTGGCGTCGCGCCTCGCGTTCGCCATCTGGGACGGCCCACCGGATCGCGCGCTGTCGGATGCCGCCGCGGCCGGCAAACTCGGCACCCGCGCCGAAGTGCGCGCGCAGGCCGAGCGCATGCTGGCCGACCCGCGCGCGAAGGCCAAGCTCCGCGAGTTCCTCATCACGTGGCTGAAGCTCGATCAGGTGAAAGAGGTGCTGAAGGACGCGAAGAAGTTCCCGGACTTCACGCCCGAAGTGGCGAACGACCTGCGCACCTCGTTGGAACTGTTCTTGGACGATGTCGCGTTCGGCCCCGCGTCCGACTTCCGCACGCTGTTCCTCGCGGAGGAAACCTACCTGAACGGCCGGCTCGCGAAGTTCTACGGCTTCGATCTGCCCGCCGACGCGCCGTTCACGAAGACGAAGTTCGAGTCCGACAAACGCTCCGGTGCGGTCACGCACCCGTACCTGATGTCCGCGGTGGCTTACGAAGCGGAAAGCTCGCCGATTCATCGCGGCGTGTGGGTCGGCCGCGGGCTGCTCGGCATCACGATCCGCCCGCCGATGGAGGCGTTCACGCCGCTGGCCCCGGACCTGCACCCGAACCTCACCACCCGCGAGCGCGTGCTGCTCCAAACGAAGCCTCAAGCCTGCGCGGGCTGCCACACGATTATGAACCCCTTGGGGTTCGCGCTCGAGAACTTCGACGCTGTCGGCCGGTTCCGCGAGAAGGACCGCGCGAAACCCATCGACGCGACCGGCGGCTACGACACGCGCGCCGGCTCCGCAGTGAAGTTCACCGGTGCGAAAGAGATGGCAAAGTTCCTCGCGAACAGCGAGGAAACCCAATACTCCTTCGCGCAGCAGATGTTCCACTTCTACGCGAAGCAACCGGTCCGCGCCTACGGTCTGAACACGCCCGACGAACTGCGCAAAGCGTTCACCGCGAACGCGCTGAGCGTGCGCAAACTGGCCGTCGAGATCGCCGCGATAGCCGCGTCAGCACCAAAGGACGCTAAGCCACCGAAGTAGCCCTCACTCCGTGCGGATGGCGCGGCGGATGTCGGTGTCGGCTTCCGCTGCGAACAGCTTCTTCACCACCTCCGCGCCCTTCACCACGCGGCCGATCACCACCACGTCCGCCGGTGCGCCGTCGGTCGGCGCGCCCGCGAACACCACGAACCCCGCGCCGCCGCGCACCAGCGCCATGGTGCCTTCGGTCGGTTTCGCTTTCGACGCGGGGATTTCTGGCAGCTTCGCGTTGGTCTTCAGCCATTCGGTGCTTGGCGATGCGACCGCGGCGTTGCCCGCGGGGCGCGCGAACCGGCCGCTGTGGTAGCCGCCCTCCAGCGCGACCTTCAAGAACAGCGCGGTCGCTTCCGGGGCCGCTTTCGCATCGAGTTCGATGTCGAAGTCGCCCGCCGCGGTTTGCAGCGTCACCTTCGGTTTGTCGGTCATCGGGGCTTCGCGCCACTTGAACCGCGGCAGCTTCTTAGGGTCGTAGCCCGGCAGGTGCTTCACGTCTTCCGCTTTGCGCTCCGCGGGGCGCTTGTACTTCCACTCGCCGTCGCCGAACACTTCCTTGCACAACTTCGCCAACTCCGGGTCGTAGTCCTTCAACTTCGCCCGCGTGCGAATCTCGTTGTGGCTCGCGTCCGGCGGGGCGTTGTCGTCGAACCAGCACTGCACGCCTTCCGCCCAGTATTCGCTGTGGTTGGTCGCGGCGTAGGTGTTCTTCCACAGGCCGCGCTCCTTCGCGGCGTCGTAAGCGGCGCGCAGGCGCTTGTCGAACGTCTTGTCGGTGGTGCTGAGGCCGGTGCCGTGGATCGCGTGCGCGAACTCGTGAACGAAGATGTTTTCGCGCGGGTACGGGTCGCCTTTGAAGCCGAGCAGGTTCTCTTCGCCGCAGCTCACGCACGGGTTCTGGCGCGTCGCGCCCAACCCGCGGGCGCGGCGGTCCCAGTACAGTTTCGGTGTCAGCCTGCTGTGTTCGGGCACGTCCGTGGTGAACTCGGTCGCGGCCATCACCGTGATCCGCACCTTGTTCGCGCGCATCGCTTTCGAGAGGTCCTCGCGCCCCGCGAGCATCTTGCCGACGATCCATGCGGCCTCGGCGAGCGCGTGATCGCTCACCTTCTCCGAGCCGACGACCGGCAGCCCGGCGGCGTCGACGTGCTTCTGGTAGAACTTGTCGAGCTTCAGTTCCTCGCGCACCTTCTCCGGCACCGGGTCCGCGGCGCGAGCGGGAACGAGCGCGAACGTGAGCACCAGAAGCAGCGCGAGCCGCACGAAACGTGTCATGGATTGCTCCGAAGGGTACGCGCGATGGTAGCCTCACGCGGGCGGCGATACAACGAACCGGTCGCGCTCTCAGGAAGCTGTCATGTCGCTCCGCCGCCGGTTCGCGCGCCTCGCGGGTCTGCTGCTCGTTACCTATTTGGGAATCGTGATCGTGTTCTGGTTCCTCGAACGCCGGCTCGTGTTCCTGCCCACGCCGTACACGGACGAGTGGCTCAAGCCGGTCGATCCGCGAACGGAAGAAGTGGCCTTCCGCGCTAGCGACGGCACCGCGATTTCTGCGCTGTGGATTCCGCCCGAAACGCCGCACCACGGCGCGGTGCTGATCTCGCACGGCAACGGCGGGAACGCCTCGCACCGCGGGCGGCTCGCGGCGGAGCTGCGCAAGGTGCTCGGCGCGGGCGTGCTCGTGTACGACTACCCCGGCTACGGCAAGAGTGACGGCAAGCCGACCGAAGCGAGCTGCTACGCCGCGGGCGAAGCGGCGCTTGCGTGGCTCCGCGACACCGCGAAGCTGGAGGCGGGGCGCATCATCCTGTGTGGCGAATCGCTCGGAGGCGGGCCGGCGGTCGAATTGGCGACGCGGCACGACCACCGCGCGCTGCTGCTCATTTACACGTTCACGAGCCTGCCGGCGGCTGCGAAGTCACACTTCCGCTTCCTGCCCACGCACACGTTCATGCGAACGCGGTTCGACAACCTCTCGAAGATTGGCCACGTGCGCCGCCCGGTGTTCCTGATCCACGGCACCGCGGACGCGGTCATCCCGTACGCGCACTCGGTGTCGCTGTTCGAGGCGGCGAACGACCCGAAGGAACTGTTGACGCTCGACGGCTTCGGGCACAGCGCGCTGGTGGGTCAGCGGTTCGCGGAGCCGTTCGCGGCGTTTCTGGCGAAGCATGCCCCGTGAGTGAATGGCGAACGGCCGGTGTGAGCCGGCCGGTTCGTTCGTGCAACCACCGGCCGGTTCACACCGGCCGTTCGCCCAAGAATTGTTGAAGCACTTCGCCCGCGACCGGGCAGTACATTGCGGATACCACGTTCGGGAACCGCAATGGCCGCTCAGCGCTCGCTCGCCACATCGCTCCAGCACCTGAACCGCGCGCTGCGCGCCGACGAGGCCGCGGCGCTGCCCGACGCCGACCTCGTGCGCCGTTTCGCCGACGCGCGCGACGACGGCGCGTTCGCGGCACTCGTGCGGCGGCACGGTGCGCTCGTGTTCGGGGTGTGCCGGCGCGTGCTGAAACACGACCAAGACGCCGAAGACGCCTTCCAAGCCACGTTCGTCGTGCTGGCCCGGCACGCGGGCGCGGTGGCGCGGCCCGACGCTCTCGGGAACTGGCTGTACGGTGTGGCGTACAACGTCGCGCGGAAGGCCCGCACCGCTCGCGCGCGGCGCGCCGCACACGAGGCCGAAGCCGCGACCGCGCCGCGCCCCGAACCCGCACCGGAACCGGACGCGGACCTCGCGCAAGTGATCGACACCGAACTCGCGGCGCTCGCCGATAAGTACCGCGCCGCGATCGTGCTGTGCGACCTCGGCGGACTCACGGCGCAGCAGGCCGCAGACGCGCTCGGCTGCCCCGCGAAGACGCTCGGCACGCGCCTGCGCCGCGCGCGCGAGCAACTGGCCGCG
>JALHNS010000274.1 GCA_022843445.1 Gemmata sp.
AACTGCCCGCGGACCTGCTCGTCGCGCTCGACCGCGCGTCGGACCGCGACCTGCGCGCGTGGGCCGCGGACCTCGAGAGCCGCGAGGCCCGCGCGCGCGCCGACCGGGCCGAACTTCAGGTGCTGTTGGACCGGTGGCGGGCCGAGCGCGCGGAATTCGCGGACCGCAAGCGGGTGCTGGCCGAGCAGATGGGCCAACTCGCCGAGGCCCGCGCCCGGTGGCAGGCCGCGGAGCGCGCAACCGTGCTCGAAATGGAAGCGCTGGCCCGCGCGCTGCGCGCGAAGGAAACCGAACAGGACGCCCGCGCGCAGCGGCTCGCGCGGGCCGACGCGCGCCGCCGCGAGGACGCCTACGAACTGTGGCAGATGCGGTTGCGGCTCGAGGCGTGGCAGGCGCACATCGTGGCCGAAGAACTGCGCTGGCACACCGAGCGCGAGCAACTGGAAGCGGAGTTCGCGCGGCGCGCCGCCCGCCTGCCGGACGCGAGCGCCGACCTGCCTCTGGCGCGCCCGGTGCTCGACCCGGTGCCGGCGGAAGTGGCCGGCTTGCGGGCCGAACTGGAGCGCGTGTCCGCGGTGCTGCTGGAAGCGGACCTGCCGGAGCAACCGGACCCGCCGCAATCCGAACTGCCGTGGGGCGCGGAAGAGGTTCCGCTGGCGCTCGCGGTGCCGGAGCGCGCCGACCGCGCCGACGATTCCGCCGTGGTGAGCTACGGCCGCGCCGCCTGACCGCGCCACCGCTCCCACGGCACGAACACCGCGTAGAACGCGAGCGAGTACAGCGCGAAGTGCCCAACTTCTAACGTGAGAAATGTGGCGACGTGGAAGAACGCGCCGAGCCACAGTGCGGCGAGGCGCGCGCGCCGAAACGCCAGACACACCGGGAACCCGATTTCCCATACAATTGTGACCCACGCGCTCGCGCGGTGAACCCACACCGGCAGCAGCGCACTGAAATTCGGTGTGAGGCACCACTCCAAATCGTGATTCACAAAATACATCACGTATCCGCTCTGCCACCCGGCGGACATCAATTTATAGATACCGCTGAATACATATAAGCAACAGAACTGCACGAGCAGCACCTTCACCGGCCACCCGGGAACCAGCACCGGGCCGCGGTGCCGAACCGCACGCACGCCCCACGCCGCGCCGCTGTTCCCGAACGCGACCGCAAGGAACAGCGCGTTGCGCACTTGGTCGCCGCCGTTGCACAGCCCGTTGTTGATGTTCCAGAACGACACCGCGCACGCCCAACAGACCAAACCGCACAGCAACGGCTTCCAGCCGACGAGCAACCCGCACGCGGCGCTCGCGAACACCGCGAACAGCGCCTGCGGCCCCCACGAATCCGGTAGCGCGCGCAACAGCGACCAATAGTAATGCCCGGCGCGGAACCGCGACTCGAACGCGCCCGCACCGCCGAGCGCGTCGGCCCCGTAATGCGACTGGAACTGCGGGAGCGTGCCCACGAACAGGTCGAGCAGCGCGCACACCGCAACTGCGATGCGCAGCGCCGCGACGCGCTCCGCCGGCACCGGTGCGAGCAGCCAGCGCCAGCGCCCCAGCGCGCCCGGCAGGCGCGGTTGAATGCCCACGAATAGCGGTTCGGCGGCGCTCACGGCGTCACCGCTTTCACCGGCACCCACTGCGCCGCGACCGGGTCGAACGCTTCGAGCGCGCCGCTTTCGGGCAGCCACTTCGCCACTTGCCATTCGTAGCTCGGCCGGCGCGGCGCGCCCGGCGCGTCGTTGGGCAGGCGCGTCGGGATGTAGTGGAAGACGAGCCGCGCCTCGCGCGCGCCGGTGCCGCGGGCCTTCCACTTCAGCCACGCGCGCACCAGCTCGCGGTGCTCGCTCACGCGCGCGGGCAGGTGCGCCCACGCGCGCCGCGCGTCCGGGTGGTAGTGCCAGCCGAACATCGTGATGTTGGCTTCGAAGTTGAACTCACGGTCGTGAACCAGCGGCCACCGCGCCCCGGGCGAATCCGGATCGGCGGGCGCGAACCGCGACCACGCGCGCGAAGTCGTGCCGTCGGCGAAGTGCAGCTCCGCGACCGGTACCACCGTGTGCGGCGGGAAGTCCGGGGTGAACATGTTCCAGCCCTGATCGAGGCCGGTCAGTTCGCCCCACGCGCAGAACAGGTCGCCGGCGCGCTCGGTCCCACTCTGGAGCGCGTCGGACCCGGTGAAGCGGCCCCAGCGCTGCGTGGCGCTCAGCTCGGGGAAGTGGTCTTCGGGGGTGGCGCGGCGGGGCACGAACTCGAACACGTTCGCCAGCACCGGGAACGCGACCTGCCACAGCGCGAGCGCGCCGACGAGCCACGGGAGCGCGCCGGCGCGCGCGGTGGGGAGCGGGAGCGGTTCGGGCGCGGGTGCGGGTGCGGCCATGCGCCCGATTGTACCGCGGTCACGGGGCCGCTTCGAGCGCCACGTCCATCTGCTGGCCCACGAACAGCGGCGCGTCGGCGCGGTCCAGCGAGTAAATCACCTGAAGCACGCGCGTGTCCACCCGCTCGGTGTTGCCGCCGGTCAGGGATTTCTTGGGGATCACGTACGGCTCGACGCGGACGAACGTGAGGTCGTACTTGGTCGCCGGGTCGCCGCGCGGGGCCGCGGTGCCCTTCGTGCCCGGCTTGAACCGGCCGATGTCGTTCTCGTCGATGTCCACGCGCACGTGCAGGCGGCCCACGGTGCCCAGCACCACGATGGGCTGGTTCGGCGCGGCGCTCACGAACTCGCCGGGCCGCACGTTCACCTGAAGGACGCGGAACTCGACGAGCTCCGCGCCGGGGGTCGTATCCGGGGTGGTCCAGCCGGGCTTGTGCACGCGCGGCGCGGCCACCCGCAGCCGGTCCAGTTCGGTGCGCGTTTGGGCGTGCTGAGCGTCGGCCTGCGCGACGGCCGCGCGGGCGAGTGCCAGGTCGTACTTCCACGCCCCGGCGCGTGCCAGTTCGAGCGCCGCCTCCGCGCCGCGCAGCTGCGCCTTCGCCACGTCCACGGCCATGCGGCGAGTGTCGAACAGCTCGCGGGCGCCCACCCCGCTGTCGTTCTCCCGCTTCGTGCGGTCGAACAGCGCGAGCTTGTCGTCGAGGTTCGCCTTGGCTTCGGCCACCTTCGCTTCCAGCGGCGGCAGCTCCTCGCGCCGTGGCAGCGCCTCCTGTTTGGAAACCTGCGCCGCGGCGCTCTCGCGGGCCGCGGCGCGCACGCTCAGCTCCGCGGCCAGCGCGCGGTCGTCCAACTCGAACAGCGGCGCGCCCGCCGAAATGCGGTCGCCGGCGCGCACGTGAACGGTCTTCACCACCCCCGGCAGGTGCGTGCCGACGGCAATGTTCTCGGTCTCCGGTTCGACGATCCCGGCCCCGGACACCTGCTTGCCGAACGGCGACTTCGCCGGTTCCACCGGCGGGCTGACCGGCGGCGGCGTCTGCTGGGCCTTGGACATCTGGAGCATGGCGAACGAGAACGCCACCACCGCGAGCGCCGGCAATGCGTATCGTGTGAACATTATGATTGGTTATTGGTTGTTGGTTATTGGGTAGTCGCGTTCCGTCTGTTAGCTGTTAGCTGTTAGCTTGCTCTGTTGAAATGATGCGTCCCGGCGGTGATTGTTGTGGCACCGGCCTCTGGCCGGTGTCAAGAATCCTCGGACTTTGCACCGGCCAGAGGCCGGTGCCACAAGAACAAACCGCATCATTGCAACAGAGCACTGTTAGCTGTTAGCTGTTAGCTGTTAGCCGACCGCCCTGCGAGACGCTTTCGACGCGGCCGTCGGCCATTGAGACGATGCGGTCGCCGAAGTCGTAGACGCGGCTGTCGTGCGTGACGACGATCACCGCGCGGTCCGGTTGCACGGCCACCTTCCGAATCAGGTCCATAACGGTGCGCCCGCTGGCCGCGTCGAGGGCCGCCGTCGGCTCGTCGCACACCAAGAGGCGCGGCTCGTGAACCAGCGCGCGGGCGATGGCGACGCGCTGCTGCTGCCCGCCGGAGAGCTGGTTGGGGTACGATTTCAGCTTCGCGCCGAGGCCCACCGCGGTGAGCAGCTCGCTGGCCTTCGCCACCGCCCGCGCCCGCGGCCAGCCGTTGATGAGCAGTGGAACGGCTGCGTTTTCGGCGGCCGTGAGCGCCGGTAGCAGGTTGTACTGCTGGAACACGAAGCCGATGTTGTCGCCGCGGAACCGCACCTTGCGGCCGCCGCGCATGCGGGTCAGGTTCTGGCCGAGCACGTCCACCTCGCCGCGGGTCGCGTCGAGCAGCCCGGCGACGACGGAAATGAGCGTCGTCTTCCCGCACCCGCTGGGGCCGACCAACAGCACCAACTCGCCGTAGGGCAGCTCGAGCGACACGTCCGCGAGCGCCAGCGTCTTGGTGTCGCCGGCCCCGAACTCTTTCGTGATGCCGCGCAGCGAGATCGCGGGCGGTGCGGCGGTCGCGGTCATTGAGCGTTCCTCAATAATTAATGCGGCGGCGTCTCACTCAACACACAACGCTCCTACCGGAACACCACGGCGGGTTCCAGGAACAGCACGCGCTTGAGGCTCACCGCCGCCGACACGGTGATGATGACGAACACCGCGCTCGCGGTGAGCACCACCACCTGCCACGGGAAGTGGAACGCCGGCGGCGCGTTCGTGACGAGCCGCTCGAACACGTAGCCGAACAGCGCCGCGCCGCCGAGTCCCAAACCGAACCCGATGACGCCCACCACCAGCGCTTGAAGCATCACCATGCGCACGATGCGCCAGTTGCTCACGCCCATTGCCTTGAGCGACCCGAATTGTTTGAGGTTCTCAACGGTGAACAGGTAGAACGTTTGCCCGGCGATGGCGCAGCCCACGATGAACCCGAGCATCACCGTGATGCCGAAGTTGATCGGGATGCCGGTGCGCTTCAGGTAGTAGCCGATGGTGCTCCAGAAGAACTGGTCGTTGGTGAGCGCCCGGAGCGTGCGCGTTTGGGCCTCGATGCGCCCGCACAGCTCTTCCGGCGAAACGCCGTCCGCGGCCTTCGCCAGCACGAACGTGAGCGTCTTGCGCTCCTGCGGCACGTACTTCACCGCCTGCGAGTAGGTGCAGTACAGGATCGGGAACGTCTGGAACGTCGGGTTGCACTTCGCCAGCCCCACGATCACCGCGCGCTTGTCGTTCATCTCGAGGGTGCGCCCCGGGGCGAACGGCTCGGCCCCGAACAGGTACCGCCAGCCGAACTCGTCCATGATCACCGCGTCCGGGCGGCGCAGGTCTTCGAGGCTGCCGGACAGCAACTTTCCCTGCTCCACGGCCGGCGCGCCCACCAGCGTCGCGTCGTCCACGCCGATCAGAATCACCTGCTGGAAGTTGCCGTCGCCGAGCCGCGCGCGGGCGAGGCCCTTGTACAGCCGCACGGCCCACTTCACCCCGTCCACGCCCCGCACGCGGTACAGCGCGTTCTCGGAGAGCGGCTTGGTGTCGTCCACGAACTGCACGTTGCGGTCCATCACCCACACGTCCGCGCCCTGAATGTCGCGCACTTGGCTGGTGGTGTTCCGCATGAGGCCGCAGAAGATGGCGCTCTGCTGCGCCATGAGTAGCGCCGCGAAGCTGACCCCGAACACGATGCCGAGGTACTTCGTGCGGTCGCCGGTGAGCATTTTCAGCGCCACCCAGTTCATCGCTTGCCCCCCGGTTTCTTGGCCCCGATCGGCGGCGCGTGGCCCAGCGCCGCGAGCGTGAACCGCACCACGTGGTCCGTCACCATCTCCACCGTGAGCGCGTCCACCTCGGCCTTGCCGAAGATGAGTTCGCTCACCGGGCGGTTCTGGCGGTAAAAGAGGCACTGGCCCATCACGCTGAACCCGACCATCAGCAGCTCCGGTTCGCTCAGGGCGGGGAGCAACTCGCGCAGGATGCCGCGGAGCGCAAACGCCGCCGGTTGGATGAACTCGGTGACCACCACGTGCGCCGCGCGCCCGGGGTGCGCCATCTCGCGCATCATCAACTTCATGGCGGTCGGGCTGGCCGGGGCGTGCATCCGCGACACCATCTCGCGGATGAACGCGCGCAACTTCTCGACCGGCGGCGCGCCGGCCGGCGGCACCGGCACGGTGTCCATGCGGCCGGCGCACAGGTGCGCGGCCTTCACCGCCTCCACGTACAGCGCCTCTTTGTCGCCGAAGTAGTAGTTGACCGCGGCGACGTTCGCGCCGGCCGCGGCGCAGATCGCGCGCACGGTCGCGCCCTTGAACCCGTGCTCCGCGAACGCCTCTTGTGCGGCGGCGACGAGCCGGTCGCGGGCGTCCGCGTCGGCCGGTGCCGCCGCGGATTCGGGTTTCGCGCGTGCCATTGCTGGGCCGGGGTTAAACGGATGTTTCAATCGCCTGTTGGAAATATAACAAACGTTTGTTTCGGGTCAAGGCCGGTGGCGCGAAAAGTGCGCGAAGGCCGCGCGCGGTGTACACTATCCGCACAGCCCGTCCCACTCCCACGGAGCGCACCGCATGGCCGGCCCCGCACTGCCCATGGACGACCGCGACGGCGTCATCTGGCTCAACGGCAAACTGGTCCCGTGGCGCGAGGCGAAGGTCCACGTCCTCGTTCACAGCCTGCACTACGGCAACTCGGTGTTCGAGGGCGAGCGCATCTACAACGGGAAGGTGTTCAAACTCACCGAGCACTCGCAGCGGCTGCACAAGTCCGCGAACATGCTCGCCTACGAACTGCCGTACTCGGTCGCGGAACTGGACGCCGCGACGCGACTCGTGGTGAGCGAGAACAAGCTCGAAAGCGGCTACGTGCGCCCGCTCGCGTGGCGCGGGGCCGAGGTGATCGGCGTTTCCGCGCAGGGCACGAAGGTGCACGTGATGATCGCGGCGTTCCCGTGGGGCGCGTACTACGAGCAGAAGGCGATCAAGCTGTGCACGAGCCGCTGGAAGCGGCCCAGCCCGGAAAGCTCGCCGGCCGGGAGCAAGGCCGCGGGCCTGTACATCATCTGCACGCTGGCGAAGGACGAGGCACTCGCCGCGGGCTACCAAGACGCGCTCATGCACGACTACAAGGGCCGCCTGTCCGAAGCGACCGGGGCGAACCTGTTCCTCGTTCTCAACGGCGAACTGCACACGCCCACAACGGAAACCATCCTGAACGGCATCACGCGGCAAACGGTGATGGCCCTCGCCCGCGCGCGGGGCATCACGGTGGTGGAGCGCGAGATTTACCCGGACGAGTTGGCGCGCGCGAGCGAAGTGTTCCTCACCGGCACCGCGGTGGAGGTGCAACCGGTGGGCGCGATCGACGGGCGCGAGTACCCGGTCGGCCCGGTCACGCAGCAACTGAAGGCCGACTACGCGGCACTGGTTCGCGCCTAAAGACAAAGAGTTTTGAGAGGATGAACAGGATGGACCGGATGAAAGCAGTGGTTTGAAATCCTGTCTATCCTGTTCATCCTGTCAAACAATCTGGAACCCCAATGAAATCCGCCGTCACCGTTTCTCTGGTTCCCGAAGCGCGGGGCGGGCCGTTCGTCTACTGGGACGACCTCGCCGCCGCGTGCGCGAGCGCCAAAGCCCATGGGTTCGACGCCATCGAACTGTTCCCGCCGGGGCCGGACGCTGTCGATCCGGCGCACCTGCGCGCGCTGCTCGACGATCACGGACTGGCGCTCGCGGCGGTCGGCACCGGGGCCGGGTGGGTGAAGCACAAGCTCTCACTCACCGCCGAAGACGCGACCGCCCGCGACCGGGCCGTCGCGTTCGTGCAGAAGGTGCTCGATTTCGCCGCGCCGTTCGGCGCACCGGTCATCATCGGCAGCATGCAGGGGCGGTGGGCCGAGCCGGTGTCGAAGCCGACCGCCCTGCGCTACCTCGGCAACGCGCTCTTCAAGTTGGACGAGCACGCCGCGGACGCGGAAGGGGCGGTGCTGTACGAGCCGCTGAACCGCTACGAAACGAACCTCATCAACACGGTGGGCGAAGCGGCGCAGTTCCTCACGGCGATGCAGGCGCGCAACGTGAAGGTGCTCGCCGACCTGTACCACATGAACATCGAGGAAGCGAACCTCGCGGACGCGCTGCGCGCCGCGGGGCCGCTGGTGGGGCACGTGCACTTCGCGGACTCGAACCGGCGCGCGTGCGGGTTTGGCCACACCGACCTCGCGCCGATCGTTGCGGCACTTGTGGAGATCGGCTACGCGGGGTATCTGAGCGCCGAAGTGCTGCCGCTGCCCGACTCAGACTCCGCGGCCCGCCAAACCATCAACAGCTTCCGCCGCTGCGTCGCTTAACGCGCCCGCGCAGTTCGCCTCAAGCCCCGCGAACGTCGCACGTTCCGCCGCATTTCTTGAATCAAACTTCTTGACGCCCCGAATTCGCGGGGTTATAGCCGCGTCGCTTTCAACACACTCTCTTCGCGGGGCAAGTAACGCCCCACGGGGCACGAGAAGTCGACTCCGCTGGGGCGGAACGGTCGGCACTCGCAGGAACTCGTCGCACGGGTCCGGCGCGCTTCGGCGCGCCGTCGGGGGACCGTGAGCGTGCGGCGAACTTCGATGCGGCTCGGGCGTCCCGCGCGGGGGAAGGAGGCCATTGGTGTACCCGGCAACTAAGTGGAGCTGGAAGCGGCTCGCGGCGAAGCTGCTTCTGGTTCCGGTTCTCGCGGGCGGCGGCGTGGCCGCCGTTCAGGCGCAGCTCGGTAAGGGCGGCACGCCCGCGCCGGCCGCGCCGATGATGCCCACCGGCTCCGCGGCCAAGACCAAGGGCGCGCCGGCTTCCGGCAGCGACCCGAAGCAGATGCTCAAGGACGCCCGCAAGGCGCTCGACGCGGGCCGCTTCGACGAGGCCACCATCCTCGCGCAGCAGGCCGAATCGAGCAACCCCGGCGGCAAGTGGGGGCTGTTCGGCGACACGCCGGCCTCGGTGCGCGAGGACATCGCCAAGGGCAAGGCGAAGGCGGACCGGGCCAAGTCCGAGCAACTGGTGAAGGAGGCGAAGGCGCTCGCGGCCAAGCCCGCGGCGAACGACGCCGAGCGCGCCTACAACCTCGACACCGCGCTGCAGATGGCCCGCAAGGCGGACCAACTGCACGGCCCGTATTCCACTTGGGACATGGGCGACCGCGCGGACAAGCTCATCAAGGACATCGAAGCGGCGCGGGCGAAGGTGAAGGTGGCGTCCGCGCCCAGGCCGCCGGTAACGGGCGGCGGGGTCGCGGGCACCGGTGTTGCGGCGAAACCGGCGACCCCGGTCGCCGGGGCGAGCGACGCGAAGAAGGCCGCCGCGGTGAAGCTCATCGCCGAGGGCCGCGCGTGCGCCGACAAGGGCGACTTCGCCGGCGCGAAGGCCAAGTTCCAAGACGCCGACAAGTGCGGCGCGAGCTGGGCCGCGGGCGAGTACGCCCCGGGCTTCGCGCTCCAAGAGCTGAACGCGCGCGGCGCGGCCGCGATGGACGCGCTCGTGCGCGACGCGCAAACCGCGACCGCCGCGAAGGACTACGCCAAGGCCGATAGCGCGCTGAACGCCGCCGGCGCCATCGCCAATACGCTGGGGCTGTTCCCGAAGGCCGTGAGCGAGGGCAAGGCCGCGCTGTGGACCGCCAGCGCCGGGAAGCACGGCACCGCGGG
>JALHNS010000275.1 GCA_022843445.1 Gemmata sp.
GCTGCGCGCCGGCGGCTTCACCTTCCGCCGCTACTGGAACCGCGCGCGCGCCCGTATGGCGCTGGCCCGCCGCGCGGCGCACCCGCGCGCGTACCGCTGGGCGTGACGCGCGGGCCGCGGCGCGGTACACTTCGCGCATCGCGTCCCAGAGGGTTCGCCATGCGGTTCGTTGCTCTTGCGGTGCTCACGGTCGGATCGGTTTCGCTCGCCGCCGATCCCGCGTTCGAGGCGCGGTCGCCCAAAGTGCGCGACAAGCAACTCGAAGCCAACGGCGGCACGGTGGACACCGAGAAGGCCGTCGCCGCGGGCCTCGCGTGGCTCGCCAAACAGCAGAAGGCCGACGGCAGTTGGGCGTTCGACGGCACGGAGACCAAAGAGACCGCCGCGGCCACCGGCCTCGCGGTGCTCGCGTTCCTCGGCGCGGGCGAATCGCACAAGGACGCCAAAGGCAAGTACAAGGCCAACGTGCAAAAGGGGCTGGACTGGCTCCGCAAAGACCTCGGCGCGAACGGCAAGTTCAAAACCGGGCAGACCATGTATTCGCACGGGATCGCGGCGCTCGCGCTCGTGGAAGCCTACGCGCAGACGCAAGACGCGGCGCTGAAGGCACCGGCGCAGGCGGTGGTCACGTTCATCACCAAGGCGCAAGCGAAGGACGGCAGTTGGAGCTACAAGGAGGCCGCGCCCACCGGCGACCTCTCGATCGTGGGGTGGCAGTTGCAGGCGCTGCACGCGGCGAAACGCGGCAAGCTCGCCGTGGACGCGAAAGCGGTGAAGGCCGCCGTGGGCTTCGTGGACAAAGTGGCCGCGGGCAAAGACAAATCGCTCTACGGGTACAACTCGAACGCCGGCGCGGCACCGGGCACGGCGCTCACCGCGATCGGGCTGTGGGCGCGCGCGAACTTCGACGACTGGGACGCCGAGACGCCCGGCATGAGCGCGGGCGCGGCGGGGCTGCTGAAGGCCCGCCGGCCCGCGAACCAACTGAACTTCTACCAACTGCACTACGCGACGATGGTGATGCGCGGCGCGAGCGAGGAGCAGTGGCGGGAGTGGAACGAAGGCCCGAAGGGCGCGAACGGCAAGCGGGCCGGCGGGATGCGCGACGTGCTGGTGCAGGCGCAAGAGGCCAACGGCGCGGACGCCGGCAGTTGGAAGCCGGACGCGGCGTGGATGGGCCAGCACTGCGGGCGCGTGGGCACCACGGCGCTCGCGGTGATGTGCTTGGAGGCGTACTACCGCTACGTTCCGCCCGAACCGAAGGCGAAGTAGCGGCAAAGTAGCCCGAAGCGTGAGCTGCGCGGCGCGGCCGGTCTCCCTCGCTCACGCTTCGGGCTACTTCTCCTTCGCCTTCTGGTCGAGCAGGTACGCGAGGAGGTGGTACAGGTCGGCTTCGGGGATCACGTCCGCGAAGTTCGCGGGCATCGCGGAGAGCTGCGTTTCGCGGTTGGTCGCGATGTCCTTCGTCGGAATCCGCTGCTCCTTGCCCTCAAGGTCCGCGAACACCACCACTTCGCCTTCCACCCGCAGCATGAGCGCGGTGAGCGTCTTCTCGTTCGTGAGCGTGACCGAGCGCGCGCGGAACGCGACGTCCACGTTGCGGTTCGGGTCCAGCACGTCTTCGAGCAGGCGCTCCGCGCCGCGCACGCCGACGCCGTCGAGCTGCGGGGCGATCTTCCCGCCGGCGTCGCCGATGCGGTGGCACGCGGCGCAGTGCTTGGTGAACAGCTTCGCGCCGAGTTCCTTATCCGGCTTGGCGTTCACGAACCCCGCGGCCCGCGTTTTCAGCAAACCCGCGATGCGCTGGTCCGCGGCCGGCAGGTTCTTCGTGAGGTCGTTCACACGCTTCTCCCAATCGGTCGCGTTGTTCGCTTTGATGCGTTCCAGAATCGCCTTCTCTTGAAGCAGGCGCGCCGGAGCTTTGCCGAGGCGCACGGCGTCCAACAGCGCGTCGGCCCCGGAGGGCGTGGCGGCGAGCGCGAGGCCCACCGGCACCGCGACGCGGTACGGCACCGTACTCAGCGCTTCCACGACATCGGGGCGCGCGTCGCGGTTCCCGGACGCGATCAGCGCGAGCATGAACCGCTCGCGCGCCGCTTCTGGCGTCGTGCCCTTCTTCAGTTGCTCGCGCACCTTGAACACTTGGTCGGGCATGTAGCCCAGCAGCACCTCGGCCGCGGTGGCGCGCACGTCGGCCGGCAAGCGCTCGGACGCGACGACGTGCTCGAGCGTCGTTTGCCCGACTCCGGGGCCGATCCTCTTGCCAATGTCGGCACGATCCAGAACCGGGGCCATCGCGGTGAACACCTCCGCGCCCCACATGAACATCTTGATGTGCTTGTTGTCCGGGTACGGCGTGTGCGTCGTGACGTCGGAACCCGAAATCGCTCGGTTGGCACTTTCTGCGAGCACGACTGCGGTTTCGCTGTTCAGCTTCGTGCCGCGGGCCTGCACGCCGCGGAACCCGGCGCGAATCGCGTCGAGCGCGGTGTGGTCTTTCGTTAGGAACTCGAACAGTTCCTTCTCTTCGCGCGCGGTGCCGTACCGCGCGACGAGTTCGGCCGCGGCCACCAACCGCGCCGCGGGGACGTGCTTCGTCTTCATGCGGCTCAGCAGATACTCGGCCGCTTTCGGGCCGGGAATCGCCAGCGCGATCTCCGCGACGAGCGGTTCGTCGCTGCTCGACCAATTGTCCGTCGTGCGCAAGCAGTTCCGCAGCGCGATGCGGGCCGCGTGGCGCAGGTGCGTGTCGTCCGGCGCGCACTCCTTCAAGATGCCCACCAGTGGTGGCACGAAGTCGCCGTGCGGGTGCGCCGCTATCGCTTCCACCATGGCGCGCGTCTGGTGAACCGAGTTGAAGTCCTTGCGAATGTCGAACAGCACAGCGCGCTCGTCGGCCCCCCACTTGGGGCGGGCCGCGAGCGCGCGCACGAGGTGCCCGGTCAGGTGCTCCGGCTTCAACCCGCGCTTCGGGTCTTTCGCGAAACTCACGAAGGAGGCAATGTCAGCCACCGTGTGCGGCTTTCCGTCCGCTTCCTCTATGGCGACGAACCAACCGCTTACCGCCGAGGCGCGGTCCAATTTACCAGTCGCGGCCAGCAGCACGGTCGTGAGGTCCGGCTTGTCGCCCTCAATCGCGCGCTGCCGTAACTGGTGCCCCGCGAGGAACCGCACCGTCAGGTTCGGGTGGAACAGGTCATTGCCCAAGTCGTCGTCTTTCGCCTTCGTAAAGTCTTCGCGGTGGAACTTCGCCGGCGGCGCGTTGCCGTCTTTCCCGGTCCACACCACGCGCCACAACCGGCCGCGGTCCTTGTCGCGCCGCGGGTCTTTCAGGTCCACTTCGTAGTGGCCGATGATCTTGTTGTAAAAGTCCGCGACGTACAGCGCGCCGTCCGGCCCCAACTTGATATCGACCGGGCGGAACCAGCGGTCCTTGCTCGTCATGAAGTCCGGCAGCTCCTTCGCAACCGGCGTCGCGCCTTTCCATTCGATGCGATCGAAGTTGACGCGGTTCGTCACCACGTTGCCGACGAACATCGTGCCGAGGTAGTCCTTCGGGAAGTGGTCCGCGTCGTACCACGCCAGCCCGCACAGGCCGGTGCTGTTGTGGCTGTGCGCCGTGACGTGCGGGGCGAACCCGAGGCCGTCGTGCGGCTTCCCGAAGCTGTCGTAGTACGCGCCCGGAATCAGTTGCGTGATCGGCTTCGAGTGGCAGTCCGCGGTGTACAGGTTGAACCACGGATCGACGGTCATGCCGAACGGGTTCACTTGTCCGCGGGTCCACACTTCGAGCTTCGAGCCGTCCGGCTTGAAGCGGAACGTGTGCCCGCTCTGCATCTTCACTTCGTTCCCGCTCTTGTCCTTCACGGTAGAATCGTTGGCGAACCCGTGGCACGAGTACACCCAGCCGTCCGGCATCAGCGTGTACGAGTTGTACATGCCGTGCGTGTCGCGGGTGCCGAAGCCCTTGAACAGCACCTCGAACCCGTCGCTCTTCGGGCCGTCCTTCGTCTCGCTAATCTTGTACTTGCGAATCTCGCCGACGCTCGACACGAGCACGCTCTTCATGTCCGGCAGCGGCAGAATGCCGATCGGGATGTTCAGGTCCGCGGTGAAGGTGCGCACCGTCTTCGCCTTCCCGGTGTTCGGGTCGAAGTCGGAGAGCACGAAGACTTTGTCCGATGGTTTGCCGTCGGTAGCGGCGAACGGGTAGTGGTACGAAGTCGTCACCCACAGCCGGCCCTTCGCGTCCCACGCCATCTGCATGGGCTTCTGAATGTCCGGTTCCGACGCGACGAGTTGCACGCTGAACCCCGGCGGCACCGCGAACTGCTTGCGCTCGTCTTCCGGCGAAAGCGGATCGGTCGGGGCCATGAGGTCCGGGGGAAGGTTCGGCAGTTTGGGCTGCGCGAGCGCGACGGGCGCGAAGAGAGCGAGTAGCGCGAGAGAGGCAAGCAACCGCATGCGAATGCTCCGGCGGGGCGAACAGGTGCCTCCCATTCTAGCCCGGCCGCGTACAATCTCCCGCACCCTTTCCTTTTGGCAGCGAGGCCGAAATGACCGCCCCAACCCCCGACAACGAAACCGAGCGGCTCGCCGCCCTCCGCGAGTACCAGATTCTGGATACCACCGCGGAGGCTGCGTACGACGACCTCACCCGCCTCGCCGCCGACATTTGTGGCACCCCGATCGCGCTGGTAACACTCATCGACGCGGACCGGCAGTGGTTCAAGTCGAAGGTGGGCGTGGACATGACCGAGTCGCCGCGCGAGTTGGCGTTCTGCGCGCACACCATCTGCGGGCGCGGCACGCTGGTGGTCGAAGACGCGACGCGGGACGAGCGGTTCGCGAACCACCCGTTCGTGACGGGCGGGCCGCAGTTGCGGTTCTACGCCGGTTCGCCGCTGGTGAACCCGGAGGGCCAAGCGCTGGGCAGCCTGTGCGTGCTGGACCTGCACCCGCGCCGCCTCACGGCCGACCAGATGGAATCGCTGGCGGCGCTGTCGCGCCAAGTGATGGTGCTGCTGGAGTACGGCCGCGTGTCGAAGCGCCTGGCCGCGGCACTGGAAGCGAAGCAGGGGTGAGGCTTGTAGGTCGCGGTCGAGCGGCGCTTCGCCGCGAGGCCCGACGGCGTGCGCTGTGCGAGAACCGCTTGCGTTCTGTGCGCGTAAGGCACGCAAGCGTTCCAATTGTAGGCGATTCGCCGTCGGGCCGAGCGGCGCTTCGCCGCTCGACCGCGACCTACAAGAACCCGCGCGATTAAGGGTTGGTGACGATCACGCGGAACCCGAGGTCACTGCGGCGGTCGGCCGGCTCGATCCAATTCCGGACTGCGGTGCGGCAGATGAGGGCGTAATTGCCCCACGCGCCACCCCGCACGACACGGCTATTCGCAATATTATTGTATGAATTGTTGCACCACTCCCACACATTACCGTGCAGGTCGCACAACCCCCACGGATGCTTGGTATTGTAACTGCCCACTGGTTGCGGACGCTTCAGGTTGTCGCCCTTCGTCGTCGTGCCAAACGGTTCCTCGCCGTTGCAGTTCGCTTGCGTGCCGTTGAGTTCGTTGCCGAAGTAGTACGGCTTGTTCCCTCTCTTACCGCGACACGCGTACTCCCATTCGTCTTCGTGCGGCAGGTCGAATGCCATTCGATCACCCAGTGACACGCGATGCGCGTTCGCGCTCTTGAGAAACACTTGGCAATCGTCCCACGACACACTCTCAACGGAGAACCGGTTCGTGTCGGTGATGGCACCGAGAGCCTTTTCCTGCGCGCCACCAACACGAAATGCGCTCGGCGTTGCGAGCACGGTGCCGCGCATCACGGCGGCCCACTCCGCTTGCGTCACCTCGTACTTGCCCATCCAGAACCCTTTAGTGCTAAACTTACCACGATATTCTTCGGCCTCGAATGCGAGCCAATTCGCGTCTTCCTTACCGACCAGTTGCATTCTCACGGCCGCTCCTTCGGCCTTAGGTGAACCGAGTTGGCACTCGCCTGCGGGGATGTAGCAAAACCGCATCTTCGTGTTCGGCGCGATCTCGATATCGCACTCGTCGCCCGCTTTCGGGTTCGCGGGGAACGTCCCCTCCTTCGAAACCAGTTGGGGAACCGGGCGCGGATCGTTGCCCTTCTGCGCCACTTCGTCCGGCTTTTTGCCACCGGTGCCAAGCGCGATTGCTACACCGATCATCGCGACCAGCGCCAGCGCGCCTCCCGCGAGCAGCAGCGCCTTCCCGCGCTTCGGGGCGCGCTCAGGCTCGCGTTCCAGTTCGGGTGCGTTCTTGGTGCGGTAGGTCTCTTCGTCGTCGCACAGGTTCGCGAAGGCGCTTTCTTCCGCGCTCACTTGCATCGGCACCGGCAGTGGCTGAACCGCCACCGGCAGTGAAGCCGAGACTTCCGCCGGTTGCGTCAGCACGGTACGCAACCGCCCGGCCACTTCTGCAGCCGACTGCGGGCGATCCTCCGGCCTCTTCGCTAACATCTGGTGAACGAGGTCCGCGAGCACCGCGGGTGCAGCCGGGTTCAGTACGCGCACCGGCGTCGGCTCGTCTGTGAGAATCGCCGCCAGAACCGCCATCGCGTGCTCGCCGTCGAACGGTCTGCGGCCCGTCAGCATCTGGTACAGCACCGCGCCGAGACTGAAAACGTCCGCGCGCGCGTCCACCTTCTGCCCGCGCGCTTGTTCGGGACTCATGTACGCGGGTGAGCCGACCACCGCACCCGTTGCGGTCAAGTCGCTCGCACTGCCCGCCGGTTTCGCCAGCCCGAAGTCGAGAATCTTGACGCGCCCGTTGGGCGCTTCGAGCCACAGGTTCGCGGGCTTGATGTCGCGGTGCACCAAGCCGCGCTCGTGCGCCGCGGCCAGCCCCAGCGCGGCCTCGCGCGCGATCCGCACGGCGTGCGCCAGCGGCGGCGCGCCCTTCTTCTTGAGGTACTCGTCGAGCGGGTAGCCCTGCAAGAACTGCATGACGATGTACGGCACCCCGTCGCGCTCGTCGGCCTCGTACACCGTGACCACGTGCGCGTGTTCCACCAGTGCCGCGGCGCGAGCCTCGCGCAGGAACCGCGCGTTCGATTCGGCTTGCGCGGCGAACTCCGGCAGCATCACCTTCAGTGCGATCTTGCGGTTCAGGCGCGTGTCGAGCGCGAGGTACACAGCGCCCATGCCACCCTTGCCCAGTTGCTTGAGCACGCGGTACGGGCCGAATACGCCCAACTCGCCCGCGACCGCGGGCGCGCCGAGCGCGAAGTCTCCGCTGGTGGGGCGCGTGGTGCCGGGCGCGGTGGCGTTGGGGTCTGCGGCCGGCGCCCCGACCGTTTGCACGGGGCCCACGTTCGGCTCGTCGCGCATGACGCACTCGCGGGAGAAGGATCGATTCCGGCGCGCCGTGCCGTCACTTCGCCGGCGGCAGCCACCGGGCCAAGAGTTGCGCTTGCGGTTCCGCGGTCCAGTCCTTCGCGCCGCCGCTCTTGCCGATCGCGCCGCCGTCCGGCCCCACCAGCCACACCGTCGGCAGCGATTGCACTTGGTAGCGCGCCAAACCCAAATCGTTCGCCTCCACGTGCGCTAGCGCGCCCGGCGCGGACTTGTCGAGCACCTGCTGCGCCGCCTTCGCGTCGGGTTCGTCGGTGCAGACGTGCAGCACCCGCAACCGGCCCGCGTGCGCCTTTTCGAGCGCGTCGAGCGCCGGAATTTCCTTCTGGCAGTGCGCACACCCGGTGCCCCAGAAGTGCAACAGCACCAGCTTGCCGCTCAACTGCGAGAGCCGCGTTTCGGTGCCGCGCGCGTCTACCAGCAAGAGCGGCGGGGCCGGGCCGGCCAGTTCGGCGAACCCGGCCGCGGCCAGCGCCTTCGCGCCCTCGGTCTGCACCCGCGCCGTCGGCGCGCCGGTCGTCGCCAACTTCTGAACGTGCGCGACCACCGCGTCGAGGTCGGGCGCGGACAGGTTGCGGAACCCGGCCATGCCGACCGCCGAGATGCCTTCGAGCGTGACCTTGCGAATCAGTTCGGGCGTCGGCTCCGGCCCGGTGCGCCACGGGCGCGCCGCGAACGACCGCGCCGGTTGCGCGAGCACGATGGTCCCGTCGCCCTTGCCCTCCGGGCCGTGGCACCCGGCGCAGTACTGCGCGTACACCAGCGCGCCGCGGTCGCCGCCCTTCGGTTCCGCTTTCGGCTCCGGCGCGGGATCGCCCTTCCCGCACCCCGCCGCGAGCACCACCGCCAGCGCGCCGAACGCGCGCCCGAACGCCCGACTGCTCATCGCCCGGCCCCCGTGTGAAGTCGCGTGACGCACACCGTTTTACCGGATTCGCCCAGTTCGTTCCACGCCACCACGATTTCGCCCGTCGGCGTGCCGGTGATCGCGGGGCGCGATTGGAACGCGCCCGGCGTCGGCGCGACAACCCGCGCCGGCCCGAATTCGCCGTTGGTAAGCGCGCGGTACACGATCGCGCGGCCGCCCGCGCCCGGTTGCGGCGCGGCCGGCTCGTGCTTGTGGCCCGCGCCCGCCGCGGCCGGTTCCGCGCCGAGGCTCTCTTCCCACACCGCGTGCAGCGTGCCGGCGTCGTCGGCGAACAGTTGCGGGTTGCCCTGCGAACCGGGGCCGTCCGCGCTCAGCTCGCGCGCCGCGCCGAACTTCATGTCGCTCAGCTTCGCGGAGGCGTGGTAGCACCGCTGCGTGCCGGTGCGCGCGTCCATCCACACCACGTGCAGCGCGTCGCCGACGCGCGCCAGCGCCGGGCCGTCGTGCGGGCACCCGTTGAACGTCCACGTGGGCGGAATAACTGGGACCACATCGAACACTTCCGAACCAGCCTTCTTCGCGCCGACGAAGATGTCGCGGAAGCCGTTCGACACGTTGCGGAACGCGACGTACAGCGTGCCGTCCGCCCCGACGAGCGCCGCGGTCGGGCAGCACGGGCACACGCCCTTGCCCGGTTCGCCGGCGTGCACCTGAACCGCCGGTTCGAAGGCTGCCGCGCCCGGTTCGCGCAGCGCGGCGAAGCACTGTTGCGGGCCGTTGCGGTTGTCCAGCCACGAGGCGAGCAGCGCGCCGTTCGGTGCCGCCGCGAGCGCGGTGTAGGTGGCGCGCGACGCGGTGCCGTCGCTGAACGCGCCCGGCGCGCCGAACGCGCGCCCGTCGGCGCTCGCGGCCACCACGGAGCGCACGCCCGCGCCGTTCGGGAGCGCTTCGGTCCACGCGAGGTGGGTGCCGCGGTCGGCGCTCACGAGGTGCGGGGCCATCTTCACTTCGCGGGCGATCGTCTGCCCCTTCATCTGCGACACGGCCTTGTACACGCCCGATTTGGTGACGAGCGCCGGCGGGGCGAACGCGCCGCGCGCGCCTTCGGAACGAGCGACGAACAGGGTGCGCTCGTTCTCCCCGGTGCGGGACGCCCACGCGAGGAACACGTTCCCCGCGGCGTCGGCCGCGAGGGCCGGCGCTTCCATCGTTTCTTTCGCGTCGGCCGCGGTGAGCGCGAACGACTGCACCGCGCGCTCCGCGGGCGGGAGAGGCGCGTCGGGCGGCAGCGGCGAAGGGCACTCCGTCGCGCG
>JALHNS010000276.1 GCA_022843445.1 Gemmata sp.
ACCGCGCCGCGGGTGCTGCTCGCGCACAACCCGCAGACCGCCGCGTGCCTCGCCGCGCTCCGCGCCGACCTCGTGCTGAGCGGCCACACGCACGGCGGGCAGATCAACTGGCCGGGCGTGGGGCGCTTGTTTTTAGGGAAGAAAGCTCGCCGCTGGGCGGCGGGCCTGTACAAGCTCGACACCGGCCACCTGTACGTGAACCCCGGCGTCGGGTTCGGGTGGCGGTTCCGCTTCGGCGTGCGCCCCGAACTCACCGTGCTCACGCTCGAACCCGCCGCGTGAGCGCTACGGTTCGATCAGCACGCGGCGCGACCGCTCCCAGTCCATCGCGAGCGCACCGGGGCGCGTCACCACTTCGAGCCGCGACCGGTTCGGCACCACCGCTTGGTACGTCGTCGCGTCGATGCGGAACGAGATCGTTTCGGCCGGGTTCCGCCACGACGCGATCCGAATGTGGTACTTCGTGGTGTTCTTGTGGCGCGTCGTGTACTTCTCCACGATCACCGGGGCGCGCACCTCGTCGGCCCCGCCGTCCAGTTGCGCGTTCAGCAGCGCGGCGGTGCCCGCGCACCCGACCGGGTACAGGAACAGCCCCCCGACCATGAGCGCGGCCCACGTGTAGTGCGAGCGCGACGTACCGCGGAGCAGAAGCGCCGCCACAAGCGCCGCGATTGGTGCGGTCAGGCACCCGATGAGCGCGCGCAGTACCAGATCGCCAGTGAAGACCGGTGGGAACATCCCCGCGGCGCAGATCGTGAGCGCGAACGCGACGAGCGCGAGCCACAGCACGGTCGCGGTGAGGCGGCGCGCGCCCGCGGTGTTCGCGTCGAACTCCGGTTGCGGCGCGGGCACGTCGCGCGACAGCACCAGCAGGCGCGCGGCCACGTCCGGGATTAGGTCCGGGCGGCCGTCGCGCTCCGGGTCGTGCCCGATCCACTTCGCGGAGAGCCGCCCGTTCGCCAGTTTCACCGAAAGGAATTGGAAGCGGCGCAGGTCGAGGATCGCGATGCGCTTGATGGGGTCCGCGAGGTACGCGGCGGCGAACGCGGGCGTGTCGCTGCGGACGTAGCACTCGCGGTCGAACGTCTCGTCCCCGGTTTGCACTTCGACCGCGAGACCGAGGGTTTTGAACCGCCGGTCGAACCACGTTTCGACCACCAGCTCGAACTCGTACGGGCTGTCCACCGCGACGGACAGTTCGAGCGCCGACGGGCGCGCGTGCTTCCCTTTCGTCGCGGGCGTGAACAGGGATAGCACCGGGGTGCCGTCGAGGTCGTGCGTTTCCTGCCGCGGAGCCTCTGCTGCCGACGGCTGCGGGGGCGGCGCTGCGCGCAGAATGGCGACACCGACGATCAAACAGAGGACGCCGATCGCGTCGAGCACGATGAACGCGACGAGCACGAACGGAGCGCCGCCGCCGCGCGGGGCTTCCGACGCGGCGACCACAGTTCCGATGATCCCGACCACCAAGAACACCACCGCGAACGGGAGCAGCGCGATTCCACATCCGCGGGGCATGTCGGGCCTCGATCCGGTTGGAGTTAGCCGCGAAGCAGCATCGAAACGTACTTGGTTTCGAGGTACGCTTCAAGCCCCTCGTGCGCCAACTCGCGGCCCAAACCGCTCTCCTTCATCCCGCCGAACGGGCACTGCGGAGTCGCCGGCACCGGGTCGTTCAGCCCGATGATCCCGGCTTCCAGCCCTTCGGCCATGCGCCACGCGACGCTGATGTCGTTCGTGAACACGTACGCCGCAAGGCCGTACTTCGTGTTGTTCGCCGCCGCGAGCACGTCGTCGATCTTGCTGAAGTCCAGCACCGGCATCACCGGGGCGAACGGCTCGTCGGTGAGGATGCGCGCGTCGGCGGAAAGGCCGCTCAGGATCGTCGGCTCGAAGAAGTAGCCCTTCTCGAACTTCTTGGACCGGCACCCGCCGGTGAGGATCGACGCGCCCTTGCCCTTCGCGTCGTCGATGAGCGCTTGGGTGCCCTCCATCGCCTTCTTCTCGAACATCGGGCCGACCACGACCCCCTCTTCGAGGCCGTTGCCCATCTTCAGCTTCTTGGCCTCTTCCACCGCGACTTCCACGAACTTCTTCTGCACGTCTTTGTGAACGAAGAACCGCGACGGCGAGATGCACACCTGCCCGTTGTTGCGGAACTTGCCGAGCACCGCGGCCTTCGCCACCACCTCCGGGTCCGCGTCCGGGAACACGATGAACGGCGCGTGCCCGCCGAGTTCGAGGCTGAGGCGCTTCACTTGGTCCGCGGCCTGCTTCATCAGCCGCTTGCCCACGTCCGTGCTACCGGTGAAGCTGATTTTCCGCACCGCCGGGTTCTCCATGAACTCGTCGGAGATTTCGCCGGCCGACCCGATGACGAGGTTCGCGACGCCCTTCGGCAGCCCGGCGTCGATGAGGCACTCGAACACGCCGATCAGCGACAGCGGCGTCTGGCTCGCGGGCTTGCACACGATGGTGCAACCCGCCGCGAGGGCCGGGGCGATCTTGCGCGATTGCAGTGTGATGGGGAAGTTCCACGGCCCGATGGCACCGACCACGCCCACCGGGTGCTTGATGGTGAGGTGCCGCTTGGCCGCGTTCGCGGGCGGGATCACTTGGCCGTAGGCGCGCTTGCCCTCTTCCGCGAACCACTCGAAGGTGTCGGCCGAGTGCAGCACTTCTGCCTTCGCTTCGGGCAGCGGCTTGCCCTGCTCGGTGGTCATGGTGCGGGCGAGGGTATCGGCGCGCTCGCGCATGAGGTCCGCGGTCTTCTTGAGCACCTTCGCGCGGTCGTAGGGCGTGAGCTTCATCCACGCGGGCATCGCGGCGCTCGCGGCGGCGACGGCCTTGGCGCAGTCGGCGCGGTTCCCGAAGCTGACTTCGGCGAACGTCTCTTCGGTCGCGGGGTTCACGACGCCGAGTTTCTTCCCGGTACTCGCGTCGCACCATTGGCCGTCGATGTACAGTTGGCGGTTCTGAACGATGTTCATTGCTGACTCCGGTAACGCGAAGGCCGCACAGGGCTTCCGCCCTGTGCTACGTCAGGCGACCCGCTACGCGGGTGCAAGGACTGCGTTTGTCTTCCGCCCCGGGAAGGGGCCGGCTGGCGTAGCACAGGGCGGAAGCCCTGTGCGCGCAACGCGGTCGTTCGAGTTGTTTTACGCCCTACAACACGGGCGCGAACAGGCGGGCCGCGTTCTCCGCCAACCGCGCCACGAACGGGCGCTCCGCGAACCGGGCCGCGTCCAAGCGGATCGAGTCCGTCAGGTCGCGCAGGAACGCCGCTTCCATCTCCGCCGCGATGCCCGTGTCGAAGAACTGACAGTTCAACTCGAAGTTCAGCAGCAGGCTGCGGTTGTCGGTGTTCGCGGAGCCGATCGACGCGAACTCGCCGTCCACCAGCACGTACTTGCTGTGCATCATGCCGCGGGTGTACTGGTACACCTTCGCGCCGGCCGCGAGCAAATCGTTGTAGAAGTAGCGGGCCGCGAGGAACGGGATCCACTTGTCCGGCCGGAACAGGCCCAAGAACCGTACGTCCACACCGCTGCGGGCGGCGATGACCAGCGCGTCGCGCAGCCCGGGGTCCGGCACGAAGTACGGGCTCGCCACCCACACGCGCTCGCGGGCGCGCAGGATCGCCGACACGTAGGTTTCGCGGATCGCTTTGAAGTCGTCGTCCGGGCCGCTCGCCACCACCTGAGCGAGCGCGTGGCCGCACGCTTCGAGGTGCGGGAAGTAGTCGTCGCCGCGTACGGTTTCTTGCGTGGTGAAGTACCAGTCTTCGAGGAACGTGTCTTGGAGGCCGAACACCGCGGGTCCGGCGATGCGGAAGTGCGTGTCGCGCCAATACCCGAACTTCGGGTTCTTGTGTATGTACTCGTCGGCCACGTTCAGCCCGCCGGAGAACCCGACGCGGCCGTCCACAACGAGAATCTTGCGGTGGTTGCGCAGGTTCACGCGCAGCGGGTTCCACAGCGGGAGGAAGCTCGCCACGCTGCCGCCGTCGCGCTTGAGGGTGCCGAGCAACCGCGACGACAGTTTGTAGGAGCCGACCGAATCGACCAGCAACCGCACCCGCACGCCGCGCCGCGCGCAGGCCCGCAGCGCTTCGATGAACCGCCGCCCGGTGGCGTCGGATTTACAGATGAAGAACTGCGCGTGGACGTGGTGCTTCGCGCCTTCGAGCGCCGCGAGCACGGCGCGGTACGCGTCCACGCCGTCGTGGTACAGTTCGACCGCGTTCCCGCCGGTGACGGGGAAGCCGTCGCGGTGGTGCCCGAGGCGGGCGAGCACGTCCCAGCGCTGAGGCACGTCGGCCGCGGCGCGCCCGGGGCGCACCGCGGCGAGCTTCTTGTACGCGATGCTGCGCACCTTCTTGCGCATCAGCCGCCGGTAAACGGTCTGGTACCCGAACAGCCAGAACAGCAGCGCGCCCGCGAACGGCAGCAGCACAATGGTGAGCACCCACGCGATGGCCGATTGCGCCTCGCGCTTAAAGTGCAGCACCGCGAGCACCGTGCCGCCGACCAAAACGAGGTCGAGCAGCACGAGCCAGCCGGCGAACTCGTCCCACGACGACGAAACGAACTCCGCGAAGGTCATGGGTTCAGTTTAGCGGCCCGCTATACAAGAGGGTGAGGTTTACGAGCCGGAAGCGTGAGCGACGGTTTTTTCACCAAGGAAGACCGGCGCTCACGCTTCCGGCTCGTCGGGGGAGACTTCATGAAGCGCGTGGTGTTCGACAAGGTTGGCCCGCCGCAAGACGTGTTGCGCGTCGAAGAAGACGTGCCCGCCCCGCAGCCCAAGTGGGGGGAGGTCATGGTGCGCATGCTCGCGTCGCCGATCAACCCGTCGGACCTCATGTACATCGCCGGGCGGTACACGCTCGTGCCCGACTTCCCCGCGACGCCCGGCTTCGAGGGCGTCGGCGTGGTCGAAGCCACCGGCGGCGGGTTGCTCGGTTGGTTCCGCAAGGGGAAGCGCGTTGCGGTGATCGGCTCGCGCACCGGCACGTGGGCCGAATACGCGGTCACGAGCGCGAAGTTCGTCGTTCCCATTCCGAACGACATCACCGACGAACAGGCCGCGTGCTTCTTCGTGAACCCGGCTACCGCGCTCGCGATGGTGAATCACGTGTTGCGCGTCCCGCGCGGCGGCTGGCTGCTGCAATCCGCGGCCGGTGGCGAACTCGGCAAGATGGTCGTTCGGATGGGCAAAAAGTTCGGGTTCCGCACGCTGAACGTGGTGCGCCGGCGCGAACAGGTGGACCAACTGAAGAAGCTCGGGGCCGACGCGGTGATCGTAGAAAGCGACGGCCCGATTCCCGAACAGGTGAAGAAACTCGCCCCGCACGGTGTGCGGTACGCGATCGACCCGGTCGGCGGCGCGACCGGCAGCGGCGTGATCGCGTCGCTCACCGACGGCGGAAAGTGCCTGCTGTACGGTTCGCTTTCGGACGAACCGATCTCCGTTCACCCGCGGCTGTGCATCGGCACCGCGATTAGCGTGGAAGGGTTCTGGCTCGGCCACTGGGCGAAGAAGCAGCGGATCGTCACGATGCTCCGGTTGTTCCGCCAAGTGAAGGCGCTGATGCGCGAAGGAATTCTGAGCACGCAGTTCGCCGCGACCTACCCGTTCGAGGACGCGGCGAAAGCGGTGGCGCACGCCGCCGCGCCCGGCAAGGGCGGGAAGGTGCTGCTGAAGATCGGCGACCGGTGAACGCGCTGGCATCGCGCTCCGGCCGCGGGTACACTCGTGCGCACCACTTCCTCACGTCCCGAGGTGCCGCCGTGTTCCCCACCCTTGCACTGGCGCTACTGGCCCCGGTCGCGGACTTTTCCGCCGACGCCAAGAAAGCCCTTAAGGAACTCGAAGGCGATTGGGTGCTCGTGGCCCAAGCGAGCAGCGGGAAAGAGCGCGACACGACCAACGACGCCGACCGGCTGCGCGTTACCTTCGCGGGCGCGAAATTCTCCCTCGGCAAGCAACTCGGCGACGGCGAAATCACGGCGCTCGACCCGTCCACGAACCCGAAGATCGCGGACTTCGTGATGCGCCGCAAGCCGGAATCCGGCTACGTCAACGAGGCGATTTTCAAAGTCGAGAAAGGAACGCTGACGGTCGTCGTCTATCTGGGCGAGGGCAAGAAACGGCCCGCGGGCTTCGGCGTGCCCGAAGACTCCGACACGTGGCGACTCACGTTCGAGCGGGCGAAGTGAACCCGACGCGTCAGCGAGGGGTCCACCGGAAGTAACGCGAAGTGAACCCGACGCGTCAGCGAGGGTCCACCGGAAGCCCTCGCTGACGCGTCGGGTTCAATTCCGGGAGCGTAACGCGGCCGGTTAGGTTCTCCGAACACCGGCGTCTTTCTCATCAGATCGCCAGAATAACGGCGAGCGGGCGAGGGGAAACACCATGAGCGTGCGTGCGACGGTCGCGGCCCTGCTGCTGTGCGCAGCCTCTGCAAGCGGCGCGGAACCGGCCCCGATGCCCAAGCCCGCGACCGACGCGGCCGACGCGCTCGCGGCGGTCATCGACAAGCACCTCGCGCGCGACTGGGAGGCCCGCGGCATCGTGCCCGCGGAGCGCACCGACGACGCCGAATTCGCCCGCCGCGCGTACTTGGACATCGTCGGTCGCGCGCCGAAGGCCGCCGAGGCCCGCGAGTTCATCGACAGCACCGACCCCAAGAAGCGCGCGAAACTCGTCGACCAACTGCTGACCATGCCGGCGCACGCGAACCACTTCGCCGCCGTCACCCGGCAGCAGTGGCTCCCGCAGACGATGAACAACTTCCAACTGGCGCAGTTCGGCACCCAGTTCGAGCAGTTCCTCCGCACGCAGTACCGTGACAACGTGCCGGTCGATAAGACCGTGCGGCGCATTCTCACGCTCAAGATGACGGTGAACGCGCAGAACCCGATGTTCCGGTTCGTGCAACCGGACCAGTCGGAACCGGACGGCTTCAACGTGTCCGGGTTCTACAGCGCCAACGAGGGCAAGCCCGAAAGCGTCGGGGCCGCCGCGAGCCGGCTGTTCCTCGGCGTGAAGCTCGAGTGCGCGCAGTGTCACGACCACCCGTTCGCCCCGTACACCCGCGAGCAGTTCTGGCAGTTCGCCGCGTTCTTCGCCGAACTGAACCCGCTCACCGGCCCGCGGCCCGGCTTCGTCGGCCCGGTGAAGCCGCAATCCGATCGCAACACCATCGGCATCATGGGCACCGAGAAGCGCGTCACCGCGACGTTCTTCGACGGCACGCAGCCCGATTGGGCCGAGGACCGCGGCCCGCGGCTCGAACTCGCCGACTGGCTCTTGAGCCCAAAGAACCCGTACTTCGCGAAGAACGTGGCGAACCGGATGTGGGCGCACTTCTTCGGCATCGGCATCTTGGACCCGGTGGACGAACCGGGCGAGAACAACCCCGAATCGCACCCGGAACTGCTCGCCGACATCGGCCGCGCGTTCGCCGCCAGCGGCTACGACAACCGGTTCCTGATCCGCGCGCTGACGCGGAGCAAGGCGTACCAACTCACGAGCAAGATGACGCACCCCGGCCAAGCGGACCCGCGACGGTTCGCCCGCATGAACCTGAAGGGCCTCTCTCCGGCGCAACTGTTCGATTCGCTCGTGAGCGCCACCGGGTTCCGCGAACCGGCCCAAATCCGCCAGCAGGCCGCGATGGGGTTCGCCCAACCCGGCACGCCGCGCGGCGACTTCCTGAACCGGTTCGCCACCAACGAGCGCGCGACCGAAGCGAACACCACGATCCTGCAAGCCCTGATGCTGATGAACGGCACTTTCATTGGCACGCAAACCGACCTGCAGCGCAGTGAAGTGCTGGCCGCAATCGCCGACGTGCCCGGTTGGGACACGAAACAGCGCGTGACGGGCCTGTTCCTCACCGCGTTCGCCCGCAATCCGACGCCCGAAGAGTTGGAGAAGTTCACCAGCTACGTGGACCGCGGCGGCGCGACCGGCGACAAGAAGAAGGCGCTGGCCGACGTGTTCTGGGTGCTGCTGAACAGCCCCGAGTTCTTGTTCAACCACTAATGGCGCGTCCCCTTCGGGGGCTCCGCTAAACGGCTCGAACCAAACACGTAACACCAAACACGAACCACGAACCACCATTCAGGAGCCTTCCATGCCGAGCCTCGATCTCAGCCGCCGCCAGTTGTTGCGCGTGGGCGCGGTGAGCACGGCCGTGAGCATGTCCGGGTGGATGGGCCAACTGGCCCGCGCCGCGGAAGAGACCAAGACCAAACCCAAGCGGGCGTGCATCCTGCTGTGGATGAACGGCGGGCCGAGCACCATCGACCTGTGGGACCTGAAGCCCGGGCACGAGAACGGCGGGCCGTACAAGGAGATCGAAGCCGCGCCGGGCCTGAAGATCGGCGAGCACCTGCCGAAGCTCGCCAAGCACGGCAAGAGCCTCGCGGTGCTGCGCGGCATGTCCACGAAGGAAGGCGACCACGCCCGCGGCACGTACCTGATGCGCACCGGCCAACTGCCGGGCTTCGCGGGCATTCAGTACCCCAGCATCGGCTCGCTGGTGTCGAAGGAACTCGGCGACCCGAAGGCCGAGTTGCCGAACTTCGTGAGCGTCGCGCCGCAGCGGTTCTTCGCGCAAGACGCCTTCGGCCCCGGGTTCCTCGGGCCGGTTCACGCGCCGCTCATCGTCGCCGACAACCAGTTCCAAGCTCAAGCGAACAACGTGGACGCGCTGCTGAAGGTCGCGGACCTCGACCGGCCGAAGGCGATCAGCGCCGAAACGTCCGGCGCGCGCATCGACCTGCTGCGCGAGATGCAAGAAGAGTTCGCGGCCACGCGCCCCGGCGGCATCGCGAAGAGCCACGCCGCGGCCTACGATCGCGCGGTGCGGCTCATGCAGTCCGAAAGCGGCAAGGTGTTCGACCTGACCGAAGAAAAGGCCGAGACCCGCGACAAGTACGGTCGCAACCTGTTCGGCCAAGGGTGCCTGCTGGCCCGCCGGCTCGTGGAAAAGGGCGTGCCGTTCGTCGAAGTGACCCTCGGCAACTGGGACACGCACGGCAACAACTTCGACCAAGTCAAGAACCTGTGCGGCACGCTCGACGGCGCGTGGGCCGCGCTGATGGACGACCTGAAGGACCGCGGGCTGCTCGAAACCACCACGATCGTGTGGATGGGCGAGTTCGGGCGCACGCCGAAGATCAACCAGGGCCGCGGGCGCGACCACTACCCGAACGCGTGGAGCACCGTGATTGCCGGCGGCGGCATTAAGGGCGGCCAAGCGGTCGGCAAGACGAGCAAGGACGGCACCACGGTCGAAGAGCGCCTCACCCCCACGGTGGACTTCCTCGCGACGGTGTGCAAGGCGTGCGGGATCGACTTCGAGAAGCAGAACATGTCCAACGTGGGCCGCCCGATCCGCATCGTCGATAAGGGCGCGGAACCGGTGAAAGAGGTGCTCGCGTGACCCGCTCCGCACTCGCGCTCGGCGCGCTCGCTTCGCTGGCGGGCGCGGTGCTCGCCGCGCCGCCGGTCGCGCCCGCCCCGCGCGCCT
>JALHNS010000277.1 GCA_022843445.1 Gemmata sp.
CGGCGGGCTCACGTCCGGCCGCTCGCCGGCCGAATCACTACCATAGCAATAAGGGTTGTGCGCGAAGGGAGCAGAACCACCGATGGGCTCGCAGCAGGCGACGGCCGAAGAGATCGCGGACGCGAACGCGCGGCTACTGACCGCGACGCCCCAAGAGGTGCTCGCGTGGGCCGCAGAGCGGTTCCACCCGCGGCTCCTCATGGCGACCGCGTTCGGCGCGGAAGGGTGCTGCATCATCCACATGCTCGCGGAGATTCAGCCCCTCACGACGGTCATCAACATCGACACCGGGTACCAGTTCGCCGAAACGCTCGACCTGCGCGAGCGGCTCGCGGTGCGCTACGGGATCGTGGTCGAATACGTGCGCCCGGAACTGAGCGTGCCGGAGTACGAAGCGGAGCACGGCGGCCCGCTGCACCCGCACCGCCCGGACCAGTGCTGTCACGACCGCAAGATCATGCCCCTGCGCCGCGCCGTGCGCGACCTCGCCCCGCTCGCGTGGATTTCGGCGATTCGCAAAGACCAGACCGCGGACCGCGGGAAGGCCGACGTGGTGCAGTGGGACGCGAAGTTCAACCTCACGAAGGTGAACCCGCTCTTGAACTGGACGAAGAGGGACGTGTGGGGCTTCGTTCACAAGCACGAAGTGCCGTACAACGTGCTGCACGACCGCGACTACCCGAGCATCGGGTGCTGGCCCTGCACGCGCCCGGTGGCCCCGGGCGAAGACGACCGCGCCGGTCGTTGGGCCGGGAAGGTGAAGAAGGAGTGCGGCCTGCACGTGATCGAAGTGAAAGACGGCGAAGGGATTTAGCAATGCAAAAGGAAAAATGAAAAGGGAAAAGTTGGAGCACGCCGCGGCGCGCCATTTTGCACTTTTCCTTTTTCCTTTTGAATTGGAGCGAAGCGATGCTTCTTTCCGCGCGCGCCGAATACGCCTGCCTAGCGATGCTCGAGTTGGCCGCGCAGCACGGCAACCCCAAACCGGTGCCGCTCGCGGACATCGCCAACAAGCACGGCATTTCGTCGCCGCGGTTCCTCGTGCAGATTCTGATTCAGTTGAACAAGAAAGGGCTGGTCACGAGCACCCGCGGCGCCGCCGGTGGGTACCACATCGCCAAGCACCCGTCGGAAATCACACTCGCCGACGTGATCGAAGCCGCGGAGGGCACCGAGCAGGCCGGGGCACGCACGAAGCCCCGCACGCCCTCTTCCGCGCTCGCACTCGCGCTCGATAACGTTTGGGGCAAAGTCCGGGCCGCGCACGACGAGTTTCTGAAGAAGCAGGCCGCGATCTTGAAGAAGGCCACGCTCGCCGAACTGGTGGAGTCGGGCCAACCGTTGCAGTACGTCATTTGAAATGCAAAATGCAAAATGAAAAATGGAGACAGCCGCGGCGCTGGCGTTTCGTTTTGCACTTTTCCCTTTGCACTTTTCACTAGGGTTCCATGCCAGACCTGATCGTTCCCCACGGCGGCGTTTCGGACCTCATCAACCGCACGGTGCCGGCGCTGCCCGCGCTCAGCACCGCGCCGCTGCCGGTGTCGGACGCCGACCTTTCGACCCTCTACCGCATCGCGGACGGCGGCCTCTCGCCGCTCACCGGGCCGATGGTGAAAGACGAATACGAGCGCGTGCTCGGCGAAGAGGTGATCGAGCGCGGCGGCAAGAAGTACGCGTGGACGATCCCCCTCGCGTTCCCCGCGAGCGCCGAGACCGCGAAGGCGCTGAACGTCGGCAGCACACACCCGCTCACGAACGAGCGCGGTGAGGTGGTGGGCGTCATCGACGTGAAGAGCGTGTGGGAGTGGGACAAGAAGGCGTACAACGCGAGCGTGTACGCGACGCCGCGCGAAGACCACCCCGGTGCCCGCATCGCTAACAGCGACCCGCGCACCTACCTCGTGGGCGGCGACGTGCAAGTTCTGGCGCAGCCGAAGCACCCGGAGTACGGCGACCTCGTGCTGTCGCCGCGCGAGACGCGCGCCCTCTTCGCGCAAAAGGGGTTCCAACGCGTGGTCGCGTTCCAGACGCGCAACGCGCTGCACCGCGCGCACGAGTACGCGCTGGTAGTGGGCTTGGAGCGCCTGACGCGCGAGGGGCACTTCACCGGTGCGGTGCTGAACCCGCTGGTGGGCGAGACCAAGAGCGACGACGTGGACGCGGTGACGCGGATGAAGACCTACCGCGCGCTGATCGACAACAAGGCGCTGGGCGTGGGCGACACGGACGACGCGCTGTGGGCGAAGGTGGGCCGGCCGTTTAGCGATCACGTGCTATTGTTGGGCCTCGACATCAAGATGTTTTACGCGGGTCCGAAGGAAGCGGTGATGCACGCGATCTACCGCCAGAACTTCGGGTTCACGGACATCATCATCGGCCGCAAGCACGCGGACGCGCCCTACGACGACAAGGGCGAAATCTGGGACGGCTTGGCGGCGCACCGCAAGTTCGACGAACTGAAGGGCGAGCTGCACATCAAACCGGTGAAGGTGGGCTTCGCGGCCTACTACGCGGAACTCGGCCGCGTGGGCTTGGTGGAGGAACACGCCTCGAAGGGCTGGAAGCCGGTGAGCATCAGCGGCTCGGAGCTGCGCGAGAAGCTGAAGAAGGGCGAATTACCGGACCCCGGCGTGATGCGCCCCGAAACCGCCCGCGTGCTGGCCGAGAAGTACAAGCAACAGGGCTAACTCGGTTCAGGTCGGCGGTGCCGCTTCGCTCGGCGGAGCGGGCGGCACCACCGGCGAGACGATGTGCGAACCGGTGCGAACCGCCGTTGTGAGTTCTTGAAGGGCGCGCTCAAGACGGCAGAAACTCTTGAGCCGCTCACGAAGTAAATCGAATCGTAGGTATTCCGTCAGTTCCGCTTGGTCGGTCGCTTGCTTGTAGCCGCCTTTCAAATTCTTGCCGAGCCACCCTTTGCCACTGCGCTTTTCTTCCAGGTTGTGGGGCATTTGCGCCCCCGGATTGATGTTTGGCAACGACTCGTGACTCGCAATGAGCAGCGCCTCGTATTCGGGAAGCAAGAAGACCACTGCGACGGAGAACAGCGTGCCACCACCGGCGCGCCGCGCGGCGTCCGCGAGTAACCGCGCGAACGTCACCGGGCAGAACTCTTGACCGGCTACTTTGGGAATGTCGCCGTCCAGAAGGAGCAACACTGCGCCGAGATTTTTGCGCGTGCGCTGGGCTTGCGTGAGTAATCGCTCCCACTCGGCGCAGTGGAGCGTATTGGTCGCTTTGTCGAGTTGAACGAGGTTCGAGACTTCACCGACTTCGAACGGCGGCTTGTCGTCCAAGAACAGCGCGTCCCACGGCGACTCGGCCCAATCGCTCAGCAGCCGTTTCAGAAGAATCGGTACCGCTGCTTTGTCGCCGACCCCTTCGACGAACGCAACCAATCGTTTGGGCGAAGTCATGCTCATCCCGCCGCGACCGGTTCGGCGGCGCGGGCTTCGTCGGTCGTGAGCAATTCGGCCGGGTGCATCAGCCGGTCCTTAATGACCGCGATTTGGTCAGCATCAAGTGGGCCGATGCGGGTTTCCTGTCCGTGCATCTCGACGACGCGAATCGATTCGACCGGGAACCGGTCCAGCAGTTGCGGGCTGTGTGTGGTGAGAATCACCTGTCCGCGGCCTTCGGTAGGCGTGTCGCGCAGTTCTTCGGCAAGCGCTTCGAGCGCGCCGGGGTGCAACCCCGACTCCGGGTGCTCGAACACGAGTGTCTGCTTCGAGGGCGTTTGGTACAGCGCGAGCATGTGCGCGAGGTACCGCCGGAATCCTTCTGATTCCTCTCGCACGTCGAACGTGATGACACGGTCGCCAGTTTTCAGTGCAACATCAAGTCGGTTCGCTGTAGGAACGTTGAGCGTGAGATTCGCCACGCGTCGGTTCACCGTTCTTAGGCTTTTTGGAATCCGCTTCCAGTATTGCGCTTTCGCGAGGTCTGAAAGGATGCGATCTGCAACGGCAAGGTAGTTGCTACCGTTGTCCGCGAGGCCCGTATCGGCCGCACTACCGGGTTGAACCCCGGCAGCGAGGACATTACCGGGGAAGTCGTAACAGCCGAGGCCCGAACGGAGCGAAACGTACGCGAACGTAGATTCTTGAAGGCCCGGTATGGCCCCGAGCATAATCCCGTTTGGACTCGGAAGCGGGACCGTATTTGGTGGAACAAGCCACTTTGCACCACGGTGCTGAAACAGCTTCTTCCCACCAACGTCGAGCCATTCTTCAGTCCTGTGTTGATCGGGCGACCAACACAGGAAGTACTGAAAAGTATCGTCCAAACCGATTACTGAGAACGTAACTGTAAAGGCAAGGGCGACTTTTTGGTGATCGATGTGGAGGGTTCGGGCAACACCGCCACGGGAATCGACATCAACTTGGCGTTTCGCCAAGCAGTCGCGCAAGAAGCGGAGGGCATCGACGAAGTTGCTTTTGCCCGTGCCGCTGCGCCCGATCAGCACTGTGAGTGGGTCGAGGTGAACCGTTTGGTCCACGATGCTACGGAAGTTCTGGATGCGGATGCTGTGAATCATGTCGTCTCCCACGAAGATTTTCGCAGGTTCCAGTCAGTTTGTCACGTGGTACTTTGTCAGGCGCGAAACTCACTCACTTCACCCACGGGGCGAGGCGCTGCCAGACGGCCCACAGCTTCGCGCTCAGGGTGCCCGCCGCGCCGCTCACGCACGACACCACGCGGCGGTACGCACGAGCCGCGCCCGCCGGCACGTCCGACGTGGCGCACGAGCCGGACGCGGTCTTCAGGTGGGCTTTCGCTTCGCGGAACGCGGCGCTGCGGCCCCCCGGGCCGGCGCGGCGCACCATCAGCACCGCCTCCGCCATTGACAGCACCAACCGCGTGCCGTCGGTCAGGCTCAGCGTGTCGATCTTCGAGACCTGCGCTTGGGCCTCGTCCGTTTGGTTCGCCAGAGCCAAATCGAGCGCGAGCCACGCGCGGAAGTCGGCGAGTATGTCGTCCGGGCCGCCGAGCTTCACCGCGGCGCGGCACACCTCCGCCGCGCGGTCGTCTTGGTCCAGCATCCGGTACGCCAGCGCCAGCGGGCGCAGCATCCACGCTTCCACCGAACTACGGTCGCGCCAGTCGCCGAGCCACGCCGCCGCCGCCGCGTGACTGCCGGCCGCGACCAGCGCCGCGCCGGCCCGCGCCCAACTCGCGTCGTCGCCCCGCAACAGTTCGCCGTGCTGCTGAACGAGCGGTTGCACCGGCTTGCCGGCACCGGCGAGCGCCCACACGGTCGCCAGCACCGCCTCGCGCCCCGCGTCCGGGTTCGATCCCAGTTCGGAGAGTTGCGCGGCGACCGTTTCGGGCGAAGTCGCGGTCGCGGTGCGCTCGGCCCACAGCCCCGCCAGTTCCGGGTTCGCCCCCGGCTCGAAGGCGAGCGCGCGCAACTCTTCTGTTGCACGCGCGCCCCACCCGGCGGCGTCGAACGCGGCGATGGCCTCGCGCAGCGTCCCGCGCGACACGTCTTCGCCCTCGGCCAGCAGGTGCAACTTGGCCGCGGCCACGTCCGCGTCGCCCTGCCGGCACGCCACCTGAACGGCACGCAGCCGAACGAGTGGGCCGTCGGTGTGTTGCTGAAGCGCGGCGAGCGCGCGCGCGGCCCCGGTGATGTCGTCGGCCGCGAGTTGCTCGGCGATGAGGTTCAGCCCGGCCGCGTCGAACGCCGGGTCCAGCTCGAACGCCTGCGCGAAATCGGCGAGCGCGCCGCGGCGGTCGTCCACGCCGCGCCGGGCCTCGCCGCGGTACACGTACGCGAGCGGGTTGTTCGGTTCGAGTTCCACGAACTGCTCGGCCGCTTCGAGGCACTCGCGGGCGCGGCCGGTGGTGTCGTACCACGCGCACAGGTGCCGCCACCCGGGCACGAAGGCGGGGAAGTCGGCCACCACCTGCTTCATCTGGGTGATGGCCTTGTGGCGGTCGCCGCGCTTCGCCTCGATCCACGCGGCGCGGCTGCGCAGTTCCACCGGGATCGGCTCGCCGAGTTCCGCGGGCCGGCACGCCGCGAGCGCCTCGTCGTACAACCCCGCGAGCGCGAGCTGCTCGGCCTTGCAATCGTGCCCGGGCACGAACTTCGGGTACGCCTTGATCGCGGACTCGGCGGCCCGCACGCGCTCCCCCGGTTCCGCCTCTTCACCTTCCGACGATTCGACCCAGAAGATCGGCACCCACGGGTTGAACGGCCCGCCGCTCTGCCACGTCTCGCGCAGCACTTGCGTGGCGCGCTCCTCCCAGCCGGCGGCGCGCATCTCCGTGAGGCCGGCCTGAATCGGGTAGCCGGACTGCCCCGGGCCTTCGCAGATTTCGGCGAACGCGCGGGCCGCGCCCTCTTCGTCCTCGGTGCGGCACGCGAGCCCCACCTGCTTCACCGCGACTTCCGGCCCGGCCGCGTGCTCTTGCAGCACCGCCAGCGCTTGGCGCGCTTCGCGGAACTCTTCGTCCGCGAGGTGCGCGTCGAACAGAATCGCGGCGGCCAGCGAGTAGCCGGGGCTGATCTTCAGCGCCTCGCGCAGGTCCGATTTGCCGCCGTCGCGGTCGCCGGTCTGAATCTTCGCCTCGCCGCGCATGCCCCAACCGGTCGGGTGGTGCGGTTGAAGGCGCACCAGTTCGGACGCCGCTTCGAGGTAGCTCTCCGGCTTGTTCGTCTCGTTGTACCACTCGGCCAGTTGGTGCCAGCCCCACACGTAGGTGGGATCGACCGCGACGAGCGCCTGCATGCGGGTGATGGCCGCGGGGAAGTTGCCGCGGCGCGCCTGCACCCACGCCTCGCGCCCTTGCAACAGAATGGGCCGCTCGTCTTCGAACTGCGGCGGCAGCGCGGCTTCGAGCGCCGCGTCGAAGCGCCCCATCTCCGCGAGCCGCTCGGCCTTCAGGTCGTGCGCCTCCACGTTTTTCGGTTCGAGCGCCAGCGCTTTGTCGAGCGCCGCGAGCACCTCTTCGTTGTGCCGCGGGTGGTGCAGCATCCGCGCGAGGCGCAGCCACGCGCGGGTGTCGCCGGCCCGGTCGCGGGTGAGCGCGCGGGTGAGCTCCACCGGTTCCTCCGGGCACTCCAGCCGCTCGGCCCACAGTTGCACGTGGTGCCATGCCCAGTCGTAGCCGGGTTCGAGGCGCACGGCGGTCTTCGCGCGGTCCAGCGCCTCGCGCGAGCGGCCGGCGTCCCAGAGGCGCTCGGCCAAGAACCCGTGCGCCAGCGCGTCGGTCGGGTTGCGGGCCGCGGCGCGCTCGAGCAGCCGCACCGCCTCGTCGCGCTCCTCGGCCTCGTCCAGCGCGTCGGCGAGTTCGCGCGCCGCGGGCGTCCACCCCGGGGCCACGGCCACCGCTTGGCGCAGCGCGTCGATGCGCCCCTCGGAGTTGCCCAGCGCGTGGCACACCTGCGCCAGATCGAGCCACAGCTTGCCGAGCAGCGGGAACCGCTCGCACGCCTCGCGGGCCAGCGCCTGCGCCTCTTCGAGCCGGCCCAACCCGGCCATCTGCTGAACCACCGCGGACCACGCCTGCCACAGGTCCGGCCGGTCGTCGAGGAGCCCTTCGAGCGTGGCGAGCAGTTCCGTGTGGTCGTCCGGGTCGCCGTTCGCTTGGTACACGTGGTGCGCGGTGCCGACGAACGCGAGCAGCCCGTCGCCGGCGTGCGGCTGGCGGCGCAACTCGTCGGCCACGAACGCCAGCGCCTCGCGCTTCTCGCGCCGCCCGCGGCTCAGTTGCACCAGTTCCGCGATCAGCGGCTCTTGGTCGATGTTGCGCTTCAGCGCCTCGCGCAGCGCCGCCAGCGCCTCCGCGGTGCGGTCCGCGCGCCGGTGCACTTGCGCCAGCACCGAGTAGTACCACTGGTGCCCGGGTTCGAGTTCGCCGCCGCGCTCGACGGCCGCCAGCGCCTCGTCGTGCTTCTTTTCCTCCGCGAGCAGGAGCGCGTGCTGGCGCAGCGCCCACGCGTCGTCGGCGCGCTCGGCGAGCAGCGCGCGCACGGCCGCGTCCGCGGTGCCGGCCGGGTCGCCGGACTCGAACTCCGCACGGAACTTCAGCAGCGGGTAGTAGTGCGGGTGCTTCTGGCACGCCTGCGCGAGGTGCGCGCGGGCCGCGGCGCGCCCGTCGGTTTCGGCCAGCAGCACCGTTAAAGTGCGGTGCGACTCAATCGACAGCGGCTCGATGCGGATCACTTCGAGGAAGTGCGCGCCGGCGGTGGCGAAGTCCGGTTCGAGGCGCGCGACGCGGGCCGCGGCCTTGTGCCACGCCACCGGCGGAACCAGCGGCTTCGCGGCTTCGAGGTCGCGCGCGGCGCTCTCGCGCTTCCCGGCGGCGGCGAACCGCTCGGCGCGGAACAGCAGCAACTCGCCCAGCGCGCTTTTTTTGTCCTCTGTCCTCTGCCCTCTGTCCTCTGCCCGTTGTTCGTTGTCTTCCCTGTCCCCTGCCCCCTGTCCCCTGTCCCCGAGTTTCTTGATCGCCTGATCGAGCGCGACGGCGGCCTGTTCGGGTTCGTCGCGGTCCATGAGCGCGTGGTAGAGCGCGCGGGTGGCCGCCGGGACCGGAACGGCGGCGCGCCCCGCGCGCTGTTGAAACAGGCGCAGCGCTTCGGGCACCTGCTCCGTGACGCGAGTGGCGCGGAAGTACGCTTCGGCGAACTGGTCCTCGCGCTCTTCCAGCGCGCACGCGCACCGGTACAGCTCCGCGGCCTCGTCGAACCGGCGGTGCTCCCACAGTTGCGTGCCCAGCAGGAAGTACCCGCTGGCGGCGCTGGGCCGCGCGCGCAGCGAGCGCCGCAGCAGCAGTTCGGCTTCGCGCTGGCGGTGCGGCAGCGGCAGTAGCGCTTGTGCCAGCGTCTGCGCCACCATCGCTTCCGCGTCCAGCGGCGCGCCGGCGCCTTCTAGAAGCGCGAGCCGCTCCGGCATCCGGTTCAGCTCGCGCAGCACGTTCGCCTTGGACAGCACCCACGTCGGCTCGTTCGGGAACCGCGCGAGCAGCGCGTCGTACGCCGCGAGCAGCTTCAAGGGGTGCGCGTCGTAGCGCGCCAGCGCGAGCTCGCCGAACTGCGCGAACGTGCTGCCGGGGAACTT
Organism: Gemmata sp.; assembly: GCA_022843445.1. Taxonomy (GTDB): domain Bacteria; phylum Planctomycetota; class Planctomycetia; order Gemmatales; family Gemmataceae; genus Gemmata. The sequence goes on from JALHNS010000277.1 coordinate 9,072, forward strand.
CTCGCGCAGCACGCGCAGCGCCGCCTCCGCCGAACCGCGATCGTGCGAGAGCAGCGGCTTCTGCACCGCGTAGAGCGCGTCGCGGGCGGCGGCGTCCGGCAGTTCCGGCAGGCCGTCGAGTTGCGCCGCGCGTTCGAGCGGCACGAGCGCGAGGCACCGCGGGCCGAACGGCTTGAACCGTTCGAGCAGCGAGCCGGTGGGCGCGTCGATGGGGCGGCGCTCGAAGGCGTCTACGACCGTGACCGAGCCGCGCGTGGGGTCGGCGTGGACGCACACGCGGGCCTGCGAGAACCCGGCTTCGACGAGCGTGAGCAGGAACGGCACGCCCCGCGCGACCAGCGCCGCGCCCACTTCGGCGCTGAGCGTGAACTCGCGGCACACCCAGCCGGCGGCTTCGG
>JALHNS010000278.1 GCA_022843445.1 Gemmata sp.
GCCGGCGATGACGAGCAGATCGATGTTCTTGGCGAGGATGATGATCAGCCGCGCGCGGGCGAACAGCGGCTCGTGTGGCTCGCGGGCGAAGCCGTGTGCGCGGTGCCGGAGGTCGCGGCGGCGTGGCCGTCGCCGGCGGTCGCCGCGCCGTTTTACGATTCGCCACCGGGTGCGAATCGCCTGCAAATCGCAGGGCGCGACGCCGTTCTGGTGCGCGGGCGGGAGTTCGCGCCGATGGGCCGATTCCGCGCGTGGCTGAAGGCGACACCGTACCGCTCTGCGGGCGCGAACGTGGGGCGGGTGCTGTTCCACTTGGAGCGCTACGGCGTGCCCGCGCCGCGCCTGCTCGCGTTCGGGCAGCGGCTCAGCGGCGCTGCGTCTTGCGAGTGGTTCGCCCTGTACGAACCCGCGCCCGGCGTGCCAGTTGAACGGGCCGGCGAGTTGGTGGAGCGCCTGCACGAGGCCGGGTGTGTGCTGAGCGACCCGCGCGCGGCGCTGGGCGTCCGTGCGGGCGAGTTGCGAATCGAGAACCCGCTCGCAGTGCGCGTGGCGCGCCTCGGGCGCGCCGGCGCGCGAGCCGCGCGGGCGGTGGCCGAACTGGTGGGGGTCGAATGAACACGAGCGCCGCGAACGCCTCTCTCACGCGGCTCGAACCGGCGGTCGGCGACCCGGTGTCGTCGCTGTGGCACCGGCTGCTGCGCGGCACGCGGCTGCTGCGCCGCCAAGCGGACTGGGACCGCTTCGCGGGCGACGGCTGGCCCGACCGCGTGATGGACGAACCGAACACCGACCGCGAGGTTCGCAAGCAGGGGCGCAGCATCGGGCGCACCGTCTTCACCGACGGCCCGGACCAACTGCGCGTGTACGTGAAGCGGCACTTCGAACTGTCGCGGCTCGCCGGGTTCCTCGCGACGCTGTTCCCGAACCGCGCGCGGTCGCCGGGGCTGCAAGAGTGGCAGCGGCTGAACTGGGCGCGGGCGCAGGGCTTCATGGTGCCGCGCGCGGTGGCCGCGGGGCAGTTCGTCGGGCCGTGGGGCCGGTTGCAAGGGTTCCTCGCGGTCGAAGAACTGCACGGCATGCTGCCGCTGCACGAGGCGATCCCGGCGGCGAGTCGCGCGCTGCCCGCGGCGGCGTTCGCGCGGTGGAAGCGCGGCCTCACGGCCGAGCTCGCGCGCCTCGCGCGCGAGCTGCACCGCCGCAGCGTGTATCACAAAGACCTATACTTTTGCCATTTCTATATCCCGGAGAGCCTTACAAAATCCGTCCCGCGGGATTGGACGAATCGCGTGTTTATGATCGATTTGCACCGCCTCGCGCGCCACACCCTCACCGGGATGTGGTGGCAGGTGAAAGACCTTGCTCAACTGCTGTTCTCGTCGGAGGTGGAGGGCGTGACGCCGCGGGACCGCGTGCGGTTCTGGAAGATGTACCGCGCCAACTGGCCCGGCGGGCGCGGTCCGAGCGAGCGGCTCGCGCGACTGATTCGCTGGAAATCCCGGTTCTACCAGCGGCACCGCGCGCGCACCGCGCGCGCCGTTCCGGACCGCCGCGCCGCCGCTTGAGATCAAAGCTGAAGGGTGTTTATCCGCAGATTACGCAGATAAACACAAATTGAATACAGAGCGGTTTTCGTTGATTTCTAATCTGCGTCTATCTGCGTAATCTGCGGATACACACATAATTTGAGAACGCGGTATGGATATCGCGCTGTGTTACGAGAGCGTGCTGCCCGCCCGCGGGGGGGCCGAGACCTACATTGGCGACCTCGCACGCCGGCTCGCGCGCGACGGGCACGCCGTTCACCTCTACGCCTCCGTGTGGGACGCCGCGGTGCTGCCGGCGGCCACACACTTTCACCGCATCGACGCACCCGCCGGGCCGCGGTTCCTGCGCCCGTGGCGGTTCGCCGCCGCGTGCGAGGCCGCGCTCGGGCGCGGCGCGCACGACGTGAGCATCGGGTTCGATAAGACGTGGGGCCAAGACGTGCTGTACCCGCAGGCCGGGCTGCGCGCCGCGACCGACGACCACAACCTGCTGAAGAACACTACCGCCCTCGGGCGCGCGGTCGCGCGCCTCGGCAAGTGGCTCGACCCCACTTCGTGGTCGTACGCGCGGCTCGAGCGCAAACAGTACCTCGGCCCGCGGCGGCCGCTGGTGGTGGCGAACAGCAACATGGTGCGCGGGCACTTCGAAAAGTATTACGGCATCCCGCCGGAATCGGTGCGTGTCGTGCGCAGCGCGATCGACCCGATGAGGTTCGCGGCCGACGACCGGCCGAAGCGCCGGTTCGACGAGCGCGCGCGGTGGAAGGCAGCGCCGGACGAAACGTGCGCGCTGTTCGTGGCGATGAATTACCGGCTCAAGGGCTTGGAACCGCTGTTGAACGCGGTCGCGCTCGTGCCGCGCGAGAAGCCGTTCAAGCTCGTCGTAGTGGGGCACCGGCAGTTCGGGCCGTACGCGGCGCAGGCGGCGCGGTTGGGAATCGCCGACCGCGTGCTGTTCCTCGGCCACCGGTCGGACCCGCGAGACTGTTATTTCGGGGCCGATCTGCTCGTTCACCCCACCTTCTACGACCCGTGTTCGCTGGTCGCGCTCGAAGCGCTGGCGTGCGGGCTGCCGGTCGTCACCACGCGGTACAACGGCGCGAGCGAACTGCTGTCGCCGCCGACCGACGGCCTCGTGGTCGATACCCCGCACGACGCGCCGGCGCTCGCCGCGGCGCTGACGCGATTCACCGATCACCCGTACCGCGCGAGCGCCGCGAGCGCCGCCCGCCAGACCGCGTCGCGCTGGACCTTCGAGCACCACTACCGCGCGCTGCTGGACGTGTTCGGCGAAGTGTCCCGCGCGAAGCGCGCCGCGTAGCGCGGTCCTGCTATGCTGAGGGTCGGAGGTACGCCAAATGTCTGCCGTTCTCGCGCCGCCCGCCGCCACCGACACCCCGCCGCCGAAAGGCGCGCTCGCCGCGCCGCGGTTGAAGCGCTGGACCCTCGCGGAGTTCGACCAACTCGTCGCACACGACCTCGCGGTGCCGCGCCGGCACCAACTGATTCGCGGGGAGATCGTCGATATGGGCGAGCAGAGCTTCCGGCACCATTCGACGGTCGCTCTGGTGGTTCACGCGCTCGCCGTGGTGTTCGGGCCGGGGTTCTTCGTGCGGAACGCCGGGCCGGTGCCGATGGGCGACAGTAAGCCCGAACCGGACGCCTCGATCGTGCGCGGTACGCCGCGCGACCACATGACCGACGGCCCGCTTGCGGTGCTGCTCGCGGTGGAAGTGGCGCACACTTCGTTGAGCTACGATCTGACGACGAAAGCCGAACTGTACGCCGCCGCAGGCATCCCGGAGTATTGGGTGCTGGACCTCGAAGGCCGCGTGCTGCACGTCTTCCGCGACCCGCAACCGCGCGAGGCGCTGAACGTCACGACGTATCAGCTTCACACCGAACACCGCCCCGGTGAGAGCGTGACGCCGCTGAACGCGCCGAACGCGGTCGCGGTCGCCGACCTGCTCCCGTAGCGGAGGTGCGCGATGACCGAAGCCGAATGGCTGGCGTGCGAAGACCCCGACGCGATGCTGAATTACGTACAAGATGCGGTCAACGTGCGCAAACTTCGGCTATTCTGTGTTGCCTGCTGCCGCCACCTCATGCACCTCGTGTTCTTCCCGGAATTCGTCGGCGCACTTGACGCGGCCGAAGCGTACGCCGACGGGCTGATTTGCGACGAGACGCTTCGTAATGCGGAGCGGTGTGCGGACAAAGCTGTTGCAGATGGCCGCCCCGGTGACTACGGATACCGCGGTATTGAATTCGCAGCTCTGCACGCCGCGGGTTCGTGGAAGCCTACTGGCTACATATCGCCGATTGAAGCGACCCTCTTCGTGACAGAACGCACCCGTTGGGTGAGCGCCCGCTACTTCCCTGAGCGCGTTCATCCGCCACTCCCGGACATTCGAGACCTGCGGGATTTCGTTCGCGCTGTTGAGGAGCAGACTGCGGCGGAAGACGCAATCGACGCCCGCTTGGGTGCGGTTGAAGGGCAGAAGCAGTCGGCGCTTCTGCGAGACATCTTCGGGAACCCGTTTCGCCCGGTTTCCTTCGATCCCGCGTGGCGCACTGACACCACGGTGTCACTCGCGCGCTCGATGTACGAGTCGCGCGAGTTCGGCGCGATGCCCATTCTGGCCGACGCGCTCCAAGACGCCGGCTGCGAAGACGAACACATCCTGAACCACTGCCGCGACGCGAGCCAACCGCACGTTCGTGGGTGCTGGGTGTGCGATCTCGTGTTGGGGAAGGCGTAATCGCGTCACGGTGCTGGAACCGCGACCGGCGGCGCGGTATGCTCCGCACTCCCGCTGCCGGAGGTCGCCGTGAGCAGTTCCTTCTTGCAATACTTCAACATCGAAAAGATGGGACGGTTCCCCAACGGGGCCGACGCGCTGCTCACCGCGCGCATGGGCGTGTACTCGAAACTCGCCGCGGTGCAGCAGTCCAAAGGCGGCACCGTGTACGTCATCTCCGCGTACGGCAAACCCAAGAAGTATGTGCTCTGGGAAGCGTTCACCATTGACGAGGTGACGAAACAGGACGACCAGTTCGTCGTGTCCGGGCCGGGGCGCGTGCTGCTCCCGCCGGCCGAACTGAGCGGCAAAGAGTTCGACAAGTTCAAGGCCGCGTGCGCGCACTTCATCGGGTTCCGCAAGATCGACGACCTGCCGTACACCGCGACGCTGAAGAAGACCGCGGACGCCAACAGCGGGGCGAAACTCGGCCCGGCGTGCGAGGCGTTCTGCGACGAACTCGTGGCGGCGTTCCCGAAGATGGGCGACGCGTACTTCTACCGCGCCCACACGCGGCAGCACCTCGGCAACGCCGCCGGTGCGAAGGCCGACTACGAACAGGCCACGAAGCTCGGCACCAACTTCGCCGAAGAAGCCCGCGCGTTCCTTGCGAACCCAACCGCCGCGAGTAACACGAGCGCCGCGAGTAACACGAGCGCACCAAACGGCATCGCCGCGAGCGTGGTGGCGAAGGGCGTGTTCGCGGGGAAAGCGCCCGCGGGTGTGCCGGTGGGCGTGTGGCAGGGCGTGCTGCTGCGCCGCGGGCCGGAAGAGTTCCGCCAGTCGGTGTTGAAGGCATACGGTGGCAAGTGCGCCGTCAGCGGGGCCGACGCCGAAGCCGCGCTGGAAGTGGCGCTCATCGACCCGGACGGCCCGAACGAACCGAGTAACGCGCTTCTTTTGCGCGCCGACTTGCGAACGCTGTTCGACCTGAACCTGCTGCGCGTTCACCCGCGCACGCGCAAGGTGGTGCTGGCCGAATCCGTGATGAAGGGCACCTACGCGCGACTGTGGGCGCGCCCGCTACGCGCCCCGGCGAGCAAGGACGCGGCCCCGAACTTCGCGGCGCTGGAGAAGCGCTGGAGCGCGAAGTAGCCCACCAGATTCCCCGCCATGCACCAGAACCAACCGGTTCCCGCGGTGTTCGCATTCTTACTCGCTCGCCTGTTCCCCACCCCACAGGTTCCCTGCCATGCGCATCCTCTCCGCTGCCGTGCTGTGCGTGTCCGCGCTCGCCGCGAGCGCCGCCGACGAGTTCAAACCCGAACCCGGCTTCGTGTTGCTGTTCGACGGGAAGACGCTCGACGGCTGGCAACAGCGCGCCGACACCAAGAAGGACAAGGACGCGAAACCGGTGCTCCTCGCGGGCAAGACCGACGCCTTCGACAAGCGGTTCGTGGTGAAGGACGGCGAACTGGTGATCGACCCGAAGGTGAAGGGCGACCGGTACATCGAAACCGTGCGGCAGTTCGCGGGCGACTTCAGCGTGAAGTTCGACTTCAAACCGGGCGCGGGCTGCAACAACGACATCCTGCTGCTCGGCACCAAGTTCGACATCAACTCCGGCAAAGACGGCAAGGGCGGCGTGAAGGGCATCAAGGTAGACGAGTGGAACACGTTCGCGGTGAACGTGAAGGGCGGCTCCGCGGAGTTCCTGATTAACGGCGAGAAGGCCGCGACGCAGAAGACCAAAGGCGACAAAGGCCCGTTCACGCTGCGCGCGGAGTTCGGCCCGATCGCGGTGAAGAACGTGCGGGCGACCGAATCGAAATAGTGGTTAGTGTGAGTGGCTGGTGTGAGTGCGAACCCGGATGCGGGTGCGCGGTGTCTCTTCACTCACACTAACCACCCACACGAGCCACCGTTATGCACTGGTTCACCGCGGACACGCACTTCGGGCACGGGAACATCATTAAATACTGCGCGCGCCCGTTCCTCTCACCGGAGGAACGGGCCGCGGTGCGGAACGACTCGCGCGGCAAACTCCGCGTCTCCCGCGATACGGTCGAACGGCACGACGACGCACTTCTGAACGCGATCAACTCCCGCGTCGCCCCTTCCGATCACCTCTGGATTCTCGGCGACTTCTGCATGGGCGGGTTCGCCGAAGCGCGCGAGTACCGCGACCGCATCAACTGCGCGAACGTGTACCTCGTGTGGGGCAACCACGACCGCGGCGAGATCGCGCCCGTGTTCTCCGACACGCTCGAACAGGGCATGATTCGCGTGGAGGGTCAAGAGATTTGGCTGAACCACTACCCGCTGCGGAGCTGGAACAAGGCGTTCCACGGGGCGTGGCACCTGTACGGTCACGTCCACGGCCGCCTGATGCGCGAGGACGCCGCGAAGCCGTCGTTCTTGGTGCGCGACGTGGGCGTAGACGCCTGCGACTACAAGCCGCTGTGCTTCACCGACCTGTGCGCGTACATGGCCCCGCGGATCGAAGCGTTCGAGGCGAACAAGCGCCGCTTCACCCACGGCGGCGACGCCGAGTTGCCCGTTTGACAATTCCGCCCTTTCGCGCGCCGCGATCGCGTACAATCGGTGCTACTCCCTTCAGGAGGGCTTCACCATGTCACCGCGCATCGCGGTTCCGCTTCTACTGCTGGTGTTCGCGCCGGGGTGTATCCCGACGCCCGAACCGGTCGGCGACATCGACACCGCCAAACCGGACGAGCGCCTCATCGGCACTTGGACCAAAGGCGGGGATACATTCGTCATCGAGCGCTCGCCCGTGAAGGGGCACCCGAAAGGGCTACTCCGCGTTCGCGTCTGGGACAAAGGGAAGGACCCGGCCAAAGGCGCGTGCGACGACACCGATTGGATCTTCACCGCGGAGGTCGGCAAGCACACCTACGGCAACATGCTCGTCGAAGTCGGGAAGAAGAACGACGTTCCCGCGCTCGACACCGAGGGCGAATACGAGCGCTGGGCGAAGAGCCCGAAGAGGGCCTACTTCGTGGGCAAAATCACCTTCGCCGAAGGCGCGTTCGCGGTCGACCGCGGCAACGAAGAGGCGTTCAAAGCGCTGGTGACAAAAGAGAAATTCGGGGAGCGAGAGAACCTCCCCGAGATCCCGGCGGGGTGGCTCGTCACATATTTCGAGAAGAACGGCCCCGACCCGCTCTTTGACGGCAAGAACGTGCAAAAGTACACGCGCGTGAAGGCGAAGTGACCGACACTTTGGGGAGTCTGTTCGTGCGCACACGCCTCGCGGTTTCGCTTCTTGTGCTGGTGTTCGCGCCCGGGTGCGTGCCGACGCCCGAACCGGTCGGCGACATCGACACCGCCAAACCCGACGAACGGCTCATCGGCACGTGGACACTCAGTAGCGACACGCTCGTCTTCGATCGCTCGCCCGTGAAGGGGCACCCGAAGGGGGTGCTCCGCATGCGCCAGTGGGACAGCGGCAAAGGCGCGGCCAAAGACACCCCCGACTGGTGGGTGTTCACCGCAGAAGTCGGTGAACACGCCTATAGCAACTGGCTCGTAGAGGCTGACAAAAAGGGCGTCACTCCCGAACTCGGCACCGAGGGCGCGTATGAGAAGTGGACCAAAAAACCGACGAAGGGCTACATCGTGAGCCTGCTCACGTTCGGCCGCGACACCTTCGCGCTGGAGGGCGGCGACTTAATGCCGTTCGAGGCGCTGATGACGAAAGAGAAGTTCGAGAAGCGCGGTGACTTCCACGCGCTCCCGGCCGGGTGGCTCACGAAGTATCTGGAGAAGAACGGCCCGGACGCGCTGTTCCCCGGCAAATACGTCGTGAAGTTCACGCGCGCGAAGGCGAAGTAGCCGTTAGGCCGCTTCCGGGCGCGCGATGGCCAGCGGCGGGAACAGCCAGCCCGCGGGCGTCGGCGGTTGCGGGCCGTGGGGGCCGGCCGGCGAGCCTTCCCATGCGTGCTGCTTCAGCGCCTCCAGTACGCGCTCTGCGAGCGCGAGTGCTTCGCGGCCGTCGGTCCCGCTCACGCGGGGCGTCGAGCCGGTGCGCACGCAGTCGATGAAGTGCCGCAGTTCGGCCGTGAGTTGGTCGAACTTGCGATCCGCGTCCAAGTTCAGCACCTGCAAGTAGCGGCCGAACACTTCGTCCTTGAGGCGCGCCTTCGAGGCGGCGTCCATCTGCTCGGCCCGGATGCCGTACTCGCGCAGCTCTTGGCTCTGCTGCACCAGCGTGAGTTTGCGCGTCACGAAGTCGATGCCCGCGTAGCCCTCACCGGCCCACACGCGCAGGCGGCGCTTCGGGTGCCGCGTGATTCGGCTCGCGGTGACGTGCGCCACGCACCCGTTGGCGAATTCGAGCCGCGCGTTCACCATGTCCTCGTGCCCGCCGAACACGGCCGCGCCTACCGCGCTCACGCGCGCCACCGGGCCGCCCACGAGGGCGAGCAGCAGGTCCAAGTCGTGAATCATCAGGTCGAGCACCGCGCCGATGTCGATGGAGCGCCCGGTGAACGGTCCGTGCCGCTCGGCCTCCACGAACTTCGGGCGAATGGGCCGCTTCACCAACTCCTCGAACGCCGGGTTGAACCGCTCGATGTGCCCCACTTGCAGCGGCACCTTCGCCTGCGCCGCGAGCGCGATGAGATCGTCCGCTTCCGCGAGCGTGCGGCACACGGGCTTTTCCACCAGCGCCGGCACACCGGCCTTCAGGAACGCCGCCGCCACCGAGTGGTGGTGAACCGTCGGCGTCACCACGCTGACCGCGTCCACGCGCCCGATGAGGTCTTCGAATTGTTCGTAAGGGGTGGTGTTCAGCTTCGCCGCAACGGTGCGCGCTTGGTCCGCGTTGGAATCGACCACGCCGACCAGTTCGACATCGGGCTGTTGCGAGAGAATGCGGGCGTGGTGCTGTCCGAGGTGCCCGACTCCGATCACCGCCATCCGTAGCCGCGTCATGTGAACCCCGGTCGTGTGAGCGTCTCAGCAGTGGGACAGGCTGGAAGCCTGCCAAGAACAAAACGAAACGGGACAGGCTGGAAGCCGGTCCTACGCGGCGCGGGCCAGCGGGCGCGCCGCGCGGCCGTTGGGTGCCGCGGCGCGACATAGCGCGCGGGCCAGTTCCACGTTCAGCGCGTGCCCGCTGCGGTACGCGACGACGTGCCCCGCCAAG
>JALHNS010000279.1 GCA_022843445.1 Gemmata sp.
GGCCGGGGCAACTGGGTGCTGGGCGCGGTGCTGGCACTCACGCTCGCGGCGCTCGCGCTGCAGCGCTGGGGCGGGCGCGCGCCGGAAGGGCCGAAGCCGGAGCCGAGCGCGCCGAGCGGTGATCGGTTCGTCGGCGCGGTCGGCCTAGAGTTCGCGCGCGTGCCGAAGGGCGAAGGCTGGTTCGGCGGCCTCGGCGGAACGCCGGGCGACGAGCAACTGAACATGGACACCGATTACTACATCGGCGCGTACGAGGTGACGCAAGAGCAGTGGGAAGCCGTCACCGGCGAGAACCCCAGTCGGTTCCGGCGCACCGGGGCGCACGCGGACCTCGTGCGCGACGTGCCGGACGCGGAGCTGAAACGGTTCCCGGCGGATTCGGTGTCGCTGGCGGCGGCTCGCGCGTTCGTGGGCCAACTGAACTCGAAGTACCCGGTGCCGGGGTGGGAGTACCGCGTGCCGTCGCTCGCGCGCTGGGAGTACGCGTGCCGCGGCGGGCCGGTGTCGCGCGCCGCCGCGGCGTTCGACTTCTACTTCGCCGAGCCGACGAACGCGGTCGGCGACCGGGCCAACCTGAAGGGGATCGGCCCGGGCCGCCCGCGCGCCGTGGGCGCGTACCCGCCGAACGCGCTGGGGCTGTACGACATGCACGGCAACATCGCGGAAGTGTGCGACCTGAACCGCGACGAGGCGTACTACAAGGGCGGCGCGTTCGACGACCCCAGCGAGTTGGCGCGGGCCGTCACGATGTCGGTGGAAAAGGTCGAGTACGTCCACGAAAGCGTCGGGCTGCGCGTGGTGCTGGTGCCCCGCGCGTCGAAGGCGAAGTGAGCCGCGCGGACGCCCCGCGCGGTTTGTGCTACCGTTAACCGGTGTTCGCCCCGCTCCCGCCGAGGGTCCGCCGTGCGCCGCACTCTGTACTGGAAGCGCCTCGCTATCGTGCTCGCGGTCACCTCCGGGCTGTGCGGGGGCGCGGTCGCGTTCCACCGGCACCAGACCAAATCGCAGTACGCGGTGCTCAAGGAGCGCGCCGAGAAACTCGCGGCCGACGGCGCCACCCGCGCCGACGCGCTCGTGCTCTACGAGCGGTACACCAAACTGCAGCCGAACGACGAGCCCGCGTTCCTGCGGTACGCCGAACTGCTCTTCGCCGAAGCCAAAGCCGACCCGAAGGCGGTGCCGCGGCTCGCGCCCAAACTCGAAAGCGTGCTGCGCGCGTACCCGAACCACCCGGCCGAGCGCCGCAAACTGGTGGAACTGTACGTCGGGCAGGCGCGGTTCAGCGAGCTGCAATCGGCACAGGCCCACACCAAAATGCTGCTCGAACGGCCCGAACTGAAGGCCGACGCGGAGCTGCTCCAGATCGCGGCCGAGTGCGAAGAGGGCCTGAAGAACCCGCTCGGGGCGCTGGCGCACCTCGAAGCGGCCATCGCCACCGGGCGCGCGCCGGTGAAGGCGTACGTGCGGGCGCTGGGGTTGCACCGGACCAACCGCGGCGACGGCGACCGTACCGTGAAGATGGACCGCCTGCTCGCGGGGCTGCGCTCCGGGCGGTTCGAGACGGACTTGGAAGCGCGCGTCGCCGCGGCCCGCTTCGAGATGCTTCTGAAGAACACCGGCCCGGCCCGCGACGACCTGCAAGTCGCCTTCGACCAACTGGGCGGCGCGCGGAACCCGGACGCGCTCATGGCCCGCGCCGAGTTGGAGTTCGTCACCGTCACCGGCGCGGACACCGCCGCCGCGCACTACGACCGCGCCGCGGCGTTCCTGAAGACCGCGTTCGAGTTGGACCCGAAGAACCTCGCGGTCGGCATGCTGTACGCCGAGACGCTCGCGTACCGCGACAAGCGCGAAGAGGGCATCGCGGTCCTCAAGACGGCGGCCGAAAGCCTCGGCCCGGTGAACGACCAGTTCTTCGTGCTCGTCGACCACCTGATCGACCTGCAAGACCAAACCGTGTGCCTGCCGTTCCTCGAGAAACTTGCCGCGGACCCGGACCGCCAGCCGTTCGTGACGTACTGCCGCGGGCGGCTCGCGGTGCTCAAGAAGGATTGGGTGAGCGCGGTCGGGATGCTCACGGACGTCGCGCCGCGGCTCGCGCCGATTCCGCTGTATCACAAAAAAGCGCTGGTGGCACTGGCGACGTGCTACGCGGCCATGCAGAACCCGGACAAGCAACTCGAGTACTGCCGGCTGGCGCTGCGCGCCGATCCGACCTTCGGCCCGGCCGTGGTCGGTGAAGCCGAGGCGCTGGTGAAGATGGGCGAGGCGCGCCGCGCGCTGGAGCGGTACCGGCTCATCGTGAACGAGTTCCGCATGTACGACTTCCGCACGGAACTGGTGCGGCTCGAACTGATCGACGTGCTGGCCCGCCCCGGCGACCTCGGCGGGCGCGACTGGGCGCGGTTCGAGGAGAGCCTCGGCCCGGTCGCGCAGCGCGCCCCGGAGGTTCACATCTACCACGCCGACTCGCTGGCCCTGCGAGGCCAAGTGGCCGCCGCCGACAAGGTGCTGAAGGACTGGCTCGCGCGGAACCCCGCGCACCCGAAGCGCGGGCTGGTTCACGTCGCGGCGGTGCGCGTGCTCGGGCGCGCCGGCGACGGCACCGCGCTGCTGGACGAGGCGCAAAAGCAGATCGGCGACGCGATGGAACTGCGGCTCGCGCGGGCCGCGGTACTCGCCTCGCGCGCCAAACCGCCGCGGGCCGCCGAGTTCGACGCGCTGGCCGCGGGCGCGGACAAGTTCGCCACAGTGGAGCGGTACCAACTGCTGTTCGGCATCGGCCAAGCCGCGGCGCAAGTGGCCGACCGCAACGGGCCCGATAGCGCCGAACTGCGCGCGCGCGCGATCGCGCACCTGAGGGCCGCCGCTGCGGTGCTGCCGCGGGAACTGCAAGCGCGCTCGGTGCTGCTCGATCAGGCCGTCGCCGCCGGGCGCAAAGAGGTGATCGACGAGGTGCTCAAGGAGATGGCCGCGATCGAGACCGAGAGCGGCCCCGTGGGGTCGCTCGCGCGCGTCGCGATCCGGTTCCCCGAGGTGAAGAAGATGGCCGACGGCCCGGCCCGCACCGCGGCCGTGAAGGAACTCCGCGCCCTCGCGCGGCGCGCCCGCGAGCTGCGCCCCAACTGGGCCCGCGTGGACATCGCCTTCGGCCAACTGGACGAACTCGAAGGGCTGCTCGACGACGCGCTCAAGAACTACGCCCGCGCCCTCGAACACGGCGACGTGCAAGAAACCGTCGTGCGCCGCACGGTCGAACTGTACCGCCTGAAGGGGCAAGACGAAAAGGCCGTGGGCGTGCTGAACGACCTCGCCACGAAGGTGCGCCTGCCCGACGACCTCGAACGGTTCCGCTCGATCCGCAACCTGCTCGCCGCCGGCATCCCGCAGAGCGAGCGCGCCACCATCGACCGCGTCGCCCCGGCCGATGCCACGGACCACAAGTTGCAACTACTGCGGGGCGCGCTGCTGGCAACCGCGCGCGACGACGCCGGCGCGCTGGCCGCGTTCCGCCGCGCCGTGGAACTGGCCGACCGCGACCCGGAAACGTGGGGCTCGCTCGTGTCGCAACTGGTGCGCTACGGCAAGCTCGACGACGCCAAGCGCGCGGTGGCCGAGGCCGACAAGAAGCTGAGCGCCGCGCCCGCCGCGACCGACGAAGCGAAGGCCGCCATCGAGATCGCGCTCGGCGGGCTGTACGAACTGATCGGCGACGGCACCACCGCGCTGACCCACTTCGGCGCGGCCCGCGACCGCGCCAAACTGGAACTGAACCCGACGCGCCAACTGGTGCTGTTCCTCCAGCGCACGGGGCGCAACGACGAGGCCATGAAGCACCTGCTCGAGGCCAAAGAGTCGCCCGCCGACGAGGTGTCCCGGTGGGCGCGGCGGCACCTCGCGCTCACGATGGTCGCGACCCCGAACGCCTACGCGGTCCGCCGCGACGCGCTCGCGCTGGTGGAGCGCAACCTGAGCGGCGGCAAGTCCGACACCGACGACCTGAAGGCCCGCGCGGTGATCCGCACCATCGACCCGGAAACGCGCGACGAGGGCGTCCGCGAGCTGCGCAAGTTCGCGGAGCGCGGCGAACTGACGCCGGACGAGGACTACCTGCTGGGCAAGCTCGCGTTCGACGCGGGCGATTTCGCCAACGCCGAAACGTCGTTCAAACTGGCCGCGCGGCCGCGCCCTGGGGTCACGCCGGAGCACCTCGCGGCGCTCGTGCGCGTGTACCTCGCGGTGAACAACCTCGCCCGCGCCGAGGGCGCGCTGGAGCGCCTGAAGGCGAACAGCCCGACCAGTTGGGAGGCCGCCCGCGAAGAGGCCCGGGTGCTCGCGCGCCAAGCGAAAGCCAAAGACGCGGTCGGCGAGTTCGACGACGCGAAGAAGCTGCGCGCGAAGGCCCGCGCCGCGGTGCTCGCGTTCCCGGGTTGGGACGCGCCGGCGCATCTGGCTTCGCGTGCCGGCCCGCTGTTCGAGGAACTCGGCTTCGCCGCGGACGCCGAAGCCGCCTACCAGAAGCACCTCGCGGTCGGCGGCCCGACCGCGCACGCCCCGCTCGCGGTCTTCTACGTGCGGCAGAAGGAAGCGCAGAAGGCGATCGAGCTGGCGCGCAAGTACGAGAAGGGCGCCCCGCCGCTGCTCACCGGGCGCATCCTCTCCGGCGCGGTGCGCGCCAAGCGCTCGGACCCGGCCACCGAAGCGGAAGTGGCGAAGTGGCTCGACGACGCGCAGCGCGCCGCCACCGGCACCCCCCAACTCGAGGCCGCGTTCTTGGGGTGCCGCGGCGAACTGCTCGACGCGCAGGGGCAGTACCAGCAGGCGCTCGCGGAGTACGAGAAATCGCTGGCGAAGGCCAAGAGCGACCTCGCGGTGAACAACTACTGCGTGCTGCTCGCGCTGGTCGAACCGAAGCGCGCCGGCGAGGGGCTGAAGCTGATGAACGAACTGATCGGCGTGCGCGGCCCGGTGCCCACGTTTCTCGACACCCGCGCGCTACTGAACATCGCGCTGGGCGAACCCGCGGCCGCGGAGCGGGACGTGCGGCTCGCGCTGGTGCAGCACGAAACCGCCGCGTACCGGTTCCACTTGGGTTGGGCGCTCGACCTCGACGGCAAGGACGACAAGCGCCCGCAGATCGCGAAGGAGTTGGAGCAGGCGAAGCGCCTCGGCCTGACCGCGGCCGACCTGCACCCGCTCGAACTCAAGCGGTACGCGGAACTGATGACCAAGTTCAAGCTGAAAGTGGACTGACCCATCACAGTGAGCCGCGGGGTTCAGCCCCGCGGCGCCGCGCCGAACGGCGTCACGTCACGATCTCCACGGCCTGCACGCGCTTGCGCAAGTAGAGCGCGCTCAGTGCCGTCACGGTCGCGCACGCGAGCCACGCCCACCCGTAGGCCGGTTGCGGCTGCGGGCGGATCGAGGCCGGTTCCGCGCCCAAACAGTGCAGCCCGCACAGGTACAAGTTGTTCCAAATGTCGATGAGCCGCCAGTGCTCGTCTTGCGTCGCGTCCACGAGCCACCCGGACAGCATCGGGAGCAGCGCGAACAGCCCCATCCACAGCATCGCCAGCGGCACCGTGCGCCGCACCCACACCGCGGTCGCCACCAAGAGCAGGCTCAGCGCCACCGTGAGCACCGCGCCGTAACCCAAGATGCCGACGAGCAACCGCCAGTTGTCGACGTAGTACGTCTGCCAGTCGTAGAGCATTCCGGCTTCGAGCCAGAGCAGCACGGCGGGGAGCGTCGTGAACAGGTTCACCAGTGCGCCGACCGCGAGGCACTTGCCGAGCACGTAGTGCGAGCGGCCGATCGGTTTGGACAGGTAAAACGGCAGGCTGCCGTGCGCGAAGTCGTTGCCCACGAGCAGCGAGCCGGCGAGGGCGAGCACGATCACCAGCACGTAGCCCTGCCACCACACGAAGTTGCCGAACGTGTGCGCGGTGCCGTTCAGCGCGAGCCGGTCGAGCACGCGGGTGAGGTTCTGCGCGCTGACCGGCACGCCCGCGAACCGCACGGTGTCGGTTTCGAGCACCGTGGTGACGTACACCGCGAGGTACTGCGCGTAGAAGAACGTGAAGAACACGAGCAGTCCGAGCGCCGCGAGGCCCCACACGAGCCACTTGCGCGCGAGCAACTTCAGCGACGCGCGGGCCATCGCCAGCGCCGCGTACAGCGGCCCGCGCGGCGCCCCCTTCCACCCCCGGTACCGCAACAGCGCGTCGGATTGCTGCATGGTTTGGCTTCGGGCTATTCGCTGATGGTGCGCAGGAACAGTTCTTCCAGCGTCTCGTCGTCGTGCGTGAGGGCGCGGACCACCGCGCCGCAGGCGACCGCGCGGCGGAACAGCGCGACGTTGCTCCACCCGTCCGGCACCGTCACGCGCCACACTTCGGGGCTTTGCGCGTCCGGTTGAACGGTCACACCCGCCGCTTCGAGGTCCGCGCGCAGCGCGCCGAGGTCGTCGCCCTGAACGCGCACGCGGAACCGGTCCCCGCGGCGCGCGCACAGTTCCGCCACGGTGCCCTCGCGCCGCACCCGGCCGCCCGCGATGATGACCACGCGCTCGCACACCGCTTCCACGTCCGCGAGCAGGTGCGTCGAAAGAATCACCGACTTGCCGTGATCGGTGCCGAGCGCCTTGATGAGCCGCAGCATGGCGTCGCGGCCCGCGGGGTCGAGGCCGCTCGTGGGTTCGTCCAGCAGCAGCACCGGCGGGTCGTGAACGAGCGCCTGCGCCAGCTTCGCGCGCTGCTTCATGCCGGCCGAATACTCTTCCACGCGCCGGTACCGCGCTTCTTCCAGTTCGAGATACGACAGCACCTCGTGCGCGCGGCGGAGCGCGTCGCGCCGGGGCATGCCGAACAACTCGCCCGCGAGCGACACGTACTCCACACCGGTCAGCCCGGGCACGAGCGCGTCGGCTTCGGGCATGAACCCGATGAGCCGCCGCAGCCGCCAGTTGCCTTCGGAGTCGCGGTCGCCGCCGAGCGGTTCGTTCAGCACGCGCCCGGTGCCGCCGCTGGGCGGAATGAGGCCCATGAGCACCTTCAGCAGCGTCGATTTGCCCGCCCCGTTGGGGCCGAGCAACCCGACGCGCCCCTGCGGCAGCGTGAGCGTGATCCCGTGCAGCGCCGTGAACGCGCCGAACGTGCGCGACACGTTGTGAAGTTCGATGAAAGGTGTCATTGCGGCGCGACCTCGCGCGCCCAGAGCGCCTTCGCTGTCGCGTACAGGAGTGGCACAACGGCTCCGATCAGAGCGACGCCGACACCGTACACGGCGAAGGTTCCCACCGCGACAGTGAAGTACATTGCGTCGCGCTGGAACAGCACCGGGAGACTGGCGAGAAACCCGACTGCGGCGCTGAAGAGGGCTGCCCCAACAGTTGCGACCAGAGCGCACAAAGCGAGAGCGCGTTTCCAACTCGCGCCGCGCCGGCGCGCCAGTACGAGCGCGACCGACGGTGCGGCAAAGTTCGTCAGGTACAATGCGCCGGCGAGTATCATTCTTCGCCTTCCACTAACCACCTGCCGCTAACCACTACTACGTCGTGTAGTCGGCGTTCAGCTTCACGTACTCGGTGGTCAGGTCGCAGGTGTAGAACGTGCAGCGCCCGCTGCCGAGGGTGAACTTCAGCTTGAAGTGAACCTCGCGGTTGTGCTTCAAGTAGCTGGACGCGGCGCTCGCATCGAACGGGAGCGGCGTGCCGGCGCGGTACAGCGGCATGTCGCCCATCCACAGCGACAAATCTTTCTCTTCGAAGGGCACACCGGCGTAGCCGGCGGCGGAGACCACGCGGCCCCAGTTCGGGTCGGCACCGAATACCGCGGTCTTCACCAGCGCGCTTTCGGCAATCGTCTTCGCGATCTGCTTCGCCTCCGCGTCGGTGCGGCAGCCGTCCACTTCGATGGTGATGAGGTGCTCCGCGCCTTCCGCGTCCAGCGCGATCTTGCGCGCGAGTTCGACGCACACGTGCCGCACTTCCACCGCGAACGCTTCGAGGGCCGCGCCCGCGAGCGGCGCGCCGGTGCCGTTCGCCAGCGCGAACACCGTGTCGTTCGTGCTGGTGTGTCCCTCTACCGAGATGCAGTTGAAACTCTGTTCGGCCGCGTGCTTCA
The DNA here is from genome assembly GCA_022843445.1 of Gemmata sp. Classification (GTDB taxonomy): domain Bacteria; phylum Planctomycetota; class Planctomycetia; order Gemmatales; family Gemmataceae; genus Gemmata. The sequence goes on from JALHNS010000279.1 coordinate 8,124, forward strand.
GAATGCGGTGCAGGTCGGCCGGGGTCACGGCGGCGTCGGTCAGCACGAAGCCGAGCATCGTCGCCATGTTCGGGCCGATCATGGCCGCGCCTTTGGCGAACCCGGTCACGGTGAACGTGTCGTGCTGGCGCGTCGCGACCTTCGTGCCGGTGTCGGTGGTGAGGATCGCGGCCGCGGCGTGCCCGAGTGCGTCGCGCCCTTCGGCCGCTTCGCGCACCGCCTTCGGGATGCCGGCTTCCAGTACCGGCATCGGCAGCGGGCGACCGATCACGCCGGTTGAAGCGACGAGCACCTGTTCCGGCTCGCAGCCGAGATTGCGCGCGACGAGTTCCGCCATGCGCTCCGCGTCGCGCAGCCCCTGCTCGCCGGTGCAGGCGTTCGCGTTCCCGCTGCACACCACGATGGCGCGCGCGTCTGGGCGCGGGGTGCGCGAACGGCTCACTTGCACCGGGGCGGCGCACACGCGGTTCTGCGTGTACACGCCGGCGGCGGCGGCCGGGGTGTCGGACACGATGACGGCCACGTCGCGCCGGTTCGGCTCGCTCCGCAGCCCGCTCACGATGCCCGCGTACTTGTAGCCGCGGGCGAGGTGCCATTCGCTCATGCGGGAATCGTATCCCGCGCGCCGCGGGAAGAAAGGGACGCGCGATTCGGGTATGATGATCGCACCACCCGCAACCGAGAGGAAGGCATGTCCGACGGCGACGCGCTCTTCGCGGCGATCCTCGCGCGCCCGGACGAGGACGTGCCGCGGCTCGCCTACGCCGACTGGCTCGACGAGTTCGGCGGCGAGCGGGACCGGGCGCGGGCCGAACTGATTCGCGTGCAAATGGAAATTGCCGCGGTGCCCGACGCGCTGCGCACCTCGCTCGACGTGCGGTTCTTGGAGCTGCGCACGCGCGAGCTGGCGCTCTTGGCCGCTCACGGCGACGATTGGCTCGCCCCGCTGCGCGGACCGGGCGGGCCGCTCCAGAGCGGCGAAGCGCACGCGCAGTTCCGCCGCGGGTTCGTGGAAATCGTGTGGCTGCCGGCGGGCGTGTTCGTGCAGCGGGCCGGGGCGCTGTTCGCGCGCGCCCCGGTGCGCGAACTGCGCGTGACCCGCGGCGTGATCGACGAGATCGCGGAAGTGGTGGGCGGTCCGTACTTCGCGCGGCTGCACGCGCTGGACCTGTCCGACCGGCGGCTCGGCGACGACGTGGCCCGCGTGCTGGGCCGCCGCGCGCACGCCGCGCTGCGCGTGCTGCGGCTCAGCGGGTGCGGCCTGACCGACGCGGGC
>JALHNS010000280.1 GCA_022843445.1 Gemmata sp.
CCGCCCGACGCGCCCGCCCCCGATCCGAACGCGACCATCCCGCCCGGTGCGGCCGGTGCCGACACCGCGGCCGGCGGCGCGCACAGCCGCACGGTCGCACAAACCCAGCGCCCGGCCGTGCCCGGCGTGCCGCCGGAACTGATGAACCACCCGCGGTACCGGGTGCTCAAGGTGCTCGGCGAGGGCGGCATGGGGGCGGTCTACGCGGCCGAGCACCTGAAGATGGAGCGCAAGGTCGCGCTGAAGGTGATTCACGCCCACCTGATCAGCCGCGGGGACGCGCTCCCGCGGTTCCTCCAAGAGGTGCGCGCCGCCGCCAAACTGAGCCACCCGAACATCGTCCAAGCGTACGACGCGGACGAAGCCGGGGACCTGCACTTCCTCGTCATGGAGTACGTCGAGGGCACCGATCTGGCGAAGTTCCTCAAGCACAAGGGGCCGCTGGCGGTGAACCTCGCGTGCCACTTCGTGCGGCAAGCCGCGCTGGGCCTCCAGCACGCGCACGAACAGGGCATGATTCACCGCGACATCAAGCCCCACAACCTGATGCTCACCCCGAAGGGGCAGGTGAAGATTCTGGACTTCGGCCTCGCCCGGTTCGCCAAAGACAGCGCCCCGACCGACGGCCAACTGACCGGCACCGGGGTGGTGATGGGCACGGCCGACTACATCGCCCCCGAACAGACCCGCGACGCCCGCACCATCGACATCCGGGCCGACATCTACTCGCTCGGCTGCACCCTGTACCAACTGCTGTCCGGGATGGTGCCGTTCCCGACCGGTACGGTCATCGACAAGATGATCAAGCACGCGCTCGAAACCCCGCACCCGCTGGCGGTGCTGCGGCCCGACCTGCCGCCCGAACTGGTGGCCGTGGTCGAAACGATGATGGCGAAGAACCCGGACGACCGGTTCCCCACCCCGGCCGCTGTGGCCCGCGCGCTGACCCCGTTCGTCGCGGGCAAGCCGCAACCGACCGGGGCGACCGTTGCCCCTACCCCGTCCCGCTCCGCTGTGCAGGTGCTGCCGGTTCCCGTTGCCGCCCCGGTGCCCGAACCGAACGCGTTCGCGGAACTGACCGAACCGGACCTCGAACCGGTGCGCGTCCCGCGCCCCCAACCGGCCGCCGACGAACCGCGCCGCCGGTGGTCCCGCCCGCGGGCACTCGCCGCGCTCACCGGCCTTTTCCTCGCGCTCGCCGCCGCCGGGGTCGGGGTGTACCGCATCGCCACGCCCGAGGGCGAGTTGGTCATCGAGACCGTGTGCGACGACGTGGACGTGCTGGTCAAGCAGGGCGGCAAGGTGGTGGCGATCATCGACACCAAGAGCAACAAGACGGTCACGTTGCGCAACGGCAAGTACGACTTGGCACTCGAAGTCGGCAAGGACGGCAAGCCGCGGGACGACGTGAGCATTGACATCAAGGAAGCCGAGATCAAGCGGGGCGAGAAGGTGATCGCGGTGGTGCGGCGAGTGGTGCTCAAGCCGATCGCGGTCGTACCCGGGGGCGGATCGAAAGGCGGCGGCACGCACCCCCCGGTCGCTCTCAAGGCGAGCGACCCGAAGGTGGCCGAGTTGAGCGCGCAGGCGCGGGCGGCTCTCGACGCCGGCAAGCACGACCCGGCCATCGACCTCGCGACCCGGGCGATCGGACTCGACCCGTCCGCGGCCGAACCGCGAGTCGTCCGCGGGCTGGCCTACGGCCGCACCGGGCGGTGGAAGGAGTTGGAGGAGGACATGGACGTGGTCGTTCGGGTGGCCCCGGAGCGGGCGGACGGGTGGCAACTCCGCGGCTGGGCGCGGATGAACCTCCCGGCGCTGCCGTTCGGCGCGGCGATCGAGGACTTCACCCGCTCGATCGAGCGGAAGCCGGACGGGGGGGCGCTCAACGACCGCGGCGCGATCCGCTTCTGGGTCGGGGACTACGTCGGGGCCGTGGCCGACTGGAGCGAAGCGCCGCGGCTCAACCCGGGTGCCGAAGTGCGGCAGCGGGCGTGGTGGCTCCGGGTGCGCGGGTTCGCCCGGCTCCGACTCGGCGATGACGTCGGGGGCGGGGCCGACGAGCGGGAAGCGCTGCTCCTGTTCCCGGACATCGACACGGACCCGAACATCGTCCGGCACTTCCGCACCGACGCGGCCGCGGCGAAAGCCGAGCGGGCGGCGTTTCGCGCCACCGAGTCCGGCGACCACCCGAAGGCGATCGAATTGGCCGACGCGGCGCTGAAGGCCGACCCGAAGTACGCCCCGGCCCTCCGCACCCGCGGGCTGGCGCGCTGCCGGCTGAAGAAGTGGGACGACGGCGAAAAGGATTTCACCGCGGCGCTGGCGTCCGAGCCGCACAACCGCGTGGCCCTCGACTTGCGTTCGTGGGCCCGGCTGCACAAGCCGACCCCGGACTACGAGGGGTGCATTGCCGACGCCACCCGCGCGCTGGAGGTCGGGCACCCGGCGTGGTTCCCGTACACCAATCGCGGGCTGGCCCGTGCGCACCTCGGGCAGTACCGGGCCGCGGCCGCCGACTACGACCTCGGGCTGGCCCGCATGTCGCCGACCGCCCCGGAGCGCCCGTGGGAGCTGCGCGTCCGCGGGTACATCCGCGAGCGGGCCGGCGACCTCGCGGGCGCGCTGGACGACTTTCGCGAGTCGGCTCGGCTCGATCCCAAAGTGAACGACCGCCCGAACCCGCTGCCCCCGCTCCCGAAGGGCGGCCCGCCGCGCCTGTCGGTCGCCGACTTCGCCGGCGCGGAAACCAACTACGCCGAGGACTTCGCGAACCCGAACCCCGACGGAGTGTACACAAAGGGTGTCGCGAAGAACCCCCACTGGTTCCGGTTCGCCGGGGGCAAGTTCGCCATCGAACACCCGAACCGCACGCCCAACTACGCCGGCTGGGGCGGTGCCCGATTGGGCCGTGCGTTCGTGATCCAAGCCACCGCCCGGATGCCCGACAAGCAACTCGCCGGCGGCTGGGGCGTGTACTTCGGTTCGCCGTGCGTCAAGGTGCGGTCCGACGGCACGGTCGAGTTGGTCCCGTGGCCGACCGAGAAGCAACTGATTCCGAACCTGCCCCCGACCGAGCCCGCGGTCCCGTTCGATCCGACCGAGCCGAACGCGCTGGTGGTGGTGGTCCGCGACCGCGCGCTCACCATCTACCTGAACGGCGCGCAGGTTGGCGACGTGCTCACATTGCCCGCCGAGCCGGGCAACCACGGCATCGCCGCGTTCAAGGACGCTCTGTCCGATCGGCCGTTCCGCGTCGAATTCGATCGGGTCACCGTGTTGAACCTTCCGATCCCCAAGTAAGCGGCACTCGAAACCGCCCGGAGTCGCACATGGACTACCCGCACTTCGTCGTTCTGTCCGGCCCGGACAAGGGCAAGAAGCTGCCCGTTCACGCGGGCCGCGGGCACCCCCTCGGCCGCAGCCCGGAGGCCGCGTACCGGGTCAACGACATGCGCGTGTCGCGGTTCCACTGCACCCTGTCGGCCGAGGGCGACGCCGTGACCGTCGCGGACACCGGCGGGGCCGGCGGGGTGCTGGTGAACGGGGCCAAGGTGCAAGCGCAGGTGCTCGGCCACGGCGACACGTTTCAAGTGGGCGAGTCGCTGATTCGCTACCTGACCGGCCCGTACACCCCGGGCGCGACGCTACAGGGCCTGTCCGCGCCGGCCGAGTACGACCCGCGGGCCACCGAGCAACTGGCCGAACTGTCGGGCCGCACCCTCGCCCGGTTCCGCATCGGCGACGTGCTCGGTTCCGGCTCGACGAGCATGGCGTTCCGCGCCACCGACACCGAGAGCGGGCACGAGGTGGCACTCAAGGCGATGCAACCCGCGTTCGCCAAGAACGAGGACGACGTGCAGCGGTTCGTGCGGGCCATGCGGGCCATGATGCCGCTCAAGCACCCGCACTTGGTGGAAGTGCTCGCGGCCGGCAAGAGCGGGCCGTACTGCTGGTGCGCGATGGAACTGATCGAGGGCGAGAGCATGACCGCGGTCATCAAGCGCATCGGCATCGCCGACATGCTCGATTGGAAGTACACGTTCCGCATGGCGGTTCACATCGGGCGCGCGCTGGCGCACGCGCACGGGCACGGCATCATTCACCGCGACATCGCCCCGGCCAACATCCTCATGCGCCGCTCGGACAAGGTGTTCAAGTTGGGCGACCTGATGCTGGCGAAGGCGCTCGACGGGGCGAACGCGCAGCAGATCACGCGCCCCGGGGAACTGGTCGGGGACGTGGCCCACATGTCGCCCGAACGGGCCGGGGGGAGCGCGGCCGCGGTCGACCACCGGAGCGACCTGTTCGGCCTCGGGGCCACGTGCTACACGCTCTTGGCCGGGAAGCCGGCGTTCCAAGGGGCCAACCTGATCGACACGGTCACGCGCGTGCGGACCGTCGAACCGCTCAAGCTGTCGGCCCGGCAGATCGGCATCCCGCCGAGTTTCGAGGGGGCCGTCTTCAAACTGATGGCGAAGAACCCGGCCGACCGGTACCAGTCGGCCGACGAACTGCTCGCGGACCTCGCGCGGATCGGCCAAGCGAACGGCGCGTCCGCGTGAGCGCCCGCCGCCGAACTCACTTCCACACGGGTTCGGCGAGTTTCGCGCCCTGTGCGGCCTTGCCCACCTGCGCCGCGTCGCGCAGCGGCGTCAGCCACTTCGCCTCGACCGGCTTGCCGGTCGCGCGCCACGCGCCCTGCGCCAAGAGCGCGTCCGACCCGGCGAAGTAGCCCTCCGGGGCCAGTGACAACCAGTTGTCATCGGGGCCGCTCCACAGCGTGAGCAACAGCCGCGCGTCGGTCGCGTCCCACAGTTTCACGGTGCCGTCGGTGCCGCCGCTGGCGAGCCGCTTCGCGCCGCTATCCACCGCGACCGCGAACACCGGCGCGCCCGCTTGCGCCGCACGCACCTGTGCCGCACTCGCGGGGTTCAGCGTGCGAATCGTGCCGTCCGCGCCCGCGACCGCGACCAGCGTGCCCTTCGCGTCGATGGCGATTTCGTGCGCGGCGGTCGCCGGGCCGCCGGCGCGCCGCGCGCGCTCGCCGGTCTTCGCGTCGTACCAACTCACGAGCGGGTCCGCGCCCGCGGCGAGCACCTGCCCGTTCGCCGGGTTCACCGCGACCGCGAGCACTTCCTGATCGGTTCCGCTCAGCGTGAACAGCCCCTTGCCGGTGTTCGTGTCGATGACGCGCCCGGTGCGGTCCTTGCTCGCGGTCGTGTACCACGCGCCGCCCGGCCCGAACGCCACCGCGTACACGAAATCCGAGTGCCCGGTGAACGCGTGCAGTTGCTTCTGCCCCTTTACCTCCCACAGCTTCACGGTCTTGTCGAAGCTCGCGCTCGCCAGTTTCGTGCCGTCCGGCGAGAACGCGACGCACGACACCGTATCGAGGTGCCCGCCGAGGGTCGCGACGAGCTTCCAATCGGTGGTGTCGAACAGCCGCAAGTCGCCGCGCGCGCTCGGTTGCCCGCCGGCGACCGCGAGCAGTTTGCCGTCGGGCGAAAACTTCAGGTCGTTCACCGCGCCGAGCACGTTCGTGAGGTGCTTCACCGGTTTCGCGGTCGCCAAGTCCCACACGGTCGCGCGGCCGTACACGCCGCTCGCGAGCAGCTTCCCGTCGGGGCTGAACGCGACCGCGGCGACCGGCGGCAGCGGCCCGACCGGGAGCGCGAGTTCGAGCGGGCCGGGCAGGTTCGCGGTGCGCGGCAGCGCGGCTTTCGTGGCGAACACCACCTCGAGTTTGCGCACCGGGCGCGCCGGGCCGACCGCCACCGCGCCGTCGTCTTTCGGCTTGGTGCCCTCGGGCGCCCCGGCTTCTACCCACTTGCGAACCAGCGCGATCTCTTCGGCCGCCAGCGGGTCCGCGTCGAGCGGCATCGCGCGCTTCTTGTTCTTCTCGGTGAGCAGCGTGACGAGCAGCGATTGGTCCGGTTTGCCGGGCACCAGCACCGGCACTTTGCCGCCCTTCGTGATGTGTTCGAGTTTGTCCAACGCGAGGCCGGCGCTGATGTCGGTGTCGTTCAGTTTGCGCTCGCTGTGGCACACCACGCAGTGCTTGCGCAGAACGGGCCGCACGTCGGCCCAATAGGTGGGGTCGGCGGCGCGCGCGGCGGGTGCCGAAACGATCAGCGCGAGGAGAGCGGTTCTGAGCATGGCGCGAGCATACCAGACCGCGCGCCGCGGGGCGAGTGCCGATTGCGCCCCGCGCCGAAGCTGGCCAACTCGCCCCGTGTTGGCCCGAGTTGGCCGGCCGAGTTGGCCAACTGGCCAACTCGCACAAAAGACTAGAAATTCTAGGGTTTGATGCGTGCCGGCCACCGAGTTGGCCAACCCCACACGCGCTATACCCCTCCTCCTCGCTTGTGTGCCAATTTCGACGCCCGTCGCCGCTCGTTCCGAGTTCGCGCCGGTGAACGAACGGCCCCGCGCCGGATCGCGATTCGCGCCGACAACTGCATTGTATACGCGCGTTCAATTCGCGTCAACCGGTCGCGCGCCGGTAGCCGCGCCACGCGCGCGCCGTATGCTGGGTGTGCCGACGGGTTCCGCGGGCGCGTTCGCGCCGCGGACGAAGAGGGAAGCCGGTGCGAGTCCGGCGCAGGGCCGCTGCTGTGTTCGGCCAGAACTTCGCGCTTCGCCACTGCGGGAACCCGCGGGAAGGCCGCGCGAAGGTCGCTACGAGCCGTAAGCCAGAAGACCTGCCCGTGGGCGTTTCCGATGTCGTGGCTCCGGACCGGGCCGCACGCGGGCCGGCCCTTTTTGCGCACCGTTTGGCGCGCGCCGAACCCGTTGTGTACCCGCGTTCCGCCCCACTAGCTCGCCCGACCCGGCGAGCGAGGAGCGGTTCCATGTGCGGTTCGACGGGGCGCGCGCGCGCCCGCGGTTCCTGTTTCGGAACGCACGCTACGCCGACCCTGCCCCGGCAGTCTCGGCTGCGTGCGTTTACCCTCATCGAACTGCTGGTGGTGATCGCGATTATCGCGATCCTCATCGGCCTGCTGCTGCCGGCGGTGCAGAAGGTGCGCGCCGCCGCGGCCCGCATCAAGTGCGCGAACAGCCTGAAGCAACTCGGCCTCGCGCTGCACAACCACGCCGACACCAACGGCGGGCGGTTCACCAAGTCGAACGAAACGGCGACGCGGTTCTGGTTCGGCACCATCACCGACACCACCAGCACGCCGCGGAAGATGGACCCGAGCGCGGGGATTCTGTCGCCGTATCTGGAGGGCAACCGCGCGATCGCGCAGTGCCCGAACTTCGCGCCGGAGCGGTTCGCCCTGCGGTTCGACGTCCCGGTGGCGAGCTACGCCTACAACGACCAGTTCAGCGCGAGCAACGGCATCGCGAACCAGCTCATCGTGGCGATCAGCAACCGGCGCGGCACGTCGGCGACGATCGCGTTCGCGGATTCGGCGAACGTGCCGTTTTCGTCACCGTTCGACCGGTTGACGGAAAACTGGTACCTGTCGGCCCCGTCGCAGCGGTTCCCGAACACGCACTTCCGGCACGACGGCATCGCGAACGTGTGCTTCGCCGACGGTCACGTCGAATCGCGCGCGCCGACGATCAACGGCGCGCCGTCGTGGGAGAACCCGCTCGGAACCGCGCTGCGCGAGCGCGAGCGCGTGTGGGACATCGGCGCGAACGACGCGGAGTTCGGGCGGGAGTGAGATGTCTTGAGGGTAGCGGGCACGCTCCGCGTACCGTTCTGCGGCGCGCGGGAAGTTGTACGCACCGTCGGGTAGCTGACGCGGCCCGAACACACGGCACGCGGAGCGCGCCTGCTACCCTGAAAGTCAATCGTCCGTCAGTGCGGCCATCGGGAACGAGCCGAGCACCGTGACCGTGTCGCACGTTGCTTCCAGCGCCGCGAGCGCCTTCTTGATCTTCGCGTCCTCGCGGTGGCCCTCGAAGTCCACGAAGAACACGTACTGCCCCTTCGCCTCGCGGTACGGGAACGATTCGATCCACGTCAGGTTGATCTTGTTGCTCTTGAAGACGCCCAGCACGTCCGCGAGCGCGCCCGGCGTGTGCCCGATCTGGAACATCAGCGCCGTTTTGTCGGTGCCGGTGCGCGCGGAATCCGACGGCCCGATCACCGCGAACCGCGTTTCGTTGAACGGCGAGTCTTCGATGTTGTGCGCCAGAATGTTGATGCCGTACCGCACGCTCGCCTCGCGGCTCGCGACCGCCGCGACGTGCGGCTCGCTCAGCACGAGTTTCGCCGCGTCCGCGGTGCTCGCCACCTCGTGCAGCGACGCCTGCGGCATGTTCTTGCTCAGCCAGTTGCGGCACTGCGAGAGCGCTTGCGCTTTGCTGTACACGCGGCGCACTTCGGCCTGCTTACAGTTCGCCAGCAGGTGGTGCCGCACGCGGAGCCGGATCTCCGAACAGATGCGCACTTGGTCCGGGAACCGCACGAACAGGTCGAGCGTGTCGGCGATGCGCCCGTCGGTGGAGTTCTCCAGCGGAACGACGCCGTAATCGGCGTTGCGCCGAATCACTTCTTCGAAGACGGCGGCGATGTTCGCGGTGCGGTTGTACACGGAGGCCGCACCGAACCGTTGGATCGCGGCGAGGTGGCTGTAGCTGTACTCCGGCCCCAAGTAGGCGATCTTCTGGAGCTTCTGGATCGAGCGCGAGCCGCTGATGAGTTCGCGGAAGATGGCCCGCAGCGTGACCGCGTCGAGCGGCCCGGCGTTCGCGCCGAGCACGTTGTTCATCACCTCTTCTTCGCGGGCCGCGGAGAACACCTCGCCGCCCGCGTCGGCTTTCACCTTGCCGATCTGAGCGGCGATGGCCGCGCGCTTGTTCAGCGCGTCCAGAATCTGGAGGTCGAGTTTGTCGATCTGGCCGCGCAGCGCGGAGAGGTTGCCCGCGCCTTTGTCGGCGGGTGCGGAACCGGAGTCGAGTTTGCTGCGCGCCATTTGTGAGGGTTTCCGCGCGACCGGACAAGCTAATAATTCCGGTGAATCTACCTCTGTGACAACGCGCCGTCAATGAAGTGCGCGCCGGTGCGGTCGAAACGGTGGTGAAAAGTGTTCCGGTTGTGCGGGTACGGCGAGAACGGGCACGATCGCAATCCCGTACCTGTCAGCGGGTTGCGCCGCACCTGCGGAAATGTCAGCCGGGCGGTCAACTTCTCGGATTTCCGATACCAGAATTTCGCCACAAGTGCCGATTTTTCCGCAACTTGCCGCGCCGCGTGTCGCAATACGGATTCCGGCACGCGGCTTGCTTTTCGCACCTAAAATAGGCGAATCCAACCGCCGGCAGGGCCCTCAAACTGTCGGCGTGTGCGAAACACCAAACACTCAACACTCAACACGAACCACGAAGCACCAATCATGGCCGAAGAGAAAATCATCGGGATCGACTTGGGCACCACGAAC
>JALHNS010000281.1 GCA_022843445.1 Gemmata sp.
GCGCCCCGCGATCGCGCTGGCGCTGGCCGGCGTGCTGCCGCACGCGGTCGCGTCGGTCGCGCAGATCGGCTACAACGGCGTCGAGATTCAACTGGAAGGCGCGCAAAAGGCCGCGTTCCTGTGGGTCACGATCGCGTACAACCTGCTCGCGTACCCGATCCTCGGGGGGCTGTCGGTGTGGCTGTTCGTGAAGCTCGCGCGCGGCCTCGCGCGCCTCCGCGAACTGAGCGGCCCGGAGGTGGACGCGCTGCGCGGCCGCGCGCGGCGGATCGCGGTGCAATCGGCGGCGCTGGGGGCGCTCGGCTGGTTCCCCGGCGCGCTGGTGTTCCCGGTGGCCATTCACGCGCTGAGCGGTGCGCTGCCGTGGCAGGTGTACGCGCATTTCGTCACGTCGTTCGTGCTGGCGGGCATCATCGGGGTGGTGTTCAGCCACTTGGCGCTGCAGTTCGTCGTGTTCCGCGCGCTGCTGCCGCACATGGGAAACCCGGACACGCACGACCCCGCGAAACTGTGGGACGAACTGCGCCCGCTGACCGCGTACATCGGCCCGGCGGTGGCGCTGGCGTGCGCGGTGCCCTTGGTGGGCGCGGTGCTGCTCCTCACGCTCGAAGGTGATTACGTGAGTTTCGAGTTCCGGCTACTGGTGGTCGCGCTGATTTCACTCGGCGCGTTCGGCGTTCTGGTGGCCGAAGGGATCGGCCGCGGGGCGCGCGAACTGGCCGCGGTGTGGCGCGCGGATACCGAGCCGCGATAGAAAAGCGCGCGCGCGCCAACGCGGACCGGTATCGGGCGTTGCACCTCTTACGCCGCCGCGTTCGCACAGTGAGGTGCGCTCATGTCTCCCGCGAGTTCCGTTCCCCTGTACCGCCAGTTCGCCCGCGCCGTCGATTGGCGCACGGTCGCGGCCATCAGCCTGCCCGTGTGGGGGCTGGTGCTCGGCGCGCTGGTCGCGCACCGGGCCGCGCCCGCCGCGCCGCCGCGCGTCGTGTTCGTGCCGCAACCGGCGGCCCCGCGCGACGAACCGATCCCGTACCCGCGCGAGATCGAGTACCGCACCGAGTACCAGCCGGTGCCGGTGGTGCTCCCGGTGGTGTCGGTCGCCGGCGCGCTGCCGGAAGCCGAACCGCTCGGCCTGCCGGACAGCGAGCGCGTCGCGGCCGACAAGTGCAAGACCTACGACACCAAGATTCGGTTCCACGCGGGCCTGCCGGACGCGACGGCCGAAGCGCGCCTGTCCAAGAAACTGCTGCTCGTGCTGCACATTTCCGGGCACTTCGACGACCCCGGGTTCACGTGAAACAACGCGCAAGCCCTCCGTGAGGGGGCTCTGAACGACGACGCGGTGGCCCGGTTCGCGGCCGATCACTTCGAGGCGACGCACCAGAAGGTGGGCACGTTCCGCGTGGTGAACGGCGCGAAGCAGGGCGGGAACGTGGCGAGCTACGTGTGCCTGAGCGACGGCACGGTGATTCACGCGATCGCCGGCCCGCTCAGCCCCGACCAGTACCTGCGCGAGTTGCGCTGGGCGGTTGACGTGCGCAAGTTGGCCGCGGCGCAAGCGGGCGGCGACGCGGTGAAGTACCGCGAGGCGGTCCGTAAGGGGCACACGGAGCGCTTGGCGCGCGAGAGCGGTGTGCGGCACGCGGACCACGCCCTCCCGGACCTCGTGGACGGCCCGCCGCCGGTGCCGGCCCCGACCGACCTGCGCACCCGCAAGGGCGGTGCGCTGGGCGCGCAAGGGCAGGTTCACGCGATCCTCGCCGCGGCCCCGGTGCCGAAGCTGGCGCAACTGTACCCGATCGTGTTCGAGACGATTCTGGGCGAAAAGGTGTCGTCGCTGCCGGTCGAAACGAAGTAGCGAAGGTGCGCGCCCTCCGCGGTACAATGGGCCGCGGAGGGCCGAACGATGCCGTCACCGTTTCCGGGCATGAACCCGTATCTCGAGCGCGCGACCGCTTGGGAGTCGTTCCACCCGAATCTGATCACCGCGATTCAGTACCACATCGGCGCGCAGTTGCCGCCCGACTATGTGGTGCGAATCGAGAGCCGCATGTACATTCACGAGCCGCCCGCGGAGCGGCGCTATTTCGGTTCGACCGACTTCGGAATCTCGCGCCCGCCGACCGCGCCGAGCAACGGCACCGCGACCCTCACTGCCCCCACACAAGTTACGATCCTCGACGCGGTCGATATTCAGCGCGTGGGTTTCGTCACGATCCGCGACCGCGACAATTTCGACCTCGTCGCCGTTCTCGAACTCCTCAGCCCGACGAACAAGTACGCCGGCCCGGATCGGGAACAGTATCTCACCAAGCGCCGCGAGTTGCTCCGGTCGCGCGCGCACTTCATCGAAATCGATCTCTTGCGCGGCGGGCCGCGCATGCCGCCGGACGAAATCCCAGCGTGTGACTATTGCGCGCTGGTGAGTCGCGTTGAGGAGCGGCCACAGGCGGGCGTCTGGCCGTGGCACTTGCGAGACGCGCTCCCGGTGCTTCCGGTTCCGCTGCGCGCCGGCGAACCGGACGCGACACTCAACTTGAAGGCCGTGATCGATCGCGCGTACGACGAGGGCTGGTATAAGAACTACATCTATCGGGGTGCGCCCGAACCGCGGCTCGCGCCCGACGACGCGGCATGGGCCGCGCAGTTCGTACCCGCTTCAACCTGAACCGAAGGATTGCAGTTATGCCCGCGACCGCGACGCGCACACTCGCCGCACAGTACGCCGACACGTTCGCCGAATCGCGCGAGCGGTTCGAGCGCGCGAAGGGGCTGTTCCCGTGCGGCGTCACGCACGACGCCCGCATGATGGACCCGTTCCCGGTCTACGTGTCGCACGCCAAAGGCGCGCTCAAGTGGTCCGTCGAAGGGCACGAACTCGTCGATTACTTCGTCGGGCACGGGTCGCACATCTTGGGGCACTCGCCGGCCGACGTGGTGCGGGCGGTGCAAGAACAAATGGAGCGCGGCACGCACTTCGGCGCGTGCCACGATTCGGAAATCGAGTGGGGCGAACTGGTACGCAAACTGGTGCCGTGCGCCGAGCGCGTGCGGTTCACCGGGAGCGGCACCGAGGCGACCATGATGGCGCTGCGGCTCGCGCGGCTGCACACCGGGAAGCCGAAGTTCCTCAAGTTCCACGGACACTTCCACGGCTGGCACGACGCGGTCACGGTCGCGGCCGATTACCCATACGACGTGCAACCGGTCGGCGTGACGCCCGCGGCGGCCGGGCAGTGCGTCGCGGTGCCGCCGAACGACCTGAACCTCGTCGAAGACGCGCTCAAAGCGCACGCGGACGTGGGCGCGGTGATCCTCGAACCGACCGGCGGGCACTGGGGCGCGGTGCCCATTCGCGGCGCGTTCCTGAAAGGGCTGCGCGAGCTGTGTTCGCGCTACGGCTGCGTGCTCATCTTCGACGAAGTGATTACCGGGTTCCGCGTGTCGCCGGGCGGGGCGCAGGCGGTGTACGGCATCACGCCCGATCTCACTTCGATGGCGAAGATTCTCGCCGGCGGCTTGCCGGGCGGGTGCGTCGCGGGGCGCGCGGAGTTGCTCGCGTACATCGAACCGCGGGCCGGTAAGCCGAAGATGCGGCACCCCGGCACCTACAACGCGAACCCGCTGTCGGCCGCGGCCGGCATCGCCACGCTGAAGCGCATCGCCACCGGCGAACCGTGCGCGAAGGCGAACGCCGCCGGGCGCACACTGCGTAACAAGCTGAACGAACTGTTCGCGGCCCGCGACTGGAACTGGATCGCCTACGGCGACTTCAGCATGGTGCGCGCGATCCCGAACCCGGAGGGCGACCGGCCGCCCGCGGCGACCGGCGACAGCGACGGGTTCGTGCCGTTCGGCGGCGACCTGAACCGCCTCGACGGCGCGAAGAACATGAAGCAGTACTACGCGCTGCGCCAAGCGATGCTGCTGAACGGCGTCGATTGGTGGGGCTACGCGGGCATGACGACCTGCGACCACACCGACGCCGTGGTGGAGCGCACCGTGCGCGCGTTCGAGGCGAGCATCGAAGCGCTGCGCGCGGAAGGGCTGGGGTAGGGCAACACGGATTTGTGGCACCGGCCTCTGGCCCAATGGCACTTACTTTGATGCTGCGTTCTTGTGGCACCGGCCTCTGGCCGGTGCAAAAATGCCTCGGATTTACACCGGCCAGAGGCCGGTGCCACAAATCCAACGAGCCAAAGTAAGTGCCATTGGGCCTCTGGCCGGTGCAAATGCAAGACACTTTGACACCGGCCAAAGGCCGGTGCCACAAGAACAGCGGCGCTCGATTTCTGAACACGAGCTCTCGCTCCGAGCGGGCAACATTTCTCCAACTTCCCCGTGCGCGCGGCGCGCGGGGCGGCATGTCTCGTGTGCGGGGAGCGGTTCCCCGCGCGACAGGGGACACACATGAGCACCGGGCGACCCGATCCCGCGGCCGTGCGCCAACTGATGAAGTTGGCGGGCGTTTCGCCGGGCGGCGAAGCCACCGACCGCGAACTGATCGAACGGTTCGTTCAAGACCGCTCCGAAAGCGCGTTCGCGGACCTCATGGCCCGGCACGGGCCGATGGTGCTCGCGGTGTGCAAGCGCCACCTCCGCGATCCGCACGCCGCCGAAGACGCGTTCCAAGCCGTGTTCATCGTGCTTGCGCGCCGCGCGGGCGCGGTGAAGTGGCGCGAGAGCATCGGCGGCTGGCTGTTCGAGGTCGCGTCGCGGGTGGCGAAAAAGGCCGCCGCGCAAGCCGCCCGGCGCACCACGCGCGAGGGCGCGAGCGCAGAGCACGCCCCGGAGCCGGAAGCGCCGCTTCCACCGGCCAGCGCCGACCTGACGGCCCTTCAAGCGGTACTGGACGACGAACTGCGGAAGCTCCCGGAGAAGTTCCGCACGCCGGTCGTGCTGTGCCACTTGGAAGGGCTGTCGCAAGACGAGGTGGCGAAGCACCTCGGCATCTCGGACGGCCAATTGCGCGGCCGGTTGTATCGCGCGAAGGAGCGGCTCCGCGAGCGCCTGCTGCGCCGCGGGTTCACGCTCAGCGCGGTGCTGCTGGCGCTCAGCATGGGCGGCAAGGCGCAGGCGGTGCCGGCGGTGCTGGCGGCCGGCACGCTGCGGCTCGCGTGCGCCGCGCCGAGTGCGGTCCCCGTCGCGGTTCAGGTACTCGCAACCGGAGTGATTCGAGACATGGGCACTTCGTTCAAAGCGTTGGCCGCGGTCGCGGTGTTGAGCGTGATGGGACTCGCGGCGGCCGGGTTCGCGGTGCGCTCGGCCTTCGCCGACGCCCCGGACCTCGCGCACAACGCGCCCCCTGCCCCGCTGTGCGCGGACGCGCCCGCGCCGCTGCCGCCGGTGCCGAAGTTCATCAAGCCGGCGCGCGCCGACGACGACAAGAAACCGGACTACAAGCTCACCCGCGTGAGCGGTACGGTGAAGGCCACCGACAGCGCGAAGGGCACGCTCGCGGTGAAGCTCGACGAAGGCGAGCAGGAAACCACACTCGACATGGCGAGCGCGGTGAAGGTGCTGTTCGCGGGCAAGCCGGTGAAGCTCGACGACCTGAAGCCCGGCATGCGCGCGGAGGTGTTCTTCCCGCCGGAACCGGCCGCAGCGAAGGCCGTGGAAGTGCGGGCGAGTTGGCCCGGTCAGAAGGTCAAAGTGAGTGCGTTCGACCCCGCGAAGGGATCGTTGACGTTCGCGCTCGGCGGCAACGGTGGAGTCGATTTCCCGGTCACGCTCGAAGTGGCGAAGGACGCGAAGGTGAAGGTGGACGGCCTCGCCGCGGGCCTCGCGGACCTGCCGCTGAACCGCGAGGTGCAACTGCACCTCGGCATCGACAAGAAGAGCGTGGTGGAACTCGAAGCGGACGGCGACGCGGGCGACATCCCGGCGCTGGTGAAGAAGTACGACGCTGCTGCGCAAACGCTGCTGGTGGAATTCGAGGCCGAAGCCAACGACCGCGGGCGCAAGGTGACGCTGTGCCTGCCGGTGAACGCGACCGCGAAGGTGCGGTTGGCCGGTAGCGACGCGAAGCTGACCGACCTGCAAGACCGCATGCCAGTGCGCCTGAAGTTGACTTCGGACCGCAAGGCGATTGCGGGGGTGCTCGCCGGTCACCCGCTCCCGCCGGAGAAAGACGACGACGATAAGTGACGTGCAGAGAACTCCGCGCGATGCACAAGTGTTGGTGTTTAGCCGCGGAGCGGCGGCAGATGTTTGCCCGGGGCGGAGCGCAGCACAACCCCGGGCAAACACGTCCGCAATAGTGGCACGACGCTCCGCGTCGGTTTTTGCCAACACGACACGAACCGCTACGAACGATCGAGAGCCGCTCTAACATCTGCCGCCGCTCCGCGGCTCAAAACCCACGCGCCTACGGCTTGTAGCCCTGCACCGCGGGCGGGGGGCCGAGCCACGCGGGGCCGCCTTGCGGCGGGCGGGCGCTCGTCGCGGGGGGCCACTCCGGGCGGTAACTCGGCACGCCCGGCACTTCCTTCAGCCCGGCGCTCGGGCGCAGCGCGCCGCCCACACCGATCAGCTCCGGCCGCCGCGCCACCTTGTCCGCGAACACCTCCAAGTCGCGCGCGATCTTCTCCGAACGCGACAGGATGCGGGCCAGCGACGCGGTCGCGTCGTCGATGTTGCGGTACACCGTCGGGTCGGTGATGAGCTTCTGGAGCGAACCGTTCTCTTTGGCGAACGTCCCCACCACCCCGCGTACTTCCGTCAGCAACCGGTTCAGTTCGTCCGCGGAATCGCTCACCGACTTCACGAGGTTCTCGGCACGCGCCGCCAGCGGGCGCGTCACGGCCCGCACGTCGCCGATCACCAGCCCCACTTGCGTGTCGAGGTTCTTCAGCGTCTTCTCGGCTTGGTCGAGCACCGTGCCCAGCGCCGCCGCGAACTTCACCACCGTCGTGGCCACGCCGTTGATGTTCTTGATGAGTTCGGAGAACTGTTTGCGGTTCTCCGGCGAAAGTACGTCGTTCACGTTGTCCATCACCGTGCGCGCGCCCTTCACCGCGGCGGCGACTTCCGGTTCGAGCCGCTTGAAGGTGCCGCGAATGTCGTCGGCCACGGGCTTGATCGCGCGCAGCGCCTCTTGCGCGTCGCGGATCAGTTCCTTCAAGTTCGGTTCGCCCGCGGGCGGCACCGGCGGTTGTGCGAACACGCTGTAGCCGATCGGCACCACGGGGCCGTCTTTCTTCGGCGGAACCGGCGCGGCCGGGTCGGGGCCGAGCAAGTTCTGGAGCCGCCGGTTGGTGCTGCGCAATTCGGGCACGAACCCGCGAATGTCTTTGAACAGCCCGCCGGCTTCCTCCACCGCGGTTTCGACCTTCGGGCCGAGGTTTTCGAGCTTCTCCAGCTTCTCGAACACTTTCGTGATGCGGTCGATGGACTGCTGAAAACTCGCGATGGTGTCTTGGTTGATGACCGTGCGCGGGGTGATCGGGGGCACGCCGGGAATGTCGCTGCCCGCGGGCCACTCGTCGCCGCGCGGCACCGGCTGGCGCGTCTTCTCGTCGAGCTTCGGCAGGAAGTCGATGGCCGAATCGCCGCTGAGCAGCCCGCGCGTGATGTTGGCCTCTTCGCTCTTGCGCGGGTGGTACATCGGGTCCATGCTCACGCGCACGCGCACGAGGCCGGATTGCGGGTCGAGTTCGATCGCGGTGACTTGCCCGACGCGCACGCCGGACTTGCGAATGGGCGTGCCCGCCACGATACCGGGCGCTTCGGGGAACAGGATGCTGTACTTGGTGGCCGTGGAGAACACCTGCGGCGCGCCGCCGAACAGCACGACGAGGCCCGCGAGGGCGGCCAGAGTGCCGCCCGCGAACAGCCCCAGCCTCATGCGTAGCGCGCGCTCGGCCATACTCACAATCGGACGCGGGACGGAGCGAGCGGCGCGGCGTAAGCCCGCCGGTAAAGCAAACCAACACAAACGCACAACGCGAAGCGATTTTGCGCCGCACCGGCGGGCTTACGCCGCGCCGCTCGCCGGCTCGTCACTTGCACGCGCGCACGCGGCGCAGCAGCGTTTGCTCGAAGGCGTAGTCGCGGCCCACCTTGAACCACACGGTGTCGGCGGTCGCGTCCGGGCCGACCACTTCCACCTGCCGGTCCACGCTGCTGGATTCTTGGAAGATCGCGCCGCCGCGGGCCTGCGACGGCTGCGGCAGGTCTTCGAGTTCCTTGTCTACTACAAGATACACGATGTACCCGCCGCGCTCGCCGGCGCGCACCTCCGCGCGGGCCACTTGGCGCACGCTCTGGAGGGTCGCGAACAGGCGGTTCCGCGGGTCCGGGTTGCCGGGCTTCCAGAACTGTTCGTAGCCCGGCGCGATGCGCGGCTTCGTGGTGACGGTGCCGGCGTAGGGGTTCACCGCGTCCAGTTCGAAGTAGTCGTCGAGCACGTCCACGACCTTCTCGAACACCTCGCGGTACGACGCGGGCGTGGGCTGCCCGGGGGACACGAGAACCGGGTTCTCGATGCCGCCGGCGCTGCGCACGACAACGGGGTTGTCCAGCGGCGGCGCGGTGAGGCACCCGCACGCCGCGAGCGCGACCGCCGCGACCGGTACCGCCCGGAACGCCCGCATACTCGTCCTCCGTGTGTTGCGCGCCCGTATGCCAGCGCGCGGCCCGCGCGTCAATGGCGCGAAATTGCCTTTCCCGCGGCGCGGCGGGGTGCGTAGATTAGGGGGGTGTACGCGCCGCTCACCGGAGTCCCCCTATGCGCCGCACTGTGCCGACGCTCGCGCTCGCCGCCACGCTCGCCGCTCTCGCCGCGCCGTCCGCGGCCGACGAACCGGTTCCGGTTCGGCCGGTGCTGCCGCGGGTCAAGCAGCCGGTGAAGAAGGGCGCGCCAGTTCCAACGGTGTCCGCCGCGACCGACCCGGACACGCTGAAGAAGGCCAACCTGCCGCCCGACGACGCTAAGGCGCTGCTCGACTACATCCGCGCGCGCACCCTCTCCGACGCCGAGCACACCAAGATCGGCGACGTGATCGCCCGGTTCGGGGACGACGAGTTCGATGTGCGCGAGAAGGCGCTCGAGACCGCGGTGCTGTTCGGCCCCGCCGCCATCGGGCCGCTCAAGGCCGCCACGGCCAACCCCGACCCGGAAGTGGCCTACCGCGCGAAACTCGCGCTGCGGCTCGTGGAGAAGGTGCCGCACACGCAGGTGGTGAGCGCCGCCGCGCGCGCCCTCGCGAAGTTGCGCCACAAGGACGCCGCGGGCGCGCTGCTCGCCTACCTGCCGCTCGCGGAAGACGAGGTGAGCGAGGTCATTCGCGGCGCGCTCGTGGCGCTGGCGCTCACCGGCGCGGACGAGCCCGAACCGGCGCTGGTCGCCGCGCTCGCCGACACAAGCGCCGCGCGCCGGGCCGCG
>JALHNS010000282.1 GCA_022843445.1 Gemmata sp.
GGTGGTGCCGCGGTCGAGCGCGAACCGCCGCGGGGTGGTCGTGCGCGCGCGCGACGCCGCGGCGAGCGGTGTGACGCTCGTGCCGATCGACGGGCACGCGAGCGCGTACTACGAAGTCGATCCGGTCGCCACCGCGGACGAGACGCTCACGTTCGAGCAGTGCCGCACCGCGGCCCCCGGCGTCGACGGCACCGGGCACGTCGAACTGAAGCAGCGCCCGTGGCAGGCCGCCGACCCGCTCGCGGCGCTCGCGACCGACGAACCGTGGCGCGCGTTCGCGCTGAAGATCGCCACCGACCCGCAACTGTTCGCCGCGAGCGGGAAGCGGTGGCTGCCGCTGGGCGCGTGGTTCACCGCCCCGGACGACAGCGGCTTGCACCGCGCGTACCCGACCCTGTACGACGGCATCTGGCCGCCGCCGCGCCCGCTTTCCGCCGAAGAGCAGGCGCGCAAGGTGTGGTTCCCCGGCGCGCCGGACGCGGCCGTGCGGCCCGGCGTGTTCAAAGAACTGAGTACGCTCCTGAAGGCCGCGAAGCCGGACGACGTGATCCTCATTCGGCACACCGGCGAGCTGAAGGTGGACAACGCCGAGATCCGCGGCGCGCTCAAACCGGGCGAGGGCGAACTGCGGCTCACGTTCCGCCCCGACGAGGGCGCGCGCCCGGTTCTGGTGCCCGAAGGGGACGACGACCGCGACCAAACGCTCTTCAAGCTGAAGTCCGGCGAGGTCACGTTCGAGAACCTGCACTTCGTGCTGCGCGCGAACCGCCCGAAGGACGGGCAGACGGTCGCGGCGGTCGCGGTCATCGGCGGGAAGGCGTGCCGGTTCGTCGGGTGCACGTTCACGCTCGCCGAAGAGGACGATTCCAAGGTCGCGGCCGTCCACCTGCCGGACATCGACAAGGTGATGGCGATGGACGCGGGCGCGCGCCCGGTTCCCAAAGTCTCGTTCGAGAAGTGCGTGCTCCGCGGGAAGGGGCGCGGCGTGTGGGCCGAAGTGAGCCGCCCCGCGAGCGCGAGTTTCACCGATTCGCTCACCGTGCTGGACGGCCCGGTGCTGCTCTCCGAGGGCGGCGGCAAGCCGGGCGCGAGCGGCGAGGCGAAGTTCGTGCGCCTCGCGGCGCTGGTGGCCGGGCCGCTGGTGGAACTGCGCGGCAAGCCCGGCGACGCGAAGGCCGGCAGCGGCCCGGTGCGGTACAAGGTGGAAGCCGACGAGTGCCTGTTCGTGTCGGTTGCCGGTGCCGGGAAGCCGCTCGCGGAAGTGGACGGCGCGGACCCGACCGACCTGAAAACCGTACTCGACTGGCAGGTGAAGAAGGCGAACCGGTACGCGAACTTCGACGCGTCCGCGCCGCTGGCGATCGTGCGCCCCGGCACCGAGGGGCAGGCCAAAGAGCTGGCCCGCGACGACTGGTTCGCGCACGCCGGCGAACCGGCCGGGGCCGACAAGCGGTTCGGCACGCTCCAACTGGCGACCGCGCCGCAGACGCTCGCCGACCTGCTCAAAGTGAAGCCCGCGGACGCCGCGGTGAAGACCGCCGACTTCCCGGACATGGCCGAACCGAAGGCGCTCGAAGCCGGCACCGACCTCAAAGCGCTCCCGGTGCCACCGGAGTAACGGCGGCTCACACTTCCACGTCCCACACCACGATTTGCCCGGTTTCGCCGCCGGCCGCGCACGTCAGGCCGTCCGGCGAGAACGCGCCGCTGTACAACCGCCCGATACCGAAATCGTAGGTGCGCAGCAACTCGCCCGTGTGCGCGTTCCACAGCCGCGCGCAGCCGTCGCCGCACGCGGTCATCAGGGTGCGGCCGTCCGGGGTGAAGCCGACGGCGCGCACGAATCGTGTGTGGCCTTTCAGGATCACCGGCTTCGCTTTGCCGCTCACGGGGTGGATCTCCGCGTTGCGCTCGAACCCGATGGCGAGCCGTTCCGAGTCAGGGGAGAACGCGCAGCAACTGAGGAAGTCTGTTTCGAGCGTGTGCGGGATCACGCGCGCGGGCTTGGCCGGCTTCGCGCGATCCCAAATCACGGCGCGGAACAGGCCGTGCCCCGCGAGCCACTTTCCGTCCGGGCTGAACGCGACGCTGTCGAACCGGTCCGTGAGCGAACCGCCGTCGTAGGTGTAGCGCCGCTCCGGTTCCCACGTGACGTTGTCGTACTCGTCGCGCGTGAGTGCCGGTGCGCCGGGGTGCGCCCACACGGGTACGCCCTCGGTGCCGCCGGCCGCGACGCTCTCGCCGTCCGGGGCGAACGCGGGCGCGTACCGTGTTTCCATGTCCGAGGCGACCGCAACGCAGGCGCGCTTTGGCACGTCCCAGATCGTGAGGTCCGAGTTCATCGTGGTGGCAGCGACGAGCTTAGCGTCCGGGCTGAACGCGACGCCACTGACGAACCCCCAGCGCCCCGCGAGTTCGCCGCTCGGCTCGCCGGTGGTCGGGTTCCACAGTTTCACGGTGGCGATGCGCTCCGCCGCCGACGCCAGCGCGGAGCCGTCCGGCGCGAACGCGAGGCACCGCACCTTCTTCTTGTGCGCGTTCCACACGAGCATGAGTGATTCACCCTTCGGCGTCCCACAGAACCACTTGGCCGTTGTCGCCGCCGGCGGCACAGGTGAGGCCGTCCGGGGCGAACGCGGCGCAGTACAGCTTGCCGATCCCGAACTCGTATCGCGTGCGCTCTTTGCCGGTCGCGGCGTCCCACGTTCGCACGGTGCCATCGCTGGACGCGGTTTGCACCACGCGCCCACCGTCGAGGAACCCGACCGCCCACACCGGGAGTTTGTGGCCGCTCAACACCACCGCGGGCGCGGTCGCGTCGCGGAACCGCCACAGATCGACTTTAGTGCCGTGCGCGACGCCGAGCACTTCGCCGGTCGGGTCGAACGCCGCGGGGCCGTTCTGCGGGCCTCTGGTGTGTTCGCGCACGAACAGCGGCTTCAGCGTGCGCGCGTCCCAAATCACCGCTTTCGGTTTGCCGTTCGTGGCGAAGACGCTGCCGTCGGGCGAAAACGCGAGGCGGCTCGCCTTCGGCGTCTTGCGGTCCGGTCCGCGCCCGTGAATGACCGGGTGCGTGTCTTCGGGCGCGAGCGCGTTCTCGAACCGCAGCAGGCGGTTGCAGTCGGTCGCGAGTAACTGGAGCGGCTCGCCCGGTAGAAACGCCACATCGACGACGCCGTGCCGCGAGCGCAGCAGCGGGGCGACGAGCTTCTTCGACTCGACCTCGAACACGCACGCGCGGGGGCCGTTCCCCCCGAACAGGCTCACGCCCATCGCGAGGTACTGCCCGCACGGGCTGAACGCGACCGCGGAAAGCAGTGGTTCGAGGTGCGTCGTCGCGTCCTTCGGGATCGGGAACTTGGCGATTTCGGCGCGCGTGCCCGCGTCCCACAGGCGCGCGCACTTGTCGGTGTCGGCCACTGTGACGAGTTTCGTTCCGCACGGCGCGTACGCCAGTTCTCGCACGGTGCCTTTGCCCACCTGCCAAGTAATCATTCGCGCCCTCCGTGCGTGCTCAGTTATCGGCGTCCCACACCACCAAGTGCCCGCTCTCGCTGCCCGCGGCGCACAGCGCGCCGTCCGGCGACACCACCGCGGCGCGCACCTTCCCGATGCCCCACTCGAACGCGCGCACCTCCGCGCCGGTGTTCGCGTCCCACACGCGCACGGTGCCGTCCATCGCCGCGGTGAGGACCGTTCCGCCGTCGGTCGAGAAGCCGACCGCTCGCACTTGCGCGCCGTGACCTCTCAGATGAAGAGACGGCGCGTCGGGTTCGTGCGGTCGCCACACCCGCGCGCGGTGCCCGAACCCGACGCACGCGCGCGACTCGTCGGCCGCGAACGCGACCGCGGTGGGGATCGTTAAGTTCGGGTCGATCAGGGTGCGCAGTTCGGCGGTGAGGTCGTTCACCGCGTACAGGGTCAATCCGATGCTCGTTCGGTAGAACCACGTGCCGCGGGGCGAGAACCCGATGTGTTGGGCGAGGGCGCTCACCGGGTGCCGGCGCTCCGGCGAGCGCGGGGTCGGTTCGGCGCGCGCCGGGTCGGACCATTCGAGGAACCCCTGCGGCGTGAACACGACCAGTCGCGCTCCGTCCGGCGATACCGCGAGTGCGTGGGCGGCGTAGTAGTGCTCCGATCGGAGGACCGAGACGAGCCGACCGGTTGCCGCCTCCCACACCGAGGCGCTGTGCCAATCGTGCAAGCCCGCGACGTGCGCGCCGTTCGGCAGGAACGCGACCGCTCGCACCGCGTGGCCGTTCGCGGGGTTCGTGAGCTTGCGGAGCAATTTGCCGGTGTGCGCTTCCCACAGCCAGACGAACCGCGAATCGCCCGCGATGCTGGCGAGCGCGCCGCCGCCCGGGGCGAACGCCAGCGCCCGCACTTTCGACCGGTGTGCCTTCCAGACCAGCATCGCGCGCCTCACAGGTGGTGCCGGCATTATGCCAGACCGCCGGCCGCGACGCGAACTCGGTTCGCGCGGGGCGTTGCATTCGCGCCGCGGTGTGCGATAATCCCCTTCCTGCCAACGCTCCCCGAATCGAGAAAGCGTCATGATTCGCGCCTGTTCGCTCGTCGCTCTGGCGACCTGCCTCGCCACGAGCACCGCCGCCGACTGGTCCCGGTTCCGCGGCCCCAACGGCTCCGGCACCGCCGAGGGCGCGCTGCCGGACATCGACCCGAAGAAGCCGCTGTGGAAGACGCCGATCCCGGGCAAGGGCGTCGGCTCGCCGGTGATCGTCGGCGGCAAGGTGTACCTGCAAGCCGCGCCGACGGACAAGACCCGCGCGCTGGTGTGCTTGGACGCTAAGAGCGGCAAGATCGAGTGGAGCAAGGAAATCGCCGGCGCGAAGGCCAAGACGCACCCGAAGAATTCGCTCGCGTCCGGCACGCCCGCGATCGAGGGCGAGCGCATCTACTGCGCGTGGTGGGACGGCAGCGGCGTGAGCGCGACCGCGCACGACCTCGCGGGCAAGCAACTGTGGAGCGCGTCGCTGGGCGGCTACTCGAGCCAGCACGGGCCGGGCTTCTCGCCGATGGTTCACAAGGGCCTCGTGTTCCTGAACGTGGACGACGACGAGCGCGCCGAACTGGTCGCGCTGGACGCCGCGACCGGGGAGAAGAAGTGGATCGCGCCGCGCAAGAAGCACCGCGCGAGCTACGCGACGCCGTTCCTGCTCGAGCGCCCGGGGAAGGGCACCGAACTGATTCTGGGCACGACGACCGCGCTCACGTCGTACGAGCCGGCCACCGGGAAGGTGAACTGGGAGTACGCGATGACATTTCCCGCGGGCGTTCAGCCGCTGCGCGTGGTCGGGCACCCGGTGTACGCGGGCGGGCTGTTCATCGTGTACACCGGCGACGGGCAGGGCGCGCGGTACATGGTCGCCATCGATACGGACAAGAAGACGCCGGAAAAGGTGTGGGAACTGAAAAAGGACACCCCGTACGTGCCGTGCCTGATCGCGCAGGGCGATCGCGTGTTCTGGATCGCCGACGGCGGGCGGGCGACGTTCGTGGAGGCGAAGACCGGCAAAGAAGTGTGGACCGCCGACGTGTTCGGTACCTCTGTGACCGCGTCCCCGGTGCTGGCGGGCAACAGCGTGCTGATGCTCTCGGAGAAGGGCGACACCGCGGTGCTGCCGCTGGGCGACGAACCCGGCAAGCTGACGAAGGGGGCGCTCGGGGAGAAGGTGTACGCCACGCCCGCGGTGGCCGACGGGCGCGTGTTCGTGCGCGGCGAGAGCCACCTGTTCTGCTTCGGCAAGTGAGCGCCGCGGCGGCGCGGCCGTGTGCCGCGCCGCTGCCGGCTGTGTCACTTCTTGCTGCCGAACTCTTTCATCTCCATCGTCAGTTCCACCTTCTGGCCGTTCACCTCGGTTTGCACCTCGGTCTTCACGACGCCCAGCGCCAGTCCCCTCGCGGTCCAGATTTTCATTTCGAGCGCCACGTCCTTGCCCTTGGCCTGCCCGGTCGCGGTGTAGGCGGTCCACGCGCACTCGTACTCCTTCCCGCCCAGCTTCAACTTCTCGGTACCCTCTTTGCCCTTGGTGATTTTCACGCCCGCGGGCACGTTCGCGGCCTTCGACGGGTCGAACGGTTGCGTCAGGTCGATCTTCTGCTCCTTCTCTTGCTCCTTCTTCTGTCCGAGCAGTTCGATGACGGTAACGGCCTTGACCGTCACTTCCTTCTCGCTGCGGGCCGTCACAGTTTGTGTCAGGGTGCCGGGAATGGCGAGCCCGGCCGCTTTCGTGGTCACAGTGAACACGGCGAAGTCGCCGACCTTCGCGTTCTTGTACGGGTGATCGGCGTCGGCGGCGCGCGCGGCGAGCGGCACGAGCGCGAAAGCGAACAGAGCGAACAGCGAGCGGCGCATGGCGGGCCCTCGGAAGAGTGCGGGCGGAGTGCCCGTGTGCGGTAACGTAGCCGCGCGGGGGCTATTGTCGATCCCCCCTTGCGTGCGTAGTTCCTTTCGGTGACACTGATTCCGCGCCGCGACCGCCGTTTCCACCGAGGACCGCCGATGTTCACCTCCCGCACCGCCCGCGCGCTCGGGCTGGCCCTGTCCGTGTTCTTCCTCTCGGCCGGCCTCACCGCGCTGAGCGCGAAGGCCCAACCGGACAAGAAGGACGAGAAGAAGGACGACAAGAAGAAGGCCAAATCGAAGCTCAAGATCAGCGTGCCCCAAGAGGACGCCAAGCTGCAAATCGAGGGCAAGGACACCAAGCCCAGCGGCCTCGTGCGCGAGTTCGAGACGCCCGAACTGGAAGTGGGCAAACTGTACGAGTACTCGTTCAGCGTGATGTGGGAGCCGAACAACTACACGAAGCTCACGCGCACCAAGAACGTCGAGTTCAAGGGCGGCGAGGACATCGTGGTGGACCTGACGATGGCCGACCCGAAGAACCCGGACAAGGCGCAGATCCGCTGGGTGCCCACCCCGGACGACATCGTCGAAGAGATGATGAAGCTCGGCAAGGTCGGCAAGGACGACGTGGTGTACGAACCCGGCCCCGGCGACGGCCGCGTGCTCATCGCCTCCATTAAGAAGGGCGCGAAGAAGGCCGTCGGTATCGAGATCGACGCGAAGAAGGCCGACGAAGCCAAGGAGAACGTGAAGAAGGCGAAGCTGGACAAGGAAATCACCATCATCGAGGGCGACGCGCTGAAGGACCGCGACTACAGCGAAGCGACCGTCGTGATGCTGTACATGGGCAACGAGTTCAACAACCTGCTGCGCCCCCTGCTGGAAAAGCAACTGAAGCCGGGCACGCGGATCGTGTCGCACCGGTTCGTGATGGGCGACTGGGCCCCGGACAAGACGATCATGGTGAAGGGCGAAGACGGCGACGAGTACACCTTGCACCTGTGGACCGTGAAGGAAAAGAAGAAGTAACGCGCCGACCGCGCCGCACCCCGGGGCCGGGCGCTTCAGTGCGCCCGGCCTTTTTTACGCGCGTAACGACTTTCGCGCGCGCTGTTGCTCCCGGCTCGCGCCTCGCGTAGCATACGTGCGTCATGTTCCGCACCCCCTGCCACCGCCGCCCCGCCGAACCGCCGTTCCGCGCGGTCGAAGACACGGGCTTCGTCTGAGTGCGCCGCTAGGCCGCGCCGCGCGGCCCCTTTCGAAACGGTCCGTTTCCTTCCACACTCTGAACCCGCGCACCCGGGCACCCCGGTCATGTTGCGTACCTGTTGCGCTCTCGCGCTGCTCGCGCTCGGCTGCAGTTCCGCGCGCCACGCCCCGGACGCGGTGGAGCGCGGGCGCGCCGCCGTGACCGCGGCGCTTGACAACTGGAAGGCCAACGAACCGGTCGCGAAGTTGAAGGCGCTCGCGGACCCCGTGGACTTCGCCGAGGAACTCCGCGGCACGCACGCGCTCGAGAGCTACACCGTGCTGAAGGCCGACGCGACCGACGCGGCCGTGATCCGCTTCACGGTGGCGCTGAAACTGAAGGACAAGAAGGGCAAGCCGAGCGATCGCGAGGCGGTGTTCTCGGTCGCCGTAAAGACGCCGATTGTTGTCGCCCGCGACCCGTACTTCTGAAGTTCCCCCAACGGAGGACGCCATGATTCGTTCCGTTCGACGCGGGTTCACGCTGATCGAGTTGCTGGTGGTGATCGCGATTATCGCGATCCTGATCGGGCTGTTGCTGCCGGCGGTGCAGAAGGTGCGCGAAGCGGCGGCCCGCACGCAGAGCCAGAACAACCTGAAACAGCAGGGGCTGGCGGTGAGCAACTTCGAGGGCACACACGGCATCACCCCGCCGATCTTCGGGCAGGTGAAGCGCGGCGGCCCGGCCGGTTCGATCTACTACCACCTGCTGCCGTACGTCGAGCAGAACGCGCTGTACGACCTCGGGCCGGACGGCTCGCGGTCCGCGCCGCTGAAGGTGCTGCGGCACCCCGCGGACCCGACGATGACCGGCGACGGCGCGTTCGACCTGCCGGTGGCCGCGCCGTCGTGGAGCGCGAGCACCGGCACCGCGAACCCGTACCCCGCGTGGGCCAGCACCGCGAACACCAAGTGGGGGCTGAGCAGCTACAGCGCGAACTGGCAGGTGTTCGGCGACGAGGGCGCGCCGATCGCCAAGATTCAAGACGGGCTGTCCAACACGATCCTGTTCAACGAGAAGTACGCGGTGGCGCGCCGGCCGAGCGGCAACCCGATGTTCGGGGCGACGCTGTGGGGCTACGGCGTCGATCCGCGCGCGATTCCCACCGACTTTACGCCGGCGCTGGGTGCGGGCCAGTACCCGAGTTCGGCGCAGTGGGCGAACGGGTTGGTGCCGACCTCGCTGTACGTGAACGGGTACTGGCCGCGGAGCGGGTTCGTGAACCGCGGCGGCCCGGTGCCCACGTCGTGGACCGGCGCGGACCCGTGGATGTGCCGGTGCATGTTGCGGCCCGAGTTCGCGCCGCCGGTCGATAACGTCCACTGCCTGAAGTCGCAGAGCATCTCGCGCAGCGGCATTTACATGGCGATGGGCGACGGCGCGGTGAAGTTCGTGAGCGCGAACGTGACCGACGCCGCGTGGTCGGCGGCGGAAACGCCCGCGAACGGCGAAGTGATTTCGCCGGAGTGACGGGGGGCACGCTCGCGGGCGCTACTCACGCGCCCGCGAGCAGTTCGTCCCACGTGTTCACGTCGAGCAACTTCTCGCTCAGCGCTTCGAGCCGCGAAAGTTCGGTCACTGCCGCAAGCGCGGCTTCGTGCGCTTCGGTCGGCGGCCCGAACTTCTTCCGCCCTTGCCGCATCAGGAATTCCGCGGCCTCCTCGCGCCGGCCTTCGGCGCGCCCCTCGGCGCGCCCCTCGGCGCGCCCCTCGGCGCGCC
>JALHNS010000283.1 GCA_022843445.1 Gemmata sp.
CAACACGCTTCCGGCTCGTCAGATGTGCTCTTACCCCGCTTTTCCCAGAACGTAGCGCCCGGGGTCCACGTCGGTTCGCAGAATCCGCAGTTGCTCGTCGGTCGGTGCGGGCGTTTGCTCCGGCGGCGGGCCGTCCGCCAGCGCGAAGCCGGTCGCGGCTTTCACTTCCTCCAGCGTGCGCCCGGGGTGCAGGCTTTTCACGCGCATCCGCTTCGTGGTGGGGCAGAAGTCCAGCACGCACAGATCGGTGATGACGCGGTGCGGCCCGGTACCGGGCGGCAGCCCCGCGGCCTCGCGCGCACCGGGGCCGGTCAGGTAGCCCGGCGTTGTGAGGAAGTCGAGTTTCTCGGAGAACTTCTTCGCGTCGTGCTTCATCACGATCAGCGTGCGCCAGCAGAACGACGCGAGGTCGTTCGCGCCGCCGCTGCCGGGCAGCCGCACTTTCGGCTTCGCGTGCGGGCCGATCACCGTGGAGTTCAGGTTGCCGTAGGGGTCGATCTGCGCGCCGCTGAGGAACGTGTAGTCCACCATCCCGCGCTGGCAGAACTGCATCACGTCGGCCATTGAGGTCGCCATCAGCGCGCGGTGAAAGGTGGTACTGTCGCCGACGCTCACCGGCATCGTGGGGAGTTGCGGCGCGACGCCACCTGCTTCGAAGAGGATGACGAGGTTCGGGGCGTGCGTGCGCTGCGCGAGCATCGCCGCGGCGCACGGCAACCCGGTGCCCACGGCGACCGATTTCCCGTCTTCCAATTCGCGCGCGGCGCTACAGATCATCACTTCCGTTGCGGTGAACGACATGGCGCGGCTCCGAATGGTGCCGCGTCATTCTACAACCGCGGGTCGATCGGTTCGCTTTCCAGCGCGAGTACGGCGAACGCGCACTGGTGAACGGCGCTCGCATGCTCGTTCCGCGCGAACCGCTCCAACCCTTCGAGGCCGAGCGCGAACTCGCGGGCCGCGAGGCCGCGCTTGCTCCCGACCGCGCGGTGCTTGAGCCGGACCAAGTGTTCCGGTAGCAGGTAGTCCGGGCCGTAGATGATGCGCAGGTACTCGCGCCCGCGCACCTTCAGCGCCGGTTGCGCGAAGAACCGCCGGCCTTGCGCGATCACCTCCAGCGGCTTCACGACCATCCCTTCGCCGCCGGCTTCCGTGAGGTCGAGCCACCACCGCGTCGCGGCTTCCACTTGCGCGGCGTCGGTGAGATCGACCACTCGGTGCGGCGTCGCGAGCATCAGCCCGCCGGCCAGCGCAGCGAGTTCTCGCATGTGCCACTCGTGCGTGCGGTCGAAGTGCGCTTTGCCCTCGGTCGCCAGTACGAAGAACGGCGCGAACTTCAGATCGCCGACGCCGTTCACCGGCCAGCAGTAGCGCCGGTACGCCTCCACGAACTTGTTCGCGGCATCGGCGCGCGCCGCGAACCGCTCGCGCAGTTCCGGCGGCGCAATCGGCACCACCTCCGCGAGCGCCGCCCGCGCGGCGCTGCCGGTCGCGGCGTACTGCCGGCGGAGCAGCTCTTGTGCCTTCGCGGACCACGGCATCAGTTCGCCGTCGAGCGCGACCCAATCCGTGTCGAACTTCGACCACCAGTTCTCGCGCGTGAGGGCGTCGCGCACTAGCGCGAGGAATTCGGCTTCCACTTCGGGCGAATCGAAGAACCGGCGACCGGTGCGCGTGTAGACGATCCCGGTTTCGCCGGCGGGCGCGCGAAACCGCCGCTTCGCGGCGGTTTCGTCTTTGCACACGATCACCACCGCGCGCGACCCCATGTGCTTCTGTTCGCACACCACGCGCGTGACGCCCTCTTGCCGGTAGTAGCCGAACGCCTCCGCCGGGTGTTCGAGGAAGTCCGGCAGCGGCGACGCTTCGCACGGCGACATCGTGGGCGGCAGGTAAATGAGCCACCGCGGATCGGCCGCGAACCGCGACATCGCTTCGAGCGCCGCCGCGGCGTTCTCTTCACGAATGACGACGCTGCCCGCGAACCGCGTCGGGATCGCGCGCCGCCCGGTCACGTCCGCGAGGTCGAGCAGCGTTTCACCTACCCCCCCGCCCCACCCCTCCCTAAAGGGAAGGGGGGAGAAAGAGCTTCGCACCCCGTTCTCGCTTCCGAGTTCCGAAGGTCTTAGTTCGTCGAGCGCAGCGAGACGACTCTCCCCCTTCCCTTCAGGGAGGGGGGCCGGGGGGGTAGGTTGCGCCAACGGCCGCTTCGGCACCGCGTACTCGCGATCGGCCGGCGTGCTCACGAACTGCTGTTCCGGCCAGCGGAGCGCCGTGAGCGCGCCGCCGAACGCGCACCCGGTGTCGATGCACGCGCAGCGGTTCTCCCAAACGGCCGAGAGCACGGGCGTGTGACCGTAGACCACGCTCGCACGGCCCTTGTAGTTCGCGGCCCAGTTCAGGCGAACGGGCAGGCCGAGTTCGTCGCTCTCGCCGGTCGTATCGCCGTAGAGCGCGAAGGCGCGCACCTTCCCCGAAACGCGGCCGTGCATCTCGGCCTTCAGCCCCGCGTGCGCGACGACCAACCGCCCGCCGTCGAGCACCAAGTGGCTCGGCAGTTTCGCGATGAAGTCTGCCACCCGCGGGCGCAGCGCGTCGGGTTCGCGCTCGAACTGCTCGATGCTTTGCTGCCGCCCGTGGCTCGGGTTCACCGGCTTGCCGGTCAGCCAGCTCAGCAGTTTGTCGTCGTGGTTGCCCATCACGCAGAACGCGAGGCCGCACCCCACCGCGTCGCGCACGAGCCGGTACACGCCGGGCGTGTCCGGGCCGCGGTCGCACAGGTCGCCGACGAACACGAGCCGCCGCCCTTCGGGGTGCGGGCGCACGCGCCAGAACTCGCGGGCGTCTTCGTCCCGCGCGCGAACGAGCGAGTAGCCGAGTTTCACGAGCAGCAGCAGCAGTTCCGAAAGGCAGCCGTGAACGTCGCCTATCAGGTCGAACGGCCCGGTTTCGTCGCGCTTGTTCACGGCGAGCCGGTAGCGTTCCACGCTCACCGCGTTCACTTCCTCTTCGGTGCGCAGCACGATCACGCGCCGGAACCCTTCGGCTTCGAGGCGCGGGAGCGAGCGCCGCAGGTCGTCGGCGTGGCGGCGCACGACGTGCGGGCCGAACGGCCGCTCCGCGGCGCGCGCTTGGTTGCGCGCGTGGCAGAACTCGGCGTCGAAATCGAACGCGAGCACTACGGTCTGGGCGTGATACTGCCGCGCCATCTCAAGGAACGGCTTGCGGCTTTCGGCGCGCACGTTGGTGGCGTCGATGACGGTGAGCTTGCCGGCCGCGAGGCGCATCGCACACGCGCGGTGCAGTAGTTCGAAGGCGTTCTCACTCGCGGCTTGGTTCATCTCGTCGTCGGACACCATGCCGCGGAAGAAGTCGGACGAGAGGATTTCCGTCGCCTTGAAGTGCTTGCGGGCGAACGACGACTTCCCGCACCCGGACGGGCCGAGGAGCAGCACGAGCGCGAACTCGGGAATGCGGACGGTCAATGGGCACCGGAGGAGTGGAGAGCGAAATCGCACCGAACAGACGCACCCTGCCCCGCCGCGGTTCGGGCGCGATTCGGCGCGAAGGCGCGGCACTTTCTGAATCGCGCGGTTGTGCCGTGCGAATCGTTTGTGTAAGCTTTATGGACTGGGGCGACGCACTTCGTTCAGCGCTGTTAGCGCGCGGGCGCCGCCTCGACCCACCACCGACCCGCGTTGCACTCATTTTCCGTGTCCCTTTGACGCTGTCGATTTATTTGACAGCTCCGGCACAGTGTGTGCAGACGGTTCGTTCGGCGTATTCGTTCGCGCGGCCCCTCACCGCGCACTCACCACGGAGTTGAACTCCTATGTCACCCCGTCGCTTCTTGCTCGCACTCGCGGCGCTGTGCGCGTCGCTCGGCTCGGCCCGCGCCGACATCATCAACATCGGCGACAACGAACTGCCCGGCCAGTTCACCGGCACGGTCGAAGTCACCAACCAGACGTCCAACAGCGCACTGATTCGCGTGACCCTCACGAACGTGAGCCCGTTCTCCAACGGCGGGTTCCTGACCGGGTTCGCGTTCAACGACCCGAACAGCACGAGCAAGGGCAACATCGGCACGGTCACGTCGTACCAGCAAACGTTCGACCCGAGCACCGGGCAGAACTTCCTGCTGCTCGGCGCGCCCACCTACACCAACACGGTCTCGACCTCGCCGTTCGGCAAGTTCGACATCGGGGCGGCTGTGGGCGGCGACTGGCTCGGCGGCGGCATGCCGTCGGACGGCCTCGCGGTGGGCGAAACGGGCACGTTCAGCTTCCTCGTGAACGGCACGAACCTCACGAAGCTGACGGCCGCGAACCTGCTGACCGCGATGAGCAGCAACGGCACGGCCGGGTTCGTGGTGCGGTTCCGCGGGTTCGCCGACGGCAGCAGCGACAAGGACATCGCGGGCGTGGTGGTGAAGCCGCCGGAGAACAACCCGATTCCGGCCCCGCCGGCGCTGGTGCTCGCGGGCATCGGGTTCGTGGCGCTGATCGGCCGCCGCCGCACGCGCGCCGCCTGAGCGCGCTTCCCTCCGACGTACCGAGCGCCCGCGGCTCCGGCCGCGGGCGTTCTTCGTTCGTGCGCCGTAGCCGGACGCGCGCGGGCCGCGATAATAGCCCCCTCACAACTCGGGGGCCGCGCACATGAGCGACACGCTGGGCATCGCACTCGTCGGCTGCGGCACCGTCGGCACCGGCGTGGCCCGCGTGCTGCTCGGGCACGCCGACCGCGTCGCCCGCTGCGCCGGCCGCGCTATGGCTCTCCGCCATGTCGTCGTGCGCGACCCCGCTAAGGCCCGCGACCCCATCGTTCCGACCGAACTCGTTTCCACCGACGCGAGCGCGGCGATTCACGACCCGCACGTGCACGTCGTAGTCGAACTGATCGGCGGCACCGCCACCGCGAAAGACGTTGTGCTCGGCGCGCTCGCGGCCGGCAAACACGTCGTGACCGCGAACAAGGCCCTGCTCGCGGCGCACGGCACCGAGGTGTTTGAGGCCGCGCGGCGGGCCGAGCGTACCGTGTGCTTCGAGGCCGCAGTCGCTGGCGGTGTGCCCATCATTCGCGCGCTGGGCGAGAGCCTCGCCGCGAACCAAGTGACCGCGATTCAGGCGATTCTGAACGGCACGTCCAACTTCATTCTTACGGCGATGGCCGAACAGGGGATGACCTACGCCGCCGCGCTGAAAGAAGCGCAGCGGTTGGGCTACGCCGAAGCGGACCCGACGCTGGACGTGGACGGCAGCGACGCGGCGCACAAGCTCGCGGTGCTGGCGCAGATCGCGTTCGGCGTGGCCGCGAAGCCGCACGAGATCGCGCGGCAGGGCATCGACACCATCGACGCGATGGACATTCGCTTCGCGAACGAACTGGGCTACACGATCAAACTGCTGGCGGAAGCGTGGACCGGCGGGCACAGTCACGCGGCCAACGGCGCGAAACTGAGTCGCGGCGGCGCGCACGCGAACGGGAACGGCCCGCCGACCGTAGCGCTGCACGTCGCGCCGGTGCTGTTGCGCCACACGGATTTGCTGGCCCAAGTTCGCGGCGCGTACAACGCGGTGCTGGTGTACGGCGACATCGTGGGCGAAACGCTCTACCAAGGCCCGGGCGCGGGCATGATGCCGACCGCGAGTTCGGTCGTCGCGGACCTGATCGACTTGGGCGTGGGCCGCGCGCAGCGCACGTTCGCGGCGGCGAAGTTGTGGGGCCGCGAGGGCCGCGGGTTCGTGGTGGAACCGCCGGAGCGCGTCCGCAGCCGGTTCTACCTGCGCTTACTGGTCGCCGACAAACCCGGCGTGCTCGCGGACATCACGCGCATACTGGCCGACGAAGAAATCAGCATTTCGAGCTTGGTACAGCACGAAGCGGAGGAAGAAGGCGGCAGCCCGGTACCGCTGGTGATCGTAACGCACTACGCCTCGACCGGTCGGTTCCGCCGCGCGCTGGCGCGCATTAACGCGCTGCCCAGCACCGCCGCGCCCGCCGTGTTCTTCAGCATGGGGGATTGAGGGAATCCATCATGCAAACCAACCGTCGCGCGTTCTCGCTGCGCATCTTTCTGCCCGAAGGAACGCCCGACGGCGTTCGGACGGTGGAGAAATCGAACTGGACCGGGCGCGCGATCGTGTGCCCGCGGTCACGCTTCAACGACGCGAAGGCGCGCCCGGACTTCGACCGCACCGGCGTGTATGTGCTCGTCGGGCCGTCGGAAGAAAGCGATTTGCCGCTCGTCTACATCGGCGAGGGAGACCCGGCGCTCCCGCGCCTCAAACAGCACTACGCCAAGAAAGACTTCTGGACGTCGCTCGTTCTGTTCATCAGCAAAGACGACAACCTGAACAAGGCACACGTTCAGTATCTCGAATCGCGCCTGTGCGAACTCGCGCGAGAAGCCAAGCGGTGCGAACTCGAAAACGCGAACGAGCCCCAACCGCCATCGCTGTCCGAACCGGATCAAGCCGAGGCAGAAGGATTTTTGGACGAGATGCTGCTGATCTACCCGCTACTCGGCATCACCGTTTTCGAGAAGCCGCAAGCCGCGCCAACGGTGGCGAAGCGATACTACCTGCGAGCAAAGGGTAACGTCGCGGAAGGGTACGAAGACGCAAATGGGTTCGTGGTGCTCGCGCGGTCCGAAGTCGTTAACGAAGTACAGGCTTCGGTGAAACGCGCTGCCCAAGTGCTTCGTATGACTCTCCAAGAGAGCGGCGTTATTGTGCGAGACGGTGAACAACTGCGGTTCGCACAAGACTACACGTTCGATTCACCTTCAATCGCAGCGGGTGTCGTGCTCGGTCGCTCCGCCAACGGGCGCACCGAGTGGAAGGACGCCGAAGGGCGAACACTCAAAGAGAATCAATCAGCGGTGGACCCGAGCGACGGCGAATGAGTCTCTGGTCGTTCCCATTGTTCAAGAAAGGGCACATGACCGAGACCGTTGTGCGGAACGCCGTCTGCCTCGCGTGCGGGTGCGTCTGCGACGACATCGACGTTCACACCGCCGCGAACCGCGTCGCGCGCGCCGAACGCGCGTGCGAACTCGGGGCGGCGTGGTTCGCGGCGCACGATTCGCACGTCGCGCAGCCCACGGCGCTCGTCGACGGAGCGCCCGCGCCGCTCGAAGATGCCTTGCGGGTCGCGGCGCAGCACCTGCGCGCCGCGCACTTCCCGCTGGTGTTCGGGCTTGGGCAAGCCAGCACCGAAGCGCAGCGGGCCGCGGTCGCGCTCGCCGAAACGATCGGCGGCGCGATCGAGGGGCACACGGCGCTCACGCACGGCCCCACGCGCATCGCGGCGCAGCTCGTCGGCGAAGTCGGGGCGTCGCTCGGCGAGGTGCGCAACCGGGCCGACGTGCTGCTGTTCTGGGGCACCAACCCGGCCGAATCGCACCCGCGGCACTTCGAGCGGTATTCGGCGGACGCGGTCGGGAAGTTCGTGCCGAACGGCCGCGCCGGGCGCACCGTGCTCGCGGTCGACGTGCGCGAAACCCCAACCACCGCCGCGAGCGATCACGCGTTCCTGATTCGCCCGAACTCGGATTTCGAGGCGCTGACGGTCCTGCGCGCGCTCCTGCGGGGCGCGCCGATGCGCGCGAGCGCGGTCGCGGAAACTGGCCTTTCGGTGGAGCGCCTGCGCGAGTTGCTCGAACACCTGAAGCGCGCGCGGTACGCGGCGGTGTTCCTCGGAACGGGCCTCACCGGGACGCGCGGCAAGCACATGAACGCCGCCGCGGTGTTCCAACTGGTCGCGGACCTGAACGCGGTTACGAAGTGCGTCGCACTTCCGATGCGCGACCACGGCAACGAGATGGGCACCGATCAAGTGCTGTCGTGGACCGGTGGGCACCCGCTCGCGCTCGATTTGAGTAAGGGCACGCCGCGGTCGTTCCCCGGCGAATTCAGCGCCGTCGATCTGCTGCGCCGCGGCGACGTGGACGCGGCGCTGATTGTGGGCGACGCGCCGTGGGCACCGCTGCCGCGGCCCGCCGTCGAGCGGTTGAAGCGCATTCCCACGGTGGTGATCGATTCGCGCGTCGGGCCGCTGAGCCGCGCGGCGAAAGTGCATCTGACGGCCGCGGTCGCGGGGATCAGTTCCGGTGGCACCGCGTACCGCATGGACCGCGTGCCGCTCGCGCTGCGCCCGGCGCTGGTGTCGCCGCACCCGTCGGCCGAGACGGTGCTCGAACGGCTCCGCGCTCTTGCGGTCGGTTGACGCGCGGCCCGCTATGCTAGTTCGGCAAGGAATTCAGGAGCCGCGCCGATGGCCGACGGGAAGTGGATCGAGGGGCTTTCGCCGACAGCGCCGGTGGCGGAAGCCGCGCGCGCCGCGCTCGCGGCCCGGTTCGCGGTGGTGCGGCACTTCCTCCCGCTCGCGGTCGAAAAGCCCTACGCCGATATCGAGCACGTGCACCAACTGCGCGTGGGTACGCGGCGCGCGGCGGCGGCGCTGCGGGCGTTCGCGCCGGCGCTGCCGCACAAGCCGTTCAAAGACGTGAAGCGCGCGCTCCGCGCGCTGCGCCGCGCCGCCGGTGACGCCCGCGATTGGGACGTGTTCCGCGCGGCGCTCGACACCGCGAAGCCGGTGGCGGCGTGCAAGCCCGCGCTGGATTTTCTCGCGGGATACGCCTTCGGCGAGCGCGCCGCCGCGCAACTGCGGTTGGCGAGCGCGGCGAGCGAAGCCGGGCCGCTGTTCGCGCAGCGCGGCGACGAACTCGTGGCGCGCGCGCGCGAACCGGACGGCGAACCGGCCCCGGCCAACTTCGGCGAACTGGCCGCGGCGCAACTCGGCGCGCTACTCGCGGAGTTCACCGACGGCGTGCGCGCGAACCCGAAAGAAGCGGAAGCGCTGCACACGCTTCGGATCGTCGGGAAGCGGTTGCGGTACGCGATCGAGCTGTTCGCCGGGTGCTTCCCGCCGGCGCTGCGCGAGTCCGTGTACCCGGCCGTCGAGCGCGCGCAAGAGGTACTCGGCGACGTGCAAGACGCGGTGGTGGGCGCGGCCCGGCTCGCGGGCATTCGCGCCGCGGTGGGGGCCGCGATGCCGAAGCAACTCGCGCGCGTGCAAAAGGGCATCGACGCGTGGGCGAAGTCGCTGCGCGCGAAGGTGCCCGCGGGGAAGAAGGCGTTCGCCGCGTGGCGCACCGAGTGGCTCGACCTGACCAGCGGCATCGCGCTCGAAGTGGTCGCGGCTTCTTCGACGGCCTAACGGTACTCAGTTCTTGCGCAGGTCGGCGGGCGGCGGAACGGGCGGGTCTTCGCCGCGCGGCCCGGGAACGAC
>JALHNS010000284.1 GCA_022843445.1 Gemmata sp.
GGAACTACTCCATGTCGGAAGCGTGATCCGCTACCACCAACGGCGGAACGAACAGGCCACGAAGTCGCACAAGAAACGGCGGCATAGATCCGTCATCTAAAGCCGCGCTGTAGTGTTAATGAGGTCGTGGTTGCTCATCTCCGCGAGGTTGTAAACGTAAATCGGCATGTTCAGGTCTTCGGCGAACGCGCGCGCCAGCGCCGTCTTCCCGGTGCCGGGCGGGCCGTAGAGCAGCCACCCGCGCTTCCACGGGATGCCCTTTTCGAGGTACCAGTCTTTGCTCATGCGCCACAGCTCGATCTCTTTGATGAGGTCTTTCACGCGCTGCGGGAAGATGAGGTGGTCGAGCGCTTTGCCGTTGTTCGTGCGCGCCTTCCCGAGTTGCTCGGGCGTGTGCGCGAGCAGCCGGTAGTTGCCCTGCTGGTACCACGCGAGGCCGTCGCTGCTGCCGGTCCACTCGCCGTCGTTGTTGCCGCGGGGCGGCACGTGGTGGATGCAGAACCGGTTCTTGGTCGCGGTTTGCTGGTCCTCGACGGCCCACGAGATGTTGTTCCGCGCCTCACACGCCGCGCGCAAGATGGCTTCCACGTCCACGGTTCCGCGAACGAACGTGAGCGTGGAGTGGATCTTCATCCCGCTCCCGGACGAGTCGCCGGTGCCCTTCCCGCTGGCGGCCTTGTTCTCGACTTGGTTGGAGAACAGGAACGGGAACCAGCCGTTCCACAGGATGAGCGTGCGGTTGCCGAACACCTCGTACGGCACGAGGCCGTAGCGGCCGTCGCGCTGGTACTCCCAGCTCGCGCCGTACATCTTGTCGTAGTTGCGGGACCGCTTGAAGTTGGCGATGAGGTACGCGATGAGCGCCTCGTGCCCGGGTTCGGTGGGGATCTCGACGCGCTGCACGAGCAGCCCGACGAGCCGCCACGCGACGCCCTTGATCTTGCCCCACATGCTAGCGAGCAGGCCGAGCGCGGCCCCGCCCGCGAGCAGCCCGAACATGGTATCTGGCACTGCCGGTTTCCCCTGTTGCCGTTGCGACCGAACGAGGTTGTGGAACATCGCTGTTGGTAAGTGACGCGCCCGCGGCGCGCGAGTTCGCGCCCCGAAGCACACGATGCGCGAGGAATGAAGTTATTCCGCAAAATTGCGCGATGCGATGTGCGTTAGCGAAGGGAAAGGCGAACCCCGCCCGCAAGGGCGGGGTTCGCCAAGAGGCGCCTTACTTCTCGACCGTGATCGTGGTCGCGGCGCTCTTCAGTTCGTCGCCCTTGTCGCCGTCGCCGTTCTTCGCCAGTTGGTACTTGGCGGTCAGCTTGTACTCGCCCGGCCCGGTCCAGAACACCAGCCGCGAGAACCCGCGCATGCCGTCCGCGAACGCCTTCACCGGGATCTCGTGCGACTTGCCCGCGGCCAGCGTCACGGCCTTCGGCAGCTTGAAGTCCGCGGTGAACGCCACCGGGTTCGCCATCGCCACCACGCCCGCGCCGCCCGTCAGTTCGAACGTGAACTGGTTCGTGTCGCCGCCCACATAGATCGTGATGTCGCTCTTGGTCGTGTTCGTCAGCGTCAGCACGAAATCGACCGCGAGCGCCTTCGGCGGTTGCACCAGCTCACCCGCCTTCGCCTTCGCCGCGAGGTCTTCGAGGTGCTTCTTGTACTCGTCGGCGGTCTTGCCGCCGCCGTCGAACTTGTACTTCGCGGTCTTGGCGACCACTTTCAGTTCCACCGGCGCTTTGTCGTCGGCGCTCGCGGACCCGGAGAGCACGGCCGCGGCGACGGTCAGGGCGAACAGACGAGCCTTCATAGTTGCGTCCTCAAATGTAACACCGGGCGACACAGAACAGACGAGGACCGCGGAGCGACGGATTGTGTTAAACGAGCGCAACGAACGGTTCGCTCGTCGTGTGGCGCGCCCCCCAGCCCCCCGCGTGCGCCGGGAAGTCGCTGCGGAAGTGGGTGCCACGCGACTCCTCGCGCTCCAGCGCGGCGGCTACCATCAGCCGCGCGATCGTGAGCAGGTTTTGCAACTCCCACCCGGCCTTCCCGTCGAACTCGCGCGACAGCGCGTAGCGGCACCAGAAGCGCAGGTCTTCTTTCGCTTCTAACAGGCGCGCGCGGTCGCG
Organism: Gemmata sp.; assembly: GCA_022843445.1. GTDB lineage: Bacteria > Planctomycetota > Planctomycetia > Gemmatales > Gemmataceae > Gemmata. Next base: position 2,124 of record JALHNS010000284.1, read on the forward strand.
GACGATGCCCATTTTCCGCACCATCAGGCTGCGCAACGAAGCGGTGAGGTCGGCCACGTCGAGCCGGGCGTCCGGTTCGCTCTCGGGAATGGCCGAGCGGATCGGCAGCGCCCGCATGTCGCGGGGTAGCGCCCGTACCGCCTCTGCCGCGCCGCGCCCGCACAGCGTACCGTACACCAGCCCTTCGATCAGACTGTTCGAGGCGAGCCGGTTCGCGCCGTGCAAGCCACTGCTCGTCACTTCGCCGGCGGCCCACAGCCCGGGCACGGTGGTGCGCCCGGTCGCGTCCACGGTCACGCCGCCGATCATGTAGTGCGCGCCCGGGCGCACCGGGATGCGGTCCTTCGTGATGTCGATGCCGAACCCCTTGCACACGCGCCCGATGCCGGGGAACCGCGCGCGCACCATCTCCGGGTTCAGGTGCGACAGGTCGAGGTACACGTTCGGGTGCTGCGTGCGCTCCATCGTGCGGAAGATGGCCCGCGCCACCACGTCGCGCGGCGCGAGTTCCGCGCGCGGGTCCGCGGCCGGCATGAACCGCTCGCCGTACACGTCGCGCAGGTACGCGCCCTCGCCCCGCACCGCCTCGCTCACGAGGTACCGCGCCGAACCCGCGACGTAGAGCACCGTGGGGTGGAACTGCATGAACTCCATGTCCCGCAGTTCGGCCCCGGCGCGGTAAGCTGCCGCCATGCCGTCGCCGGTCGCCACGGGCGGGTTGGTGGTTTCGCGGTACACCATCCCGCAACCGCCGGACGCGAGAATCACTTGCTTCGCCCACACCAGCAAGCGCTCCGGGCCGCGCGCCAGCACCGCCCCGCAACACGCGCCGTCGTGGGTGAGCAGGTCGATGATGAAGGTGTCGTCCCAGATGCGCACGTTCGGGCGCGTGCGCGCGAAGGCGATGATGGCGCGCATCACCTCGAACCCGGTGGAATCGCCGAGCGCGTGCACGATGCGGCGGTGCGAGTGCCCGCCCTCGCGGGTGAGCGCGAGCTGCCCGCCCTCTTCGTCGAACTTGGTGCCGAACTCGATGAGCTTGTCGATCTGCTGCGGCGCTTCGCGGATCACCGTGTCCACGATCGCGCGGTCGCACAGCCCGTCGCCGGCGATCAGCGTGTCTTCGACGTGGTTCTCGAAGGCGTCTTCGGGCGAGCGCACGCCGGCGATGCCGCCCTGCGCGTAGGAACTGTTGCTCTCGGTCACGCGGTCCTTCGTGACGACGAGCACGGACAGGTCCGACGGCACTTCGAGCGCCGCGCGCATGCCCGCGATGCCGGCCCCGACGACGAGCACGTCGGTGAACCGGTGGACCGTGTCGCGGGCGTCGAACGAAACGAGGTAGCGGTTGGCGGCGGACATGATCGGAACCCGTAGGGAGTTCCGGTTAGTTTAGCGCGCCGCCTGCGAACGGCCGGTGGAGGCCTGCCCGTTCTGCGCCCCACAAACGCAACCGGCCGGCTCGCGCCGGCCGTTCGCCGAGAATCGGTAGCCCGTCAGTTCGGGTTGAACTCGCCCTTGCGCTTCGCGAGGTGCGCTTGCAACCGGGCCACGATGCTGCTGTGCATCTGGCTCACGCGGCTCTCGCTCAGGTTGAGCGTCGCGCCGATCTCCTTCATCGTCATCTCCTCGTAGTAGTAGAGGATCACGATGAGGCGCTCGTTGCGGTTCAGCCCGCGCGTCACCAGCTTCATGAGGTCGCGATTCTGGAGCCGGCCGGTCGGGTCTTCGGCCTTCTTGTCTTCCAGAATGTCGATCTCGCGCACGTCTTTGTAGCTGTCGGTCTCGTACCACTTCTTGTTCAGGCTGACGAGGTTCACGGCGGTGGCCTCACCAACGTACGCCGGCAGTTGGTCGAGCGGGATGCCGAGTTTCGCGGCCAGCTCTTCGGGCTTCGGCGGGCGACCGAGCGCGGCTTCCAGTTCCTTGCGGCTGGCTTCCATGCGGCTGGCCTTGCTGCGCACGAGGCGCGGCACCCAGTCCATCGTGCGCAGTTCGTCGAGCATCGCGCCGCGAATGCGGGGCACGCAGTACGTTTCAAACTTCACGCCGCGGGTGAGGTCGAACGCCTCGATGGCGTCGAGGAGGCCGAACACGCCGGCCGAGATGAGATCGTCCAGTTCGACGCCGTCCGGGAGCCGCGCCCAGATGCGCTCGGCGTTGTACTTCACCAGCGACAGGTAGCGCTCTACGAGCCGGTTCCGCAACTCGGTGGTTGGGCGCTCGCGATACTCCTGCCACACCGCCGTGAAGTCGGTATCGGTCTGGGTCGCGGTCGTCACGATCTCATCCTCCCTGATCGGCAGCGGGCTGCCGTCGCGGTGCTCGCTTCGCTCGTGCCGCGCCTTCGCGCCACCCGAGCGCCCCGTGCGAGTACCCGATACTTGAGCCGCTCTCGCTTCTCCCCGGTTCGACCGGTTCGCGCGGTCCGCCGGGTTCCGTGGCGGGGGCGCGCGAATGTACCGGTCGAATCGGGAGCGCGGCTCGGTGCGTCGGTGCGAACCCGACCGCCCGCCGTTCCCCCGGCGCGCCGGAGTGAGAACACTCGGGCGCGTACAACCCACTATCGACCACCGCCGCACGAGCGCTGACCAAATCCGCGGAATCCCGCGGCTTGGCTCGGCCCCGCGCCCCGCCCGGTCGTCGGAACTTGCCCCGCCGGTACATCCCGCGTGGCTTCGCCCAACGAATCGCGAAGCGGAACGCGCGCGACCCGTTCCCCAACGGGCCGCCCGTGAATGGTGTGTGAGCGGGGCCGTGTATGCCGACGCGCGGGGGCGATGTGAAGGGGAACATTTACAAACCGCTCGCGCCGCGCGAGGTTCGCTCGCGGCGCGGCGCGCGGTTCGGTAAAATGTGCAACCCGGTCGGGGCTTCGCGCACACTGGAGAACGGCGATGAGTAGCGCACTCGGTTGGATCACGGGCGCGGTGGTGGCCGCGGCCGGCGTTGGCGTGCCGATGTGGTGGCTCACCACGGCTCGAGCGCCGGAACCGGAAACGCCGGTGGTGCCCGCGCTCGACGCGCCCCGCGACGACCCGCCGCCGAAGAAGACCGAGTTCGGCACCGGCGGCAAGGCCGCAGACGACAAGGTCGCCGACATCAAGTTCGACGGCGCGCGGGCCGTGAAGTACGTCAAGCAGCTTTGCGACATCGGCCCGCGCGTCAGCGGCACCGCGAACATCAAGAAGCAGCAAGAGGTGATGGAGGAGCACTTCAAGAAGTTCGGCGCGACCGTCACCAAGCAGGAGTTCAAGGCGAAGCAGCGCAGCCGCAAGGAAGAGACGCCGTTCGTGAACTATGTGATCTCGTGGCACCCGGACAAGGAGCGCCGCATTCTGCTCTGCACGCACTACGACACGCGGCCCATCGCCGACCAAGAAGCGAACCCGGCGAACTGGAACAAGCCGTTCCTGAGTGCGAACGACGGCACCAGCGGGGTCGCGTTCCTGATGGAACTGGCGCACTACATGAAAGACCTGAAGACCGAGTTCGGGATCGATTTCGTGCTGTTCGACGGCGAAGAGTACGTGTTCGAGACCGACCGCGCGCTCGGCGGCGACCGGTACTTCATCGGCTCCGAGCACTTCGCCGACGACTACGCGAAAACGAAGGGCAAGCGCAAGCACCGCTACGACGCGGGCGTGCTGTTCGACCTGAGCTTCGGCAAGGGTGCGTCCCTACCGGTCGAGGCGCACTCGTTCGAGTACGCGAAGCCCATCGTGGAGCAAATCTGGGGTGTGGCGAAAGCGGTCGGCGCGAAGTCGTTCGAGTACAAACGCGGCCACGAAGTGCTGGACGACCACATCGCGCTCAACAAGGCCGGTATTCCCACCGTGGACGTGATCGACTTCGACTACAAACACTGGCACAAACTGAGCGACACACCGGACAAGATCGATGCTGGGCAGATGGAAGAAGTTGCAAAGGTCATCACGACGTGGCTCCAGAAGATCAAGTAGCCCGGCGCGAGAGCGAGGGCGCCGGGTTTAGTTGCCTGTCGCCTTCTTCCAGCGCGCGATCGCGCCCGGTGCGAGCCACTGGTCGAGCCACTCTTCGTACCACGCCAGAAAGCCGCCCGCGCGCTTGCCGTCGCGGATCGGCACGAACCACCTCCCTTCGGCCCACAGTTCGCCGCGCATCGGCCCGTTTAGCACCAGCACCGTGTTGTCGCCGTGTCCGGCGTCGCCGAGCGGCAAGTACCCGCGCCGGTACCACTCGCGGCGCATCTTCGGCACCGGCTTCCAGTCGCGCGTTTCGCGCGCCACGCGCACCGCGGCGGCAATGGCGTCGGCCTCCGCGACCGTCGGACCGAAGGGCGCTTGCAACTCCGGGCGGTGCGCCGAGCAGTCGAGAACGTGCAACCCGTAGTTCGGGCCGACGCGCCCGTTCCCGACGCGCAGCAGGAACGCGCGGTACTCGCTCGGGAGCGAAAACTCGTGCCGCCACTCGAAGTAGAACACGTCCGCTTCTGCGAGCGGCGCGTTCAACCGGTACTCGTGCCCCGCGTCGGCCCACCGCGCACCGAAGACGCGGCGAGCGGTGTCCAATTCGCGCAACTGCTCGATCTTCTGCGCGACGCGCGCGAGGTCGGTGGCGTACTCCCATCCGCCGTTCGGCGGTTGGTCGCGCAAGCGGAGCAGGGCGGTACACCACGCGCCGGAACCGGGTTCGTGCGCGAGAACCTCGGCTTCGGCGCGAACGTACCCGCCGAGCGGGTCGTCGCGCTCGTCGAGCCAATCGGCGAACACGAGGCGCGCGGTGCGGTCGGTGGGGTTCGCGCGAACGGCGGAGATGAGGGCGTCGCGTTCGGTCATGCGGTGCATCTTTGCGCGTCAATCGAAGTTGAACACTTCGCCCCCGGCGCGGGTGCTCGCGGCGCTGAGCACTTGGGTGCTTGTGATGTCTCGCACGAACCGCACGCTGCCGTCGGCGAGCGCGAAGTTCGCGCCGCCGGTGTGGTAACTGCCCGGCGCGCCGAGCCGCGCCCACCACTGCAAACTCAACTCGCTCCACTGCACCTTGGGCGGTTCCGGCGGTATGCCGCCGGGCGTGAGCGGCAGCGGCGGCGTCCACACGGTGCCGTGCCGGTAGCCGATCGGCGCGAACCCGCTCAGCAGGCTCGCGCCCGCGTTCTGGTCGCGCGGCGGTGCCCACACCATGTAGGCCGCCGCCGACTGGAGCGGCGGATTCGGGGCCGGCGTAATCACGCCACTCGGTGCGTTCAGGAACGAGTCCAGCGCGCCGTCGCCGATCACGCGCTCCCCGAACAGCAGCGTGTTCGAGGTGCCGTCCGTTACTTCGACGATGCGCACGCCGCTCTGGTTCGGGTTCGGCTGCGATTGCGGGCCGGTGGTGTGAAACATGCCGTCGCGGGTGGCGCGCGAGGCCGGGAACACGAGCGTGCCGCCGTTCCCGCCGTAGGTGGTGAACGCGGCGGTCGCGGGGTGTTGCAGCGACTGACTCGGGCACACGAGTACCGAAAGCACGATGCCCGCGCGCGCCGGCGTGTAGTTGGTCGCGGGGTTCACGAAGTCCCACTGGTTGTACAGCGGCTGCTGTTCGATAAAGGGCAGCAGATCGACGAACAGCGTGGAGTACCGCGGGCCGAGCGTCGCGGCCCCGGGGAACCGGTCGTTGGTGTCGTGCGCGTTGTGCGCCGCGAGCGCGAGCTGCTTCAGGTGGCTGGTACACTTCATGCGCGCCGCCGCCTCGCGCACTTTCTGCACGGCGGGCAGCAACAGCCCGATTAGGATCGCGATGATCGCGATGACGACGAGCAATTCGATCAGCGTGAACGCGCGCCGCATGACACTCTCGAAGAGTGGGGAGTGGATCGTGGGCAGTGGGCGGCAGAACAGGAACCAGAAGCGAGTGCGCGTGCCACGGTGGTCCCAAAGGACCGCGCCCACTTCATACGCGGCCCCTTCGGGTCTCCGCTAACCACCGTTCCTCTTAAGCCTTTCTACTATCCACTATCCGCTGCCCACTATCCACTATTCTCAGAAGCTCCAAATCAGATCGCAGGCGAGCAGGTACTGTTGCGCCTTGCGGCCGTCGTTGAACGGGCGGCGGGTGGTGTCGCTGGTGAAATCCATGCGCAGTTCCGGGCGCACGGTGAAGTTGCACACCGGCGAGTAGTTCAGCCCGCCGGTGAGGGCGAAGTAGTTGCCCGGCAGCGGCGCTTTGTTCGGGTTCGACGCGCGGTTCAGGCCCACGCGGGTGCCGTCTTCGTCGCGGAACCACTCGAACCGGCCGCCGATCCGCAGCTTGTCGGTCGCGCGGTAGTAGACGTACTGGTCGATACCGTACCAGCGCGCGAGGTTCCCGTTCGCGGTGCCGTTCTCTTGGAACCCGTAGTAGTGGTGGAACACGTACTCCCAGCGGCCGTTCGCGCCGCCCGGCGTGAGGCCCACCAAGAAACTGTACCGCGACCGGTTGCCGTCGGCAGCGGCGATGCCCGGCAGCCCCGCGGGGTTGCTCAACTCTTCGCCGGTCACGAGGCCGAACGACGTCCACCACAGCCCGCTCGCGTCTTCGTACTTCACGCCCGCCAACACGTTCAGGTTGTTCCGACGCCCGTGGAAGGTGTCCCACCCGTTCACCAGCCCGAAGTGCGCGCTCACGGTCTTCGTCACCTGCGAGTGCAGCAACCCGCCCCAGTGCGTGAACGGCTGGCCGAACTGGTAGCTGTAGCTGTGCGTGTAGAAGAAGTTGCTCGCGGCCGGCAGTTGCTCGTAGCCGATGGGCGAGTAAAAGTGCCCGAGTTTCAGGCCCAACACTTCGCTGCCCACGTCGGCGTACAACTGCGGGATGGCGAGGCCGTAATACTGGCCGTTCCACCGCTTGCCGCCGTTGCGGTCGGTCTCGAACCCGCGAGATTGCGCGAGGTTGTGGTCGATACCGAACAGGGCGTCGGCGCGGTAACCGATGCCAAAGCCGTCGGCCGGTAGGCCGCGCGACACGCTCAGGTACGCTTGGTTCAGCATGAACTCGGCGCTGCGGTCGATCGCGCTGTAGGGGCCGTTGAACCGGCTGTCCGGGTTCGATGTGTTGTACGCGTAGCCGCCGTTCAGCCAGCCGTTCACGCGAACCCCGTCGTCGGGGGCGCGCCACGAGTCGGCGCGGCCGGTCTCGC
>JALHNS010000285.1 GCA_022843445.1 Gemmata sp.
ACCGACGGCGCGCGCGGCGCGCTCACCGGGGGCGCGGGCGGTTGGGCGTGCCCGTGAACGAACGGCGCGAGCGCGCGGGCCGCCTCCGCCGGCACTTGGAACCGGTCTTCCGGGGCCTTTGCCATCATCTTGTCCACGACCGCGTAGAGCGCCTCGGGCAGGTCCGGGCGCAGGCCGCGCAGCGGCGGCGGCGCGTCCATCGCGTGCTTGATCATCTTCTCGATGTCGGTGCCGCCGGAGAACGGCACGCGCCCGCTCAGCATCTGGTAGAGCGTGCAGCCCAGCGCGTAGATGTCGGCGCGGGTGTCGATCGCGTGCGCGTCTTTGGTCTGTTCGGGGGCCATGTAGTCGGCGGTGCCCACCACGATGCCCGCGCCGGTGAACTGCCCGTGCGCGGCGCGGCCGGCGAGCCGCGCCAGCCCGAAGTCGAGCACCTTGAGCTGCCCCTTCGGGGTGAGCATCAGGTTCTGGGGCTTGATGTCGCGGTGAATCATGCCCTGTTCGTGCGCGTGCTGCAAGCCGTGCGCCGCCTGCCGCGCGAAGTGGCACGCGACGTGAACCGGCAGCGGTCCCTCGCGCTCGAGGTACTTCGCGAGCGTCATCCCCTTCACATATTCCATGACAAAGAAGTGCAGCCCGCCGGCCTCGTCCGCGTCGTACGCCTGCACGATGTTCGGGTGGCTCAGCTTCGCGGCGGCGCGCACCTCGTGCAGGAACCGGGGCAGGGCCGAGTCGCGGTGCAAGAGGTGCGGGTGAATCACCTTCAGCGCCACCTTGCGCGCCATGCGCAACTGCTCGGCAAGGTACACGGTGCCCATTCCCCCCTCGCCCAGCACCTTCAGCACGCGGTACCGCGGGTGCCGCGCGAGTTCCGGCGGCAGTTCGGGTGAGGTCGGGTCGGTGGCGCGCCCGAACGGGCTGGGGCGGGTGGGTTGTGCGTCGGCGTAGCGGGCCGCGGCGAACTCGGGCGGCGGGGTCAGTTGAGAGACGGGCGTTCCGGCACCGTCGAGAAGGGCGTCGAGACCGCGGCGGCAGGCCGGGCAGACCACGAGGTGCCGGTTGACGGCGTCGGCTTCGTCCGGTGCTAAAGCGCGTGTGGCGTATGCTCGCAAGGCGCTCGGCGGCGGGTGCGTGAGAAGTGTGGACACGGTGTGTGACTCCGGAAGGAGTTGACACCAAGAGAAACCGGCCGCGTCGATGAGACTTTCAAGAAAAATTCCGAGAACCGGTTGCGCGGGGCACGAATCCCCGCGCGGCACCGATCCGCGCCCACATCAGAAGCGGCGCATCCCCTCTTCGATTTCCTTCAGGAGCACCGACGGCTTGACCGGTTTCGCGTCGTATTTCGTGTAGCCCGCAACGTCGCCCTTTTCGGTCGCGGTCAGTTGCTGCGCGAAGCCGCCGCCGAACACGTACCCGGTGAACGTGACGGTGTCGTGCCCGGCGCTCGCGCACGCCCCCAACACCCATTGCGGGCCGACACCCATCGTGACCTGCGGTTCCACGATCACCCGCACGTCCAGCGGGGCGGTCGCATCTGCCCGCGCGCGCTTCAGCAGCTTCGCGAGCGCGTCGCGGTCGCTGGTAACGACCGGCCCGAGCCGCGGGATTTCGCCCGACCGCGCCGGGTTGTGTGGGAGAATCTCGTACACCACGAACTCGAACTTCCCGGCGGTGCCGCGCACCGTGATCTCGATATAGCTGTTCGAGTTCACGCGCAGTTTCGCCAACTCGTCCCGCAGGCGCTCCACCTTCGCCTCCGGTCGTTTCGCCGCTTTCAGCGCGACCAAGTCGCGTTCCGCGTTCTCGATCTTGTGGATGCAGTCGTAGGCGTTCACTTTGCAGCGATCCAGAGCCGCGAGCGTGTCCTCGATTTCGCGCTTGTTCGCATCCGGGTCGCGCAGGAGCACGTTCAGTTTGTCCTCGGCGGCGCGAAGAGCTTTCTCGGCCTGCCGTTTGCCCGATTGCGCGGCGAAGATGATCTTCTCGAGTTCGACAAGCTGCGCTTCGATTTCGTTGCGGGTCGGCGGTGCTTTCGGCGCGGGTTCTCGCGCGAGCGCTTCGATTCGGCGCAGTTCGGCGCAGGCCTCTTCAACCTTCACCAGCCCCTCTTCGACTTCCGCTTCGTAGCGCGTGAGGGTCGCTTGGAGTTCGGGGAAAGCACGAAGATCAACCTTACCGTCCGCGAACTTGCCCTTCAGACTCGCTGTCAAGTTCGAGAGGTTAAGCCGAGCGGCAAACAGGGCCGCTTGCGCGGCGGCCACTTTCGCCTGCGCCCGCGCGACGCGGGGATCGACTTCCGGCGGCTTCGGCGCGCTCACGGGATCGGTCGGCGCGCCCACCTTCTCTTGCGCGGTCGCGGTGCCGTGTTCGGTGTGCGTGCTGACGCCCACCCCCACACCCAGCGCGAACAGCGCGACCGCGGAATACACCGCGGCCGTCGCTTTCTTCACCCAGAACATGTGCAGCACCCCTTCGACGAGAACTGATACCGCGGGCGCGAGCGTCGTCGCGGTCGCGGCCTTCGCGGTGGATGTGACCAGTGCCGCGGGCACGCTCAGTGCCGGCACCGCGGGTTCGAGCAACTTGCGGCGCAGCTTCGCCAACCCGCGACTGAGCCACGCGGAGAGCGTGCCTTCCGCGCACCCGAGGCGCTCCGCCGCCTCGCGCCGCGAGAACCCTTGCAGGTGGCAGAGCACCACAGCTTCGCGCACGCGGTTCGGCAGAGCGAGTAGCGCCGAATCGAGGTCTTCGGCCGGCGGCGCGGGCGGAACCGGCTGCGCCGGTTCGGTGCAAGCGCTGAGGTCGCGCTGCTTGGCCGCGCGGCGGGCGTTCTTGCGACTCACGTTCCGCGCCGTGAGGACCGCGACGCGGTGCAGCCACGGCCCCACCTCCGCGGCGCGCGTCAGTTTGCGCGCGCGGCGCACGAGTACGAGAAACGCGGCTTGGAAGGCGTCTTCGGCGTCGGCACGGTTGGGCAGCGCGCGACAGCACGCGGACCACACCAGCGGCCCGTGCCGCCGGAGCAGTTCCGCGAACGCGTCTTCGTCGTGGTCGGTGAGAAACGCGGCGAGCAGCGCGCCGTCCGGTCGGCGGTCGGCGGCGAGTTCGGCGGCGATGGCGGTGAGCGCTCGCATACCACTATCATGTCGCAACCGCGGCCGGCGCGTGCAGCGCGAAGGGATTTTCTCTTGCCCTCTCCCCTTGCGGGAGAGGGTGCCGGCGCTTCGCCGGCGGGTGAGGGGTGAAGCTCAACAACTGGTTCAGCTTCGCGCAAATGGTGTTGCTTGTGCGCCCCTCACCCGGCCTCGAAGACTCGGCCACCTCTCCCACTCTTCGCGGGAGAGGGCAAACAGGTACCTCACTTCGGCGGGAGGATCGGCTTGAACTCGCCCTTGCCCTTGCGGTCGAGGTTGACGTTCAGGTCCGCGGGGTCGAACTTCACCGGCGCGCCGGATTCCGGTACCTCTTCCTTCGCGCACCACAGGATCGCGTTCGTCACCACGCGGCGGAAGTTCTCGTCGGCCCAGTTGCGGTGGAAGTGGCCGCCGGTGAACCCGAACCCGCGGCCCTTCGCCTTGTCGTCCCGCTCGTAGGCCCACGCCATCGTTTCGATCTCGCCCTTGCGCCCCTTCGTGTACTCCGTGCCGCGGGTGTTGTCCGGCGGGAGCGCTTGCAGAATCGGCGTCACGTTCTTCATGTCGTCCACGAACCGCATGCCGTAATACCACTCGTCGCGCAGCGTGAACGGCTTCACGCCGCGCGTGATCGCGTGTTTCGGCAAGCTGCGGATGTTCGCGTCCCAGTGCGGGTTGATGCTGTAGTTCGGCTCGTAGTAGCCGCCCATCCAGCCGAGGACGGTCTTGCCGTGTTGCGGCAGGTAATCGACCGCGTAGTGCAGGTTCACCCAGCCCGCGCCGCGATCGATCTGCTTTTGAATCAACTCCATCCGCTTGCCCTGCACCACCGGGTGCCCGCCGCGGCCGTCCATGTACATGAGGATCACGTCGGCGGTGTCGAACAGCTTTTCGTTCTTCGGCCAGCCGTCGCGGGCCATGATCGGGAACACGTTCGGCGACTGCTTCAACAGGTTCACGAGGATCGCGGTGCCGGCGAAGAACTCGTGGTCGCCGGCCGCGTGGCTCGGCCTCCCGGCGATGAGCAGCACGCGCTTCCCTTTGAAATCGGCCGGCGGCTCCTTTTCGAGTTCCACTTTGGACTGGTCGTACGGGTCGCGCTTCGGTTCGTCGGCACTCAGCGCCGCGAACGGGGTTACGAGAAGGAGGGCGGAGAGGACGCGGCGCATGGTGAAAGGCTCCGAAGGGCGCGCGGTATTCGCGAGGGTGCGGCGGCGCGGGCGTGCCGTTAGAAAACAGTGAGCGCGACCGAAACGCAAGCGTTTTCGGTTGCACAAGCACTGTGTTGTAGCGAAACTACTACCGATCTATTGCCCGCCCCGTACTCTTCTCAGAACTCGCAAGCCGCGCCGCCAAGGAACCAACCGTGACGACCGTTGCCGAGATCGAGATCGAAGCCGCGCACGAGCACGCGCCCGTTGCGCCCCCGAAAAGCAGTGCCGCGTTCAAAGAAGTGCCGCAAGACCGCGCCGTGCGGGACCGCATCCGCGCGGCCGTCGAAGCGTTCTGCAAAACGGTCGATAAGAGCAAGCCGCTCACCCGCGAATCGACCCGCGAAATGGCCGAATCGGTGATCCGGCAGCTCGGCCTCGGCGAGTCGTGCCTCGGCTTCACCATGGTGATGCTCACCAACGAGTTCTGGCGCGAACAGGTCGCGGCGATCCCGTTCCACAGGCGGCTCATGCTGCTGCCGCACTGCCTGAAGAACGCGGAAGGGTGCCCGGCCGATTACGACGAGTTCGGCCTCGACTGCAAGAAGTGCGGGGCGTGCGAGGTCGGCGACTTCCGCACGAAGGCCGAAGAACTCGGCTACAAGGTGCTGGTGAGCGAAGGCACGCCGATCGTCTTGAAGATCATCGTGAGCGGGCACGTCGACGCCATCGTCGGTGTCGCGTGCCTGAACGTGCTGGAAAAGGCGTTCGACAAGGTGCTGCTCGCGGGCATCCCGTGCATCGCGACGCCGCTGCTGTCGAGCAACTGCAAGAACACGTCGGTGGACAATGACTGGGTGTTCGAGTCCATCGGCCTGCACACGCCGCCGCCGGACCAGAAGACCAAGACCTACATGCACCTCATGCGCGCCTCGAACGCGCTCTTCGAGAGCCCGGAACTGACGCGTCTCGTGCCGCCGCCGCGGGCGGCTTCGCCGGAAAGCGACCCGCTGCGCAAGCACGAAGCCATCGCCTACGACTTCCTCGCCCGCGGCGGGAAGCGCAGCCGCCCGTTCATCACGCTCGCCGCCTACGACGCCCTCAAGGGCGCGCCCGCCACACTGAGCGCGGACGGGTGGGAACTCTCCGACGCGGTGAAGCGCGCCGCCATCGCCATCGAGACGTTCCACAAGGCGAGCCTCGTTCACGACGACATCGAGGACGACGACGCCTACCGCTACGGGCACGAAACGCTGCACCGCACGCACGGCATCGGCACCGCGATCAACGTCGGCGACTACCTCATCGGCCTCGGCTACCGGTGCGTCTCGCGCGACCGCAAGGCGCTCGGTGCGGACACTGCGGCGGACATTCTCGACAAACTCGCGGACGCGCACATCAAACTGAGCGAAGGGCAGGGGGCCGAACTGCTGTGGCGCGACGCGCGTGAAAAGGCGCTCACCACTATCGACGCGCTGAAGATTTACGCACTGAAAACCAGCCCGGCGTTCGAGGCGGCGCTCTACACCGGCGTGCGGCTCGCGGGCGAAGCCGACAAGTACGAGAAGGTGATTGCGGACTTCAGCCGCAACGTGGGCGTCGCGTTCCAGATTCTGAACGACATGAAGGACTGGACCGGCGACGCGGACAACAAATTGGTCAGCGGGCAGGACGTGCTCGCCGCGCGGCCCACGCTGCTGCTCGCGCTCGCGCTCGAAGGGCTGAAGCCCGCACAGCGCGAGGAACTGCTGCACATCATCGGCACCAGTCGCGGCGCGGTCGGTACCGCGGCGGAAGAGGCCGTGGCCCGCGTCCGGCACCTGTACTTCGCCGCGAAGGTGTTCGAGAAGGCCGACAAGCTCGTGGACAAGTTCCGGGCGAAGGCCGAAGCGCTCGCCGACGAAGTCGAACCCACCGAGTTCCGCGAACTGCTCTACTACATCGTGGACAGCGTGTTGGAGAAAGCCGAACTGCCGCGACAGGGCGTGACGCAGTTCGTCCAACTCGGCCGCTGACCGCCTTCCGCCTGCGGCCCGAAAGCCGCGGGCGGCCCGCCGGTATCCTCTCGCGCTCGTACCGCTCGCAGAGGGTCGCAGTTGCTTACCACCGAGCCGACGTTCGATCACCTGTACGGTCTGTTCCCGGCTGCGATCGACCGCCCGACCGCAGAGGTCGTTCGCGCGGTCGAAGTACCGGCGCCGTACCGCGAGCTGCTCGACCACACGCACCACATGACCGTGACCGTGGAAGCCTTCTACGGCGGCCCTGTGGACGTGCGCGTGCTCGCGTGCCGGCGCGAGGGCGACGAGTACGCGCGCAAGATTTTGCTCGCCCTCCGCGACGCCCCGCTTCGCGTCGTGCAGTTCGGCCTCGTGCGCATTGACTTGGGCGCGTGCCCGAACGCGGTGCGCGCGGCGATCGTTGAAGGCAAAACGCCGCTCGGCCGCGTGCTCATCGAGAACGACATGCTGCGGCACATCAAACTTGTGTCTCTACTGCGCGTGCGATTGAGCGAAGAGATGGCGCGCTGGTTCGGTGCGCAACCGGGCGCGGAAACCTACGGGCGCGTTGGTGTGATCTTCACCGGCGAGCGGCCCGCGGTGGAGGTGCTGGAAATCCTCGCGCCGATCGCGGCTTCGGGCGAGCGGCACGCGTGAGCGCACCGGGTGTCGAACGTGCGAACACCCGGTGCGCCCGCTCGCGCCGCTCGCCCGGCCGCCCCGTCACTTCTGGATCGAACCGATCGCGTCCAGCGTGATGAGCTTCTTGTACAGCTCGTCGGCCTCCGCGAACCGGCCCGCGGCGCTGAGCGTGTCGGCCAACTTCAGCACCAGCTCCTTCGAGTTGGGGTTGGCCTTTACCGCCTTCTTCAGCGTCTCGATGGCGCGGTCCCGTTCGCCGACTTTCGCCAGCCCGACGCCGACGCCGCCGAGCAGGTCGGCCGCGGGGTCCTTCAGCTCGTCCACGCGGTCGGCGATGTCGATCACGGCTTTACGAATGGCCTCGGTCACGCGCGGGGCCTGCTTCACCGAGTCGAGGTACGGCAGCCACAGCACCTGCTGCCGCGGGTCGGCCGCGAGCCGGGCTTGCAGCAGCGGCCTCGCGCTTTCGTTGTCCCCGGCCCAGAGGGTGGCCAGCGCGATGCCGTTCAGCACGTCGCCGTTGCCCGCTTGTTCGCGGTCCAGCGCGCGGAACTCCTTGAGCGCCTCGGCGTGCTTCTTCGTCCACAGCAGCAGGTGGGCGTTCAGCAGGCGCAACTTCTGGTCGCCGGGGTTGGTGCGGAGCAGCTCCGCGAGCAGTCGCTCGGCCCGGGGGAAGTCGCGCACCGCGATGGACAGTTCCGCCACGCGGGACTTGTCCTCGGCGGTCAGTTCGATGCCCTCGTAGAGCGCCAGCGCGTCGCGGTTGCGGCCCAGTGCCGACGCGGTGCCGGCCAGCTCGCGGCGCACGTCCGGGTCGGCCGGCTTCGCGGCCAGCGCGCGGGCCAGCAGTTGCTCGGCGCGCTCCGGCTTCTTCGCCCGGAACAGCACCCAGCCGAGCCGCGACCAGAACTCCGCGGGCCGCTCCTTGTCGCCCGCCGCGCGCTCGGCGATCTTGAGTGCCAGCTCGCCGTCGGCCGCGCTCAGCTCCTTGCAACTCGCGGCGGCGTTCACGTACCCGGCCCACAGTTCGGGCTTGCCGGCGTCCGCGCCGACCAGCGCGCGGAACCGGGCGAGGGCGGCGTCGAACCCCTTGTTCGCCAGTTGCGCCTCGGCCGCGCGCACCGCGAGGGCGGTGTCGGTCGGGAACTCGGACGCGAGCTTTTCGAGCACGTCCACCGCTTGGGCGGTCTCCTTGCGGGCGGTGTGGACCTCGGCCAGTTGGCGGCGCGCGTTCGGGTGCGCCGGCACCTTCGCGAGCACCGCGCGCAGCTCCTTCTCCGCGGCAGCGGGGTCGGCGAGCGCGAGGTGCAACTTGGCGACGCGGACGCGCCCGTCGTCGTCCAGTTGCACGCCCTCCAGCGCCGCGAGCGCGTCGCGGTACCGGCCGCGCACTTCGAGCACGCCCGACAGGTTGCGCCGCACCGCCTCGTTCGCGGGCTTGAGGGCCGCCGCGGCGGTGAGCAGCGCGTCGCACTCCTTGGGCGCTTCGCACCGGTGGTGCACCCACGCGAGGTTCACGAGGTGCGCGGCGTCGGTCTCGGCCCGCACGCCCGGTTGCGCGCCGAGCAGCAGAGCGGTGCGCCGGTGCTCCGGCGCGATCGGTTCCTTGTCGCCGGCCGCCGCAAGGGCCGCGAAGTAGTTCTTCACCACGTCGGCCCGCGGGTTGTTGGCGAGCAGCGGGAGGAACCGGTCGGCGGCTTCGGCGTAGCTGCCGGCCCCGAGGTGCGCCTCGGCGGCGCGGGTGCGCACCGCGCTGTTGGTCGGGTCGCCCTTCAGCGCCTGATCGAACAGCTTCGCGGCTTCCGCGTGGGCCTTCTTCGCCGAGAGCACCTCGGCGAGCACGAGCACCGCGTCGGCGCTCGCGGGCGCGTCGGCCACCAGCTTGCGGGCGGTCCCTTCGGCCGCGCCGAGTTCGCCCAAGTCCAGTTGCAGTTTGGCGAGCAGCAGCCGGTCTTCGGGCGTCGCGTCGGTCGTGTCCAGTTCGGTCACGGCCTTGCGCGGCTGGCCCACGGCGATGAGCAGCCCGGCGAGCTCGCGGCGCACGGCCGGGTCTTTGGAACTGATCTTCGTGACGCGGTCCGCGAGGGCCGCGGCGTCGTCGGTGCGCTTGGCGCGGTTGAGCGCGACCGCCAACCGGCCGGCGGTCAGGTAATCCGTGTCGCCGTCGGGCAGCGCCTTGGCGAGCTTGGCCGCGAGTTCGATGTAGTTCGGCGCGGGGTTCGGCAGGGCCGCGACCGCGGAAGCGAACCCGGCGCGGGCGCGGGCGTCGAGCGGGCCGAGCGGCCCCGCGGGCTTGCCGGGCCGCGGCGCGAGGCGCTCTTCGACGGC
>JALHNS010000286.1 GCA_022843445.1 Gemmata sp.
GCGCGCGACCGCGGGGCTGTTGTGGCGCGCGCGCGGGTGCGGTTGTGGGGCGTGCGGCCGCGCGCCCCGCGCCGAGCGACTTTTTCGCGGGGCGGTGCAAAAACGGGGCGCGACGGGGCGTAGTCAGCGGGAGGAGCCGCACCGCGAGCCGTTTGGAAAAACTTTGCGCGCGAGTCGTTGACCGGCCCGCGCGCGTCGGCTACCATCTCGCTTCGCGGACAATAACATCTTGTTTCACAGCTTTCACAGCGGAGCGGGCGCGTGCTCTTCGATCCGAAGTACACCGTGCGCGGACGGGTTATCGGGATCCTCGTCGCCACCGTCGGCATCTTCGTGGCCGGCCTGCTGCTCACGGCGCTCGGCGCGGCGGTGGGCTTCTGCGACTGGCCCCCGCAACCCAGCAGTCCGTACGGCGTGGCGTGCGGCGTCATCGGCGGGCTGATCGTCGTGTTCGAAATGCTGATCGTGTTCAAGAAGCGGTTCCGCGCGTCGCGGGTGCTGGGCAACACGCGGCTGTGGATGAAGTTGCACCTGTGGCTCGGGCTGATCTGCTTCCCGATGATCTACATTCACGCCGGGTTCGGCTTCGGCGGGGCGCTCGCGGCCACCACGCACGTGCTGTTCATCGTCGTGATCCTGAGCGGCATCTGGGGCTGGTGCATGCAGCAGTGGCTGCCGCAAAAGATGCTGGACGAGGTGCCGGGCGAGTCCATCGCGGTGCAACTGGACCGGCTCGGCTCGGTGCAGGCGCACGAGGCGGAGCGCATCATTTCGGCGCTCATGGACGTGCCGCCGGAATCCGAAACGGACCAGCCGATCGTGCCCAAGTCGCAGCACAAGGAACTGACCGACTTCCGCGACGAGGTGCTGCTGCCGTACCTGCGAGACGGGTCGCGGTCGCGGTCGCCGCTGAGCCGGCCGGCCGAGGCGGCGCGCAAGTTCGCGCAACTGCGCGACGCGGTGCCGCCGGCGGCCCGCGACGACTTGGACAAGCTCGAGGCGCTCGCCGACCTGCGCCGCCGCTGGGACAAGCAGAGCGGCATGCACTTCTGGCTGCACGTGTGGCTGCTGGTGCACCTGCCCGTGTCGATCGCCATGACCGGGTTCATGTTCCTGCACGCGGTCCGCGCGCTGAAGTACTGGTGAGCCGGCCCCGCGCCCCCGCGGCGCGCGGCGGCGCGTTCCCGATCACCGAACCCCTTGACCCACTAGGCCGGCGATGCCACGTTCACCCGCTCGCGACCTGTCCGACCGGTACGAGAAGAACCGCGGGTACTTCCGCAACCGCGACCCGTTCTGGCGCGGCAAGATGATCCTCAGCGGCATCGCGCTGGGGTTCGTCGTGCTGTGGGCCGCCGCCGACGTCGTCAAGCCCAAGCTCACCGCCTACGGCCACACCCACGGCCGGCTCGCCGGCGTCCACGCCGCTTACGACGACAACTGCGCCGCCTGCCACGCCGAGTACAAGCCGAGCGACTTCAGCTTCGGCAACCTGCTGAAGCCCCGCGACCGCTGGCACGACCTCACCTGCAACAAGTGCCACAGCGGGCCGGAGCACCACCGCACGCTGAACGACGCCGGCAAGAAGTACCACGACACGTGCTCCAACTGCCACCACGACCACGAGGGCCGGCTCAACTCGCTCGTGCGCCTGAACGACGCCGACTGCACCAAGTGCCACGCCGAACTGAGCAAGTGGACGGCCACGAAGCCCGCGTACGAGGAGCGGGTGACGAACTTCGTCACCAACCATCCGCCGTTCCGCTCGCTGGACATCACGAACAAGCCGCGCACGCTGAAGTTCAGCCACGCGGTTCACATGAACCCCGGCGCGGCCTACGCCCCGGACGGTAGCGGCGGCCTCACGCTCGATCAGGTGGCCAAGTTGTCCAGCGCCGACGCGGCCAAGCGGTACCAGAAGCCGGGCCAGAAGGGGACCGATCTGGTGCAACTGGATTGCGCCTCGTGCCACAAACTGGACTCCGGGGCCGGCACCGAGGCGTTCGACCAACTGAAGGACCAGCTCGACAAGTTCGGCCAACCGGCGAAGAGCGTGCAGCCGCTGCGCGGCGACGGTGCCTACTTCCAACCGGTGAACTTCGAGGCGCACTGCCGCGCGTGCCACCCGCTCGGCGCGTTCGACGGTAAGGCCGGCGAGAAGGTGGTGCCCGGGTTCGACCTGCCCCACCGCGTCGCGCCCAAGGCGCTCGAAGAGGTGGTCAAAGCCGGCTACTTGCGGTCCCTGCTGCGCGAGCCGAAGGAGGTGCCCAAGGCCAACGACCCGGGCGGCCCGCTCGAGAAGCGGCCCGAACTCGCGGCCGGCAGCCTGACCGCCGACCTGAACGCGCTCTCGGCGCGCGAGCTCGCGCGCCTCCTGCGCCCCAACCCCGGCGACACCGAGAAGGGCGGCGCGGTGTCGTCGGAAGGCTGTTTCAAGTGCCACACCGGCACCGGCCAGAAGATCGAACCGGTCGAGGACCGTACCGTGTGGTTCCGGCACGCGAAGTTCAACCACGCGTCGCACCGCGGCGCAAGTTGCGCCACCTGCCACCCGGGCACCGAGGGCCGAAGCATCAGCCGGCAAGACGCCGACAAGCCCGAACCGGTGCTCATTAAGGGCGCGGCCACCAACGACACCAAGAGCCTGTGCGCCACCTGCCACTCACCGAGCGGCACCAACGTGACGCTCGACGACGGCACCAACGTGACCGGCGGCGGCGTGCGGCACGCCTGCACCGACTGCCACCGCTACCACCACGGCGACCTGCCGCTACAGGGCCGCGGGTCCGCGACCTACGACCCGGTCGATAAGAACGGCAAACTGAAGGCGAACAGCTTGGCCGACTGGCTCAAGGGCGTCCCGGTGCCCAAGGACAAGTGACCAGTCTCAGCGCGTTTCGCCCTCGCCACGCGCCAGCGGGGAGAGGGCAGCGAGCGAAGCGAGCGGGTGAGGGGGCGCTTCGGAGAAGAAGGGGTTACGCGGAGGGTCAATCGCGTTGCACCCTTCTGCGCGCAGCGCCCCTCGCCCGGCGTCAGCTTGGAACGCTGCGCCTGCTTGCGCAGTCTTGCTTTGCGCCGCCACCCTCGCCCCGCGCCAGCGGGGCGAGGGTAGAAAACGCCGCGTGCGCCGCTCACCAGCAAGTTCAACAGCGAGATTCCGACTTCTAAGGGTGTTCAATGATCGTCCAGCGGCTCCGCGAGATCCAGAACAAGTTCGGCTTCCTGCCGGACAAGGCGCTGCGCGAACTCGCGGACGAAATCAAGGTCCCGCTCTACCGGCTCGAAGAGGTGAGCAGCTTCTTCCCCGCGTTCTCCCTCGAGCGGTCCAACCCGCCGCAAGTGGAAATGCGCGTGTGCCGTGACATGACCTGCCACCTGCGCGGCTCCGCCAAACTGCTCGACCCCGATAAGGGGCTGCCGGCGGTGGCCGCCGAACTGAGCGCGCGCACCGGCAAGAGCGTGTGCGTGGAGGGCGTGAGCTGCCTCGGCCGGTGCGACCGCGCGCCGGCCGTGTGGGTGGAAACGCGCCCGCTGCCCAAGGGCGTTCACGCGTGGGTGTACGCGCAGGCGAACAAGGCCCAACTCACCGAAGTGCTCACCGCGCTCGCCGACGGTAAAGCGCCGGCCGAACCGGACACCGACGAGACCTACGAACCGTTCACCAACTCCAACCGCCCGCACGCCGAGGTGAAGATTTCGGCCACCGAGACCGGGCGCGCCGCCGGTTGGTCGCTGGACGTGTACGGCCGCCAGAAGTGGCCCCGCGACTACCGCGCCGTGAAACGGTTCACCGACTACCTGAAGGCCCTCGGCCGGCCCATTCCCAAGCCCCCCGCCGACATGGGGCCGAAGGACCTCGACACGTTCGTGTCGCGGTACCACCCGCTGATGTACGAGCTGAAGACCGCGAACCTGCTCGGCATGGGCGGGGCCGGCGCGCCCGCCTACGGCAAGTGGCTCGACGTGTGGCGCGCGTTCAGCGACACCGGCGAAAAGTACATCGTCTGCAACGGCGACGAGAGCGAACCCGGCACCTTCAAGGACCGCGAACTGCTCCTGCGGATGCCGCACCTCGTGGTGGAGGGGATGATCCTCGCGGGCCTGATGACCGGGGCCGGCGCGGGCTACATCTACATCCGCCACGAGTACTTCGAGCAGATCCACGCCATCGAAGAGGAGATCGAGCGCGCCAAAAAGCTCGGCGCGTGCGGCGAGAACGTCTTCGGGTCCGGCTTGGACTTCGACCTGCAAGCCTACGAAAGCCCGGGCGGCTACATCTGCGGCGAGCAGTCCGCGCTCATCGAGGCGATGGAAGACAAGCGGAGCCAGCCGCGCAACCGCCCGCCCGAACTGACCACCAACGGGTTCCGCGACAAGCCCACCGTGGTGAACAACGTCGAAACGCTCGCGTGGGCACCGGCCATCGTAATGTTCGGCGGCGGCGGCTACGAAAAGGGCGGTTGGACCGACTCCACCAAAGCCGTCAAGGTCGGCGGTCGCCGGCTGTTCTCCATCAGCGGCGACGTGAAGCGCCCCGGCGTGTACGAGGTGCCCATCGGCATGCCGCTGCGCGACCTCGTGATGGAAGAGCGGTTCTGCGGCGGGTTGGTGAACGGCGCGCTGCGCGCGGTCGCCACCTCCGGGCCGAGCGGCGGGCTGCTCCCGGCGAAGGTCCCGTGCCCGAACCTGAGCGCCGAAGACCGCGCCGGCATCGTGGACGGCATCGCCAAGCGCAGCAAGGCCGACGCCGACCTGATGAAATGGTTCCTCGACACCCACGTGCCGCCGGGCGCGAAGGAGTTCGACCTGCTCGACGTGCCGCTCGACCTCACCTTCTACCGCAACATGCAGTCCGCCTTCAAACTGAAGGTGGAGCCGATGCTCGGAGCGGCCATCGTGGTGTACGCGGGCGACGTGGACCTGCTCGCGGAGGCCGTGAACTTCACCGAGTTCTACCGCAACGAGAGCTGCGGCAAGTGCGTGCCGTGCCGCCTCGGATCGCAGAAGATGGTGCAGATCGGCACCGACCTGCTGAAGCGCCGCGACGCCGGCAAGCCGTGTACCGGCGACGAGCTGAAAAAGGTGACGGGCGACGTGCTCGACATGACCAAGACGCTGCAACTGACCTCCATCTGCGGCTTGGGCTATGTCGCCCCGATCCCCATGGCGACCGCCGTCACCTACTTCGCCAACGACGTGCAGAAGAAGCCTCGTGGTTAGTGGTTAGTGGTTAGTGAAGATGTGATTGGTCTTGGTTGGCGCGCCCCGTTCTGGGGCATCGCACTGCCAACCAGACACCAAACACCAAACACCAAACACGAAATACCCATGCCGGACATCGACGACGAACTCGAAGCGACCAGCGGGCGGGAAGACGAATCGCTGTTCGCCCGCGACGACAACGACGTGCTCATCCGGCGCGAGAAGGAGACGCGCGACCGGTTCGGGCAGTACGTCGAGATCGTCATCGACGGCTACTCGGTGCGGGTGCCCCGCGCGGTGCCCAAGACCGATTCGCAGGGCAACCCGCTGCGCGACGCCGAGGGCCAACTGATCCCGCGCACCACCACCATTCACGACGCCGCGGCGCAACTGGTGGCCGAGGGTAAGTGGACCGAGCAGGACCTGCGCGAGCGCATCCCGGTGCTGTGCCACCAGCGGCACGTGGCCCCGGTCGCGGTGTGCCGCATGTGCTCGGTGCAGATTTCCGCCATGAAGCGCGGGAAGATCACCCCCAGCCGCAAACTCGTGCCCGCGTGCCAGCACCGCGTCGAAAAGGACATGGTGGTGACGACCCGCGCCGGCATGGACGGCTACAACCCCGCGACCAAAGACAAGGCCGACGAACGGACCGTGAAGCGCTCCGCGGACACCATCAACCAGTCCGTGCGGATGCTCGCGCAGTTCCTCGTCGCCGACCACTGCCACGAGCCGCTCGGCGCGGGCCGCCGCTACGACGACGAGCTGACGACCGTGGCGCGCAGCCTGAACGTGATCACCGGGCCGGACGACGCCCCGGTGTACGACGTGCCCGCGCACCTGAAGCGCGACCCGCACCTGCCGGGCCGCAACGAAGCGACCGAGATGAACCCGAAGGCGCGGCGGTTCGAGTTGCCGCTCGCGCCCATGCCCGTGGACGCCGAGTGCCGCAAGGACGCACAGGCCGATTGGAACGAGTGGAACGAGCAGATCGACAAGGACTACCCGTACTCGAGCCGCACGGTGGTGGTGGACCACGACCGGTGCATCGTGTGCGACCGGTGCGTGCGCGCGTGCTCCGAGGTGAAGCCGTTCAAGATCATCGGGCACACGGGCCGCGGGTACGGCACCCGCATCAGCTTCGACCTCGACGCGCTCATGCGCGAGAGCAACTGCGTGCAGTGCGGCGAGTGCATGAACAGTTGCCCCACCGGCGCGCTCTCGCTGCGCCGCCGGGTGCAGCCGCGGGCGTGGGACGATTCGCCCAAGCAGATCCCGGTGAACCCGAACACCAGTTTCCCCGCGGAGTCCGGGTTCCTCACCGCCGACGAGATGCGGAACATCTGGCTCGCGTACCGCAACCCCGCGGACCCGGCCGCGCCGCTCAAGGTGGTGTACCCGTTCCGCTCGATCCCGTACTCGTACCTGAAGTGGAACGAGGGCTCGGTGCGCAAGATCGAGATCGCCCCCGGCGAATCGAAGCCGCTGTGCTACGAGGGGGAGTACGGGAACACCGCGTTCCTGCTGAGCGGCACCGGCGAGTTCGACATCCACGTGCGCAAGCCCGAACCGCCGCAGAAGCCCGGCTTCTTCGCCCGCATGTTCGGCGGGGGCGGCGCGCCCAAGCCGGCCGCGGTGAACAAGAAGAACATCGGCGACTACATCGCCACCCGCCAAGGCGACGAACTGGTGCTGGGCGAAATGGCGTGCCTCACGCAGCGGCCCCGCAACGCCACCGTGGTGGGCAAAGCGCCGGCGAACAACCGCGCGCTGGCGCTCACCAAAGAGGGCACCGTGGCCCTCGGTAAGCCCGGCCCGGTGGTGGTGTACGAGGTCACGCGCAACATGCTCGACATGATGCAGCGGGCCGAGTCCGCGCGCGCCGACCTCGCCGCCGTGTACGCCGCCCGCGCCATCGAGGACGGCTTCAAGAAGGCCGACCTGTTCCGCAACCTCAGCCCCGAGGACCGCGAGCGCGCCCGCACGTTCTTGCTCACGGCCGAAGTCGAAGTCGAAGTGGGCGGCAAGAAGGAGCTGCGGCGCGTCGAGTTCCGCCGCGTCGCCGAGAGGGAAACGATCATCGCCGAGGGCGACACGGCCGCGGCGTTCTTCATCATCCGCATCGGCACCGTGAAGGTGTTCACCGATCAGGGCGGCGGCGAACAGGTGTACCGCCTGTACTCCAGCGGCGACTACTTCGGCGAGGCCGCCCTGCTCTCCGACCGGCCCGAGAAGCGCACCGCCAGCGTCGCGGCCATCGACCCGGTGGAGCTGGTGCGCATCCCCGGCCCGATCTTCCGCGAGCTGCTCGAGAAGTTCCCGCAGATGCGCGACAACTTCGGCAAGGCGCGCCCCGCGGTGCCCGGCGTGAAGGAGACGCCGCCCCCCGGCGTGCTCCGCGAGTACGTGCAGCAGGGCCTGTTCCAAGGCCAGAAGCTCTTGGTGCTCGACCTGAAGACCTGCACGCGGTGCGACGAGTGCACGCGGGCCTGCGCCCAGTCGCACGACGGCAACGCGCGGCTGCTGCGCGAGGGGCTGCGGTTCGGCGACTTCCTCGTCGCCACCTCGTGCCGCTCGTGCCACAAGCCGTACTGCATGGAGGGCTGCCCGGTCGATGCGATCCACCGCGTGGGCACGAACCTCGAAGTGAAGATCGAGAACCACTGCATCGGGTGCGGGCTGTGCGAGAAGAACTGCCCGTACGGGGCGATTCACATGGTGGGCCGGGCGACGCCGAACGCGGCCGCGAGCGCGCACGCGGGCGGCAACCCGAACCTGACCGCGGCCCGCAAGGCGGTGAACTGCGACCTGTGCAACGGGGGCGAGCCGTTCTGCGTGCAGGCGTGCCCGCACGTGGCGGCCTACCGCATGCCCGGCCCCGAACTCATGGACGAAGTGCTCGCCCGCCTCAACCGCAAGGGGTGAGGCGCGGGCGGGCGGTCCGACGAGCCGGGCGCGCGAGCGACGGGTGTTCTTCACACAGAAGAAGACCCGCCGCTCGCGCGCCCGGCTCGTCGTTTTCTTCACTTCGGTCAAATCTCCGCGCGAAATTCCCGAAATTCGATCTAGCCGCGCGCAGTTGATTTCGATAAGTGCGTTCGTCATTATAGAGGGGCCGGTTCTCCCTCCCGAACCGGCACTCACACCGGCCGAATTGGAGGAACTGCCATGTGGAACCCCGCACCCGATCACCCGCTCCGCCGCACGTTCGCCGCGCTCGCCGAACACGCCCTGTTCGCGCGCCTCGGCGTGCCGGACGCGGGCCTCGCCGACTACCTCTCCGAACTGCTCGCGCGGTTCACCCACCACGACGAAGTGTACCGGCTGCGCGGCGCGGCCGGGCAGCCGCTGACCGCGCTCGCCGACATGGTCGTCGAGGCCGAAAAGCTGCCCGCGGGCGGCCGCGCCCGGTGCGACTACTACCGGCACATCGGCGACTTCGCGCTGTTTTTCACCGGGCTGTTCCCGGAAGTGGTCGCGCGCCGCCGCGACTCCAAAGACGCGCTCGTCAGCTACACCGCACAGGGCAAGCGCGGCTACCTGCTCGCGGGCCGCATGGAGGAGGAGCGGCACCACGACGCCGAGGCCGAACTGTTCCACCGCCTCAGCGCGCGGTTCGAGGTGTGCGCGGTGGGCCTGCGCGAGGTGCGCGCCGAACTCGCGGAACTGAGGGAGCACCCGCAGGGCGGCATCGTGTCGTAGCAAAGTGGTAGGCACACGCCGTGTGCCCGTGTGTTCGGACCACTAAAGCGGTGCGGCGCCTTCAAGGTAGTAGGCACGCTCCGCGTGCCGTGCGTTCGGGGCGATTCAGGTTTCCAACTGTGCGCACCGCTTTCCGCGCTCTCCAGAACGGCACGCGGGGCGTGCCTGCTACCTTGAAGGCGGTTACCCGTGGCGGCGGCGGCGGTCCCGCTTGCGGAAGAAGGTCAAGAGCGCGTCGAAGTGGTCGCCGCCGGTGCCGGCTTCGATCAGGTCGGCGCGGCACCCGCGGGCCAGCCGCGCGAACGCCTCGTCGCGCGCGCGGGCTTCGGCGGCGAACGCGGCGCGCACGCGCGC
>JALHNS010000287.1 GCA_022843445.1 Gemmata sp.
GGGCGCGCGGCGCGCACGTCCGGCGCGCCGGTGTCGCGCCGCGCGGCCTGTTCGCGCGCCATTTCGGTCAGCGAACCGGTCGTCGGGTCCGGGAACGGGAACGCGGCGGTGAGCAGTTCGTACAGGACAAGGCCGAGCGCGTACACGTCCGAGCGCGGGTCGTCGAGCGGGCGGTTGTCGGCGAGCGCGCGGAGCGCTTCCGGGGCCATGTACCGCGGGGTGCCGCCCTGCCGCGCCTGTTCGTCGGTGCCCAACCCGGCGTCGGCGGCGAGGTTGAAGTCGAGCAGCATCGGCCGCCCGTCGTCCGCGAGGAGCACGTTCGCGGGTTTGATGTCGCGGTGCAACACGCCGCGCTCGTGGGCGTGTGCGAGTGCGTCGGCGAGTTGCTCGGCGAGGAGCAACACGGCACTGGGGTAGTCGGCCGCGGCGAGCTGTTCGAGCAGGGCGGGCGCGGGGCCGTGTGCCTTCGGCGCGGGTGCGGGACCGGCGGCGCGGGTGGTGCGTTCGGCGAGCGTGCTCACCAGCCCGCGCCCGGTGCCGGGCAGCCCGCTGGGGCCGCGGAACGCGCCGAGCAGATCGGCGAGCGTGGTGCCGCCGAGGTACGGCATACAGATGAAGTGGTACGCGCCGTGCCGGTGAACCGAGTACACCGGCACCACGTTCGAGTGCTGGAGCCGCGCCAGCGTCTGCGATTCGCCGGGCAGTTTGGTGGACACTTTCAGCGCCACCAGCCGCCGCGCCAGCCCGGTTTCGCGCGCGAGGAACACGCGCCCGAACGCGCCGCGGCCCAACTCCGAGAGCAGTTCGTAGCCCGCCGCGCACTCGCCCGGTTCGGGCATCCGCAGCACCGAGGTGACGCCCGGGGTGGGCGTGACGCAGGTGGTCGGCGGGCCGTCCGGTACGTCGAGGTCGATGCCGAACCGCGCGCGGTACTCGGCGCGCGTGGGGCGCTCGCCGGCGGCGCGGCGCAGGCGGTACTCTTCCCACGCCACGGCCCGCAGCAGCGCGGGGTCGGCGAACAGTTCGGGAAACCGGTCGCGGTACTCTTCGAGCCGCCGCTCGGTGCCCGCGTCCCACGCGAATTCGAGGTCGGTGCGCACCAGCTCGCACACCACGGCCGCGCGCCGCGGGTGCCCGTGGGGCGGGGCGAACGCCGCGGGGTCCGCTCCGCCGCGCGCGTGCGCCGATTCGAACGCGGCGACGTAGGCGTCCAGTTCGAAGTCCGGGTCGGAGAGCGCCGGTGCGGCGCGGTCAGTGGCCGTCACGGAGCACCCCGTCCAGCGCCGCGCGGAACTCTTGCAGGATGCGCTCGACCGAGCGCTTCGCGCGCCCGGTTCGCTTGGCGATCTCCGCGACCTCGTGCCCGGCAATGCGTGCGGTCACGATCTCGCGGTGCCCCGGCGGGAGCGGGGCGAGCACTTCGTCGATGGTGAGGCGCAGCACTTGCAAATCCCCTTCCGGGTCGTCGGGCACCGCGCGCGCCGCGGCGTCGAACGCGGCCCCGCCCACGGTGGCCCGCACGTCGCGCTTGTCCGCCCGGTGGTGCGCCGCGGTCGCGCGAATCTTGTTCAGCCCGATCACCACGAGCAACTTCCACAGGTCGTCGCCGTCCGGCACCTCGTACTGCCCGGCGGCGGCCCGGCGGAAGAACGTGCGGAACACCGACTGCACGATGTCGTCCGGATCGACGCGCTGTTGTACGTCGGTGCCGGTCCGGGCGGTGGCGAGCGCCCGCAGCCGCGCGGCGTAGCGCACGAACAGTTCCGTCGCGGCGTCGTCCGCGCCGCGCCGGTACTGTTGGAGGAGCGACCGGTCGGTCGCCCCGTGCCCGGCGTTGGGGTTCGGCGGTGGTTCGGACATGTCCGTCTCGCTGTGACCGCACGAGCCGTCAACAGCCTACGATACGCCCGCCCCGACACGCCGGTGCCACCGGTTCGCGCTGGGAAGTGGGTTCCGTGCCCCGGAACCGCCAAACGGGTGCGAACGATTTTCCGCCGCTGCGCCAGAGCGCGACATAACATCAACCCGCGCAAGCGGCAACGCTCACCTACTCCGTGGCGCTGTTCAGCTACAGGAGCGCGTGGCTACCGCCCCGGGATGGTGAACCGGTGCGCGACGTAGCCGTTCTTCTTCTGCGCGGTTTCGGCCTGTGGGAGCAGCGAGCGAACGCAATCGGTCACGGCCTTCTCGCCACTCACGCGGACGCGGATGTGTCCGGTGGGCGGTTGGAACTCGCCGCGCACGTAGCCGTATTCGTCCACGTTTCGCAACCGGTCGCCGCCCGCGTGCCCCGGTTGCGGCCCATCACGTGGGCCACGTCGTCGAGTTCTTGGTGCGCGTAGAAGTGGTCGTGCCCGTGGAACACCGCCGACCCCTTGTGCTTCGCGCACAACTGGTGAATCGGGGCGTCCCACCCCGGGCGCTTCGCCTTGAATTCGTCGCGCCCGTCCTTGCTCTTGCCGCCCCACTCGCACAGCACGGCGGCCTCGCTCCCGCCGCGCCCGGAGTCGACCCGGTGCCGTGCGGGACTTGTGGCGCGGCGCTCGTTGTCCGTTCGCCGCACCGCGCCCGTTGCCTCGCGACCGGCGCGTTGACCGGGAACCACCGAGGAGCGGGGTGCGGTTCGAGTGCCCCGCGGGTCAGGCGTCGAGGTCCCACAGGACGACGTCGCCGGTCGCGGAACCGGCGGCGGCCAGCGCGCCGTCGGCGCTGACCGCCAGCGCGCTGAGCCGGTTCAAGCGCCACGTGTAGCGGCGCACGCGCGCGAGCGTGCGCGCGTCGAACACGTGAACGGTGGCGTCGTTGCTGGTGGCGAACAGGCGCGCGCCGTCGGGGTGGTACGCGAGTGCGGTGAAGTGCTTGCGGTTGTCGTTGCGCGCGAGCCGCGGCGCGCCGCCGGTCGGTAGCTCCCACGCCACGAGCGTCATTTCGTGCGCGCACACCAGTTGTTCGCCGCGCGGGTGGAACGCCAGCTTGCCGTGGTAACTGTAGGGGTAGGTGCCGGTCGCCGCGAGTTTGCCCGTGGCCGCGTCGCGCACCTCGACGTGCATCGGCTCTTCCCACCAGCGCGCCGCGTTCGTGGTGCGCGCGAACATGGCGAACCGGTCGCCGGTCGGGGCGAGCGTCGGCTCGAGCACCGAGAGCGCGCGCGTGGACAGATTCCACTGGCGCACCCACTCGCCCTCCTTGAGCTTCCACCCGGCGAGGGCGAACTGGGGCAGGCCCAACAGCGAAACGGCCCGCCGCCCGTCGGCCGTGGTGCCGAACGTGCCCGGGGGAACCGGGGGCGCGGCCGCGGCGCGCTCGTCGCGGTCGTACACGTACCGGCCGGCCGGCGTGAGCCACGCGAGTTTGCGACCGGTGGGCGAGAACGACAGCGCCCCGCGCGGCTGGCGCAACTCGCCCAACCGCACCGGGGCGAGCGTGGGCGAGTCGAGGTTCCACAGGAACACGCCGGCACCGTCCACCGCCGCGGCGACGGCCCGGCAGTCCGGGCTGAACGCCACGTCGATGACTTTGCCGGCCGCCGTCTTCAGAACCCGCATCGCGGTGCGCTCCCGATTCTCGCAACACTAGTTCGCCGGCGCGCCGCGCGCCAGATTCACTCTCGGAAGTGCGCGCCGATTCCGGCTTTCGGGTCCGGTACGGGAAATCGTAACGGTTCCACCGCTCGCGCGGGCCGTACAATCCCCGAGTCACCCGTCACGGAGTGCGCATGGCGCGGTTCTTCAAGTACAAGTCGGTGGCCGAACTCGAAGCCGAAAACGCGCGCCTCGGCACCGACCTGCGGTTCTCCGACGATCTCGCCCCCGCCTTCGCGCCGCTCACCATCGGCGGGCGCGCGGTCGGCAACCGGTGGTGCGTGCACCCGATGGAGGGGTGCGACGGCGAGTCGGACGGCACCCCGGGCGAACTCACGTTCCGCCGCTACGTGCGGTTCGGCGCGGGCGGCGCGAAACTGCTCTGGGGCGAAGCCTGCGCCGTCACGAACGAGAGCCGGGCGACCCCGCGACAGATCACCCTAAACGAGAGCACGAAGCCCGCGTTCGCGCGCATCGTGAGCGACTGCCGCACGGCGCACCGCGCCGCCAACGGCACCGACGCGGACCTGCTGTTCGGCTTGCAGCTCACGCACTCCGGCCGCTACAGCCACCCGCGGCCCATCATCGCCACGCACGACCCCATTCTGGACCCGCGCACGGTCGCCAACAAACAGACCGGCGCGAAGGTGACAGCCGACTACCCACTAATCACCGACGACGAACTGAAGCGCCTCGTGGACGACTACGCGCGCGCCGCGCGGCTCGCGGTGGAAGTGGGCTTCGACTTCATCGACATGAAGCAGTGCCACCGGTACTTGGCGAACGAACTGCTCGGCGCGCGCAACCGGCCCGGCCCCTACGGGGGCAGCTACGAGAACCGCACGCGGTTCATGCGCGAAGCCATCCAAGCGGTGCGCGCCGCGGTGCCTTCGCACATCGTGATTGCGACGCGCCTGAACATCTTCGACGGCATCCCGTTCCACAAGGGCGCGAACGACAACGGCGCACCGGACGCGCACAAGCTGCCCCTCGTAAACGGCTGGGGCATGTCGGAAACGGACCCGTTCGCGGTCGATCTGACGGAGCCGATTCGGTGGATCGGCGAGATGCGGGCGCTGGGCGTAACGCTCGTGAACGCGACGATGGGCAACCCGTACGCACAACCGCACTACGGCCGGCCGTTCGAGTACCCGCCGCCGGACGGCTACGAGTCGCCCGAACACCCGCTCACCGGCGTGGACCGCCACTTCCGCGCGACCGAACAGATTCAGCGCGCGTTCCCCGACTTGGCGCTGGTCGGCACCGGGTACAGCTACCTGCAGGAGTTCTTGCCGCAAGCGGCAGCGGCGAACCTGCGCGACGGGCGCGTGAGTATCGTGGGCGTGGGCCGCGCGACGCTCTCGCAACCGGACTGGGTGCGCCAACTTCTGGACAACGGCAAGCTGGACCGCAAGCGGGTGTGTCGCACGTTCAGCTACTGCACGGCCTTGATGCGGAGCAAGCAGCACCCGCTGGGGCAGTTCCCGGCCGGCTGCCCGCCGTTCGACAAGGAGGCATACGGGGAAGTGTGGAAAGAGGCGCAAGCGCTTTTGGAACTGAAGAAGCCGACGTGAGCGGGCGAACTGAAGTGTAACGGGTCGTCCGCACGAGGTGCGCCATGTCCGCGCGTCGCTGGTCGGTGTTGCTCGCGTTCACGCTGGTGTCGGTGCTGGTGTCGGTCGGCTGGTTCGTGTGGGCCGCGATCAAGGCCCCGCCGGGCCAGCGCATGTCCGCGATGGGGATCGCGGGCATATTGCAGCTCATCGAACTGCCGCTGGCGTACTACCTGTTGCGCCTGAGCGACTACGCCCGCGATTGGACTTTCCGTTTGAACCTCACCAAGTTGGTTGGCGCGGTCGGGCTGATGCTGGGTGGGTTCGCGGGTCGCGCGCTGTCGGCTGAAGTGGCGGCGGTGCTGGTGGCGGTCGCGGTGTTCTACGCCGCGTACGCGCTGTTCCTGCGCGCGAACGCCGAGTTCTTCGGGTAGGCCGCTCCCAATACAACAAGGGTAACTACAACCCTTGGGCCGCGAATCACCCCATGCGCACCAACACTGTGAAGCGGCTGCTGAAGGCCGGCAAGCCGAGCGTCGGCACTTGGCTCTCTCTGGGCAGCGTCACGGCGGCCCGGTTCCTCGCCCGCGCCGGGTTCGATTGGCTCACCATCGATATCGAGCACTCGCTAGTCGGCATGGAAACCGTCACGAACATGATCGCGAGTATCGCGGACGCCGGGTGCGTTCCGCTCGCGCGCGTGCCCGCCAACAAGCACGACCACATCAAGCGCGTGCTCGACAACGGCGGCTACGGTGTAGTGGTGCCGATGGTGACGACGCCCCAAGAGGCCCGCGACGCGGTGAGCGCGTGCCTGTACCCGCCGCGCGGCACGCGGAGCGTGGGCGGCAGCGTTCACGCGCTCAATTTCGGCGCGACGCCCCCAGAGTATTACGCGAAGGCCGACGACGAAATCCTGATCGTGCTGCAGTGCGAACACATCGACGCGGTGCGCAACTTCGACGCGGTGTACGGCGGCACCGGGGCCGATGCGATCTACGTGGGGCCGAACGACCTCGCGGCTAGCATGCGCGACGCGACCGGGAAGCCGCCGAGTGCCGACGCGTTCCGGCAGGCGCTCGCGGACATCCTCGCGGGGTGCAAGCGGATCGGCATCGCGGCCGGCATCCACACGTTCAGCATCGAAGACGCGAAGGCCCGGATCGCGGAGGGCTGGCAACTCGTCGCGGTGAACAGCGAACTGAAATTCATGAGCGACGGCGCGAAACAGGTGATCGACGCGCTCGGGCTGAAGGGCACGGAGTTGGCGAAGTACTGAGCGCGGACTCGCGCCGCCCGCGCGCCGCTCACGCGAAGTTCGGTTCGGCGTCCAGTTCCGGCGGGGCGAACTCGCCGCGCCTCCACTTTTCCACCGCTAGCGCCGCCATCGCGGCGTTGTCGGTGCAGAGGTTCAGCGGCGGGATGAACAGCTCCGCGCCTTCCTTTTCGCACATCGTCGCGAGCGCCGCACGCAGCGGCTTGTTGGCACTCACGCCGCCGCCCACCGCGAGCCGCTTCGACCCGGTTTTGCGCAGCGCCTGCTTGCACTTCAGCGCGAGCACGTCCACCACCGCGGCCTGAAAGCTCGCGGCCAGATCGGCGCGCTTCTGCCCCGGCCCCGGGGGCGCGGCGCGCTTCACGTCCTGCCCGTGGCACGCGTACATGACGGCCGTTTTCACGCCGCTGAAGCTGAACTCCAAGCGCCCGTCGTCGGAGAACGCGCGCGGGAAGTCGAACGCCTTCGGGTTCCCGCTTTGCGCCTCGCGCTCCACGGCCGGCCCGCCGGGGAAGCCGAGACCGAGCACCGCCGCGACCTTGTCGAACGCTTCGCCCGCGGCGTCGTCCCGCGTGCCGCCGAGCAGTTCCAGTGACAGCGCGCTGTCGCACTTGAACAGCGACGTGTGCCCGCCGCTCACCACGAGGCCCACGCACGGGAAGATGTCGCGGCCCGCGGCGAGCCGGCACGCGAACACGTGACTGGCGACGTGGTTCACGCCCACCAGCGGCACGCCCAGCGCGAGCGCGAGCGCCTTCGCGGCGCTCACGCCGACCAAGAGCGCCCCCACGAGGCCCGGCGTGTTGTGAACCGCGACGCAGCCGATTTGTGCGAGCGACACGCCCGCCCGCGACAGGGCTTCGTCGACCACCGGCAGCAGGTTGCGCAGGTGCGCGCGCGACGCGATTTCCGGCACCACGCCGCCGAACCGCGCGTGCAGGTCGGTCTGCGACGCGACCACGTTAGAGAGCACGCGCAGGTCGTCGGTGAACACGGCGGCGGCGGTTTCGTCGCAACTCGTTTCGAGGGCCAAGAAGTGGGTCATTTCCGCCATTGGGTGGTGCGTTCGGGGTCGGTCTTCTCGCCGCCGTCGTTCGGACCGGGCGGTTCGCTCCACCACTCGGTCGCGGCGGTCGCGCCCCACTCGGCGGCGCACGCGCACGCGGCGAGCGCGGCGTCCAATTCGGCGACGCTCTGGAACCGCTCCTTCGGGTCCTTCGCCATGCACTTCAACAGCACCGCGGCGAGGTCGGCGGGCACGTCGGCGCGAACGGCGCGCGGGTCCGGGGCCGGTTGCGTGAGGTGCGCGCTCATCAGCTTCGCGGCCGTAGTGCCCTCGAACGGCGGGCGCCCGGTGAGCGCGAAGAACGCGAGCGCGCCGAGGCTGTACACGTCGCCGCGGCGGTCCACGCGCTCGCCCGCGGCCTGTTCGGGGCACATGTACGCGGGCGTACCGAGCACGGTGCCGGCGCGCGTGATGCGGTCGTCGTTCGGCGCGTCGGTGTGGTCCTGCACCAAGCCGAAGTCGAGTAACTTCGCCACGTCGCGCTGCCCGCCGAGCGCCGCGACGATTACGTTGTTCGGCTTCAGGTCGCGGTGCACCATGCCCGCGGCGTGCGCTTCGGCGAGCGCGCCGCACAGTTGGCGCACGAGGTACACGGCGCGGCCCGGGGCGAGCGGGCCGCGGTCCCGCACCAAGCGGTCGAGCGTCGGGCCTTCGAGGTACTCCATCACATAGTAGAAGCTCCCGTCGTCGTCGCGGCCGTAGTCGTAGATGCGCACCGTGTTGAAGTGCGTGAGGGCGGTAACCGCGCGCACCTCGCGCTCGAACCGCGCCGCGGTCGCCGGTTCCGCGGCCAGTTCCGCGCGCACGAACTTCATCGCGCACGGGCGCTTCAGCAGCCGGTGTTCGGCCAGCCACACTTCGCCCATGCCGCCCTCGCCGAGCTTGCGCACCAGCACGTACGAACCGAGTTCCTTCGCCTCGCGCAGCGCGTCGTAGGCTTGGCGCTGCAGCTCGTTCGCGCGGGCCGCGCAGAACACCGCGACGATCACGCACATCGACAGGGGGAGGACGGTGGCCGGTAGGATTTCGATCAACTCGCCGTCGAGTTCGGTATTGAGCGCCGCGGCGAGCGCGGTCGCGGTGATCGGGATCGCCGCGAGCAGCAGCGAGCCGTTGAGCGAGCGCCGGCGCGTGTTCGGGATGAACACGCCGTAGAACAGCACGGCGAACATCATCGGAAACCCGGTGAGCACGGCCGCGAACCGGTAACTCAGGTCGTGAAACCGCGGGTCCGGGGATTCTTGGGGGGGCGCGGTGAGCACCACGAACCGCGCGATCGCACCGGTGAGCGCGACGCCGCCGAACTGCGCCGCTTCCACCGCGCGCAGCGCGCCGAGCGCCGCCCCCGGGTGCTTCAGCAGGAAGTACAGCCCCACCGCGTTCTGCGCCGCGACCAGCAGCGGCAGCCCGACCACCCAGCGCCCGAGGCCGAATTCCGCCGGGATGGGCGGTACGCCGCACAGCCCGAGCGCGGTCACGACCAGCGTGACGCCGCCCAGCGCGCTGTGCGTCAGCAGCAACCGCCGGCGGAGCAGCTTGCGCGTCTCTTCGGCGAACCCGGCCGCCCCGCTGCTGACCAGCGGTTGCGAACCGGCACTCGGGGCGGCGCTCGGGGCCGCGCCGCGCACGAGCGTCTCGTCGGTCCGGTAATGGGCGCGCGTGCCGACGATCGTGCCATACACTTGCAGATCGACGACATTGCATCCCGCGAGCGGATCAGCGCCGCCAGCGGGCGGACGACTGGACTGCAGGTGATTCCAGAGAAGTACC
>JALHNS010000288.1 GCA_022843445.1 Gemmata sp.
CGCGGTGCGTGCCGGTAGCGCCGGCGTCGGACTCCGGGAGCGGCGTGCCGTCGAGTGCCGTCGGGCCGTCGGGCGGCTGGCCCGGGGGCTGGTCCGGGGGAGTGCGGACGTCCGCACCTCCGCCCGCGCCGCCGGGATCGCCGTCGAGCGGCAACTCCCCACCCGGCGAGCCGAACTGATCTTGGTACTCTTGGTTCTCCTTCGCCACCTTCTCCCAGTCGCGCCCCTGCTCTTCGGCAACGCGCTGTCGGCTGTCGGTGCCGAGGTTGATCTCGATTTGCGCGCGCTGCACTTCCTCGAGCTTGTTCCGCACTTCGGGCGACGGCGGCACGAGCTCCACTTTGCACGCGGTCAGCGCGTCGCCGGGCAGGTAGCCGGACGCGACCGCGAGCGCCAGCGCCTTGCGTACGATGCGCTCGAACCGCGTGCGGTAGTAGCCCTGCGCGCGGTACACGCTGCGCACGAACGGCGACTCCGCCACGAGGCTGGACGTGTACGCGCCCATGTTGCTGGCGTCGCCGCTGATGAGCCACTCGGGCGCGTTCCAGCGCACGCCGGCGGATCGCAGCAGCACCTGCACGACGGCGGTGTGTGCCGTGGTCCCGGGGTTGTTCGGCGCGCCGGCGTGCTCCATGCCCTCGGGGAAATCCACCACCGTGCCCGGGGCCCACACGTTGACCGGCCGGTACGATTCGCGGGTCGGCTCGCGCTCCCGGAAGTCGGCGTCGGCCGCGACGAACGCTTGCACGTCCGCTTCGCTCGCCGCCCCGTGCTGGCGCATGAACGCGATCGCCTCGCGGATCGCGGCCCCTTCGCCGAGGTTGCGGGTCAGTCGCCCGGCCGAGTCGAGGGCGTCCTTGGTGCCGAAGCTGAAGTCGGGCAGCCCGCGCTTCACCCCGGTCCGCGTGTTCGCCTTGAGGTGCACCACGTCGCACGCCGGCACCTCTTCGCCCACGGCCGGGTTGTCGAGGTCCGCGAGCCAGTACGCCTCCGGCTCGGGCGCGGCCTCGTCATCCTTGGGCATCCGCACGCCGTAGCCGTACTCCTCAACCGTGGTGCCCGGCGGCTGAGTGAGCTGCTCGGCCCAGACGTGCCGCAGCTTGAGGCAGCCGTCGTCGGGGAACAGGCGGATGATCGCGTCACCGTCTTCGCGGTGACGGCTGAACGCCTCCTGCTGGAACTCGTCCCAGTAGTTCGCCGCGGCCCAGTCGTCGAACCAGTCGGTCACCCTCTGCGCGAGCTTCTTGTCGCCGTTGGTCGGCGTCACCTTCAGCTTGAACCCGGTTCCGATCACGAACGATGTAAGCCCGTTCAGCATGCCCGACGCGTGGTTGTTCGTGCCCACGACGACGCGGGACAGGTCGCGCAGGGTGGCGAGCTGCGTTTCGTTCTGGAAGAACGGGAAGTAGTGGCCGTGCCGGCGCGCGTGCGTCCCGTTGACCGGCACCCACGCGCGGTCGCCGTCGCGCTGGCGCTGCACCTCGGACCACGGGCCGTACCAGTCGTAGTCGAGTGCGGCCGATTCCTTCAGGCGGCGCAGGGCCGACTTGGCGCGCAGCAGCCGGGCCTCGGTGCGGGCCTCGGTGAGCTGGCGCTCGAGGTCGGCGGCGCGGTCGGTGGGGGGAGTGCGGACGTCCGCACTGGCCGGGGTCGCGGTGGACATGCCCCGAGGTTAGCCGCGGCGGGCGGGCCGGGTCGCTTGGGTGCGCTTGGCCTGTCGGGCGTTCCAGACGTGGACCGCGAGCCGCATGGCGTACTCGAGGGCGTCCGGGCCGTCGTCGTGGGAGCCGACCGGGAACTGCTGGAGCTGCGCGACGAGCAGCCGCGTGGACGGCGTGTCGCGGAACCGGAACGTGCCGGCCGAGAGGTACGGCGTCAGCCGGCGGATCCGCTCCTCCTTCGGCTTGCCCTTGGTGGTGAGCTTGTACACCGGGAGCTGAATGCCGCGGCGGCGCGACTGCTCGATCAGCTCGGTGGCGAGCAGCTCTTGGAACTGGTCGCTCTCGCAGCCGAGGCCGTCGAGCGGCCCGCCCGTCTCGATCTCGAACCGGGCCGCGAGCGCGATGGCGTCGGTCACGATCTGCGTCGTGGGCCGGCGGTTGTCCATGTCCGCTTCGAGCCAGATGATCCCGCGCGTGTCGCGGGCCGCGTTCACGAACGCGCTGAAGTCGCCGTTCTCGCCGCGCCCCTTCGACGGGTCGAGGCCCATCACGCGCAGGGTGATGTCGTCGGGGTGCGGCCAGTCGCGGAACCACAGGTGCTCGCCGAACCACGCCGCCGGCCACTCCGCGCCCTCGGTCTCGACGAACTCGCCGCCCAGCTCCTGACGCGCGAACCCGGGGCCGTACTGGCGCGCGAGTGTCGCTTCGAAGTCGCGCGGGTTGAACGGGTTCTCGCCGGTGCGGGCGCGGAACAGAGCCGTGTCCGGTCGGTTCTTCCCGAACACGTCGAACGTCCAGTGGTGCGGCCCCTTCGGGGTGAACGTGGCCGAGAGCCAGCCCTGCTCGCCGGCCTCGCGCAAGCACCCAATGGCGACGGTGTACGCGTCCTCGCACATGAGCGAGGCCTCGTCGAGCCACACGCCGGACAGGTTCGGGCCGCGCATCCGCTCGGGATCCTCGGCCGTGCGAAACCGGATCGTCTCGCCCGTGGTGAGCGTCACGTTCGGGTACGGGGTGAGCTTCACCCGCTTCCACATGCCGAGGTGCTTGGCGATCGCCGTGAACGTGGGGAAAGTGGTGTCTTCCATCAGCACGCCCGTGGGCGACGCCACGAGGTACGTGCGCTGGTCGCGGGCGCGGCACAACAGGTCGAACGCCCCGGCCCAGCTCTTGCCCGAGCCGCGCCCGCCCACGAACCCGCGAAAGAGCGCCGGCGACTCGGTGAACTCATTTTGCGCCGGGTGAAGGCGGATCTCCCGCGTCTCGATCTGCGACACGCACCACCTTCTTCACGATGTGCAACTGGACCGGTTCGCTCTGCTCGATCTCCTGACGCTCGATGTAGCCGCGGTCCTTCGCTTGCGTCTTGAGGAAGAAGCACACGGCCCACGCCTCGCCCTTGCGCACGGCCTTGCAGAGCGAATCCTCGGCCTCGTCCTTCATCGCCTCGCGCGCGTCGCGCACCACGCGCCGCAGGTCCGCGTGCGCCTCGATCAGTTCGGCCACGCTACTGCGCGCAACCTTGAACTCGCGCGCGACGGCCGCGACGTTGCCGCGCTCGCGCACCAGCGCAGCGGCCACGAGGGGCACGGACAGGATCGGCTTCCGGCCCCCTTTTCTAGCCGTCGGTTTGCTAGGGTTTTGGCTCTTCGACATGGCCCCACCCTACCACACACACTCTCTCTGATTCTCTCTCTGTGAATAAGAGAGAGAGAGAAATTGTAATTGAGAGAGAGGTAGGGGGCTGACAGCCCTTAAGGGGGTGGAACTAGAAGTGATTCCCATTACCCCTCTTAGGGGCCGGTGACGAAATGCGCGCGTGCGGATGTGCGGGTTGTGCGATGTGGTTAGCTCACTGGCAGGTAAAGGATTTCGGGCACGCAGTTCATCAGCGCCGCGGCTTGCTTCTCGTGCCCGTGTTCGGCCATCCATTCGGCGAGCACGCCCCGCGGCGCCTTGCGGACGCCCGCAAACTCCGGGTGCCGGTAGGCCGCGCGAATCTCGGCGAGCGTTTCGCGCGCAAGTTCTTTTCGTTCCGCCTCGTCTCCCGGCGGGTCGTTCCACGAGCCTGTAAGCCAGAACCAGCCAATGCGCTCTTGTGTGTGGCCGTAAGAAAACTCGTGGAAGTACAGCCCGCACGCGCGGCACTCGCTCGTGGATTCGAGCGACCGGCCCTCTTCGCTGTCGGTGTGTCCGTGCGTCTCGGGCGCGTCGCACACCGGGCACGGATACGGTCGCAGTCGCATCACAGAAGCCCCCGGAAGCGTTCGTCAATGCCGGCGTATGCCACCGCCACGGCGTCGAGCGCGTCGAACAGACCGACGCGGTTCGCCGCGAGGTCGAAGTAATCCCGTCGCCGCGCGATAAAGTTCATCATGCTCTCCGACATGGTGCTGCGAGGCTGCCCGAAAAACGGCGGGGCCGCGTGCACCGCGCGCCACAGACGCCCGCGGAGCAAGCCTTTGTGTGACGCGCCCGTTTCGGTGCTCATCCATTCGTAGGTGCCGTACTCGCGGCTGAAGATTGGCACCAGTTCGCGCCGTGCCGTAAACCGCCATCCTTCGGCGCGCGGGTCGTCGCGGTCCTGTAGCCAGTCCGCGAACACCAGGCGCGCCCCGAAGTCGAAGGGCAGGTCAGTAATGTGCTTGCGGAACGCAACGAACTCCGGGCACTCGGCGGCGCGTGTGGTGCAGGTGGTCACGCCTGTTCCTCCGGGCGCAGTTCCTCGAACCCTTCGTAGATGTCCGCGGTCGCGCTCCGCGGCCACTCGTTGACGGCCATCCCGCGGAGCCGGATCACCTGCCACCCCATCGCCCTGCGCACGCGGCGCACCAGTGCGTTGCGGTCGGTGTCCATCACCTCGTGCTGCTCTAGGTCGAAGATCGGCGTCGAGATGTGGTGCGCGTCGATCTTCACCGGCACGCCGTTTTGCATCACCCGTCGCTCTTTGATTCGCAGCACGGCGACCACGCACCAGCCCCACAAGTCGTCGCGCCCTTCTGTGCGGTCTACCACCCGCGCGAACTGGATCGACACGCCCGGCACGTCGAGCGGTTCGAACCGGAGCACCGGCCAGCCGTGCAGCGCGCTCTCGGCGTGCTCGAGCAGCTCGGCGTACGGCAGCCGGATCGTGTGCAGCATGCCGCGCTCGAACACGAGCTGCCGGCGGTGTTGGTCCGCGTACCGCGAGCGGGCCGGGCCGCGGCCGTTGCGCTGCGGGATCAGCGAGTACGTCACGCGGTCCGGGAACTCGGCGTCGGTGTCCCAACCGCACGGCCAGTCGCTCCAGCCGAGGCCCGCGGCCACCCACTCGCACACGCCCTTCGCGGTCTCGTCGCGAGTCTGGATCGCGTCGAAGAACCAGCCCTCCTCGGCCGGCTCGTGGCCGCGGTACCGCGCAAGCGTGACGCCGGCCCAGAGGAAGCGGCCGAAGCGCTCGAGGGTCTCGTCGCCGCTCTCGCGCATCGCGTCGGCCAGCACGAGCCGCGTGTCGTCGGCCGCGGGCTGTTCGAGGCACGCGGCGAGCATGGCGCGAATGTCGCTGGTCATACGATCGCGTCCCCTTCGTGGAACAGTTGTTCGCCGCGGGCCGCCCGCTCCGCGAGGATCGCCACCTTGTCCGGCCCGGGCGGTACCGCCGTCGGCTCGGGCGGTTGGGCCGTGCAGTTCATCCCGTTGCCCACGCCCCGCACGGCGTACTTGCTGGTGCTCGGGTACTGCTCCTTCACGCCCGGCGTGTAGTAGCAGCTCCAGCACAGGCCCCGCGGCCGGTTCACCTGCGACTGTTTGCAGTGCCGGCAGATG
Source organism: Gemmata sp. (assembly GCA_022843445.1). Taxonomy (GTDB): domain Bacteria; phylum Planctomycetota; class Planctomycetia; order Gemmatales; family Gemmataceae; genus Gemmata. Next base: position 5,466 of record JALHNS010000288.1, read on the forward strand.
CGCCACGGGTTCGCGCCGTGCTTCTTCTCCGTCGCGGGTTCGATCAGGCCCCCGACGGCCGCTGAGGGTTTCGCTCGGCCTCCCGCACCAGCGCCGCCCCGTTGTGTGTCAGGCCCCACAGCACGTGCACGCCCTCGTTGTGCGGCTGCTCGGTGCGGCTGAAGTAGGTGAACGCGGGAAGGCTGGCGTTCGGCCCGCCGTTGCGCAGCCGGTTCTTCACGATCGCTTCGTCGAGACCCGTAGCGGCGACGATCTGCTCGCGGGTGAGCTTGGCGTTCGCTTCGCTGATCGCACGCGCGATGACGAGTACCTGCTCCCGCGCGATCACCTTCGGATCGTCGGGATCGACCTCGGGTTGCTCGGGCGTCGCTGCCGCCGGGGTTGGCGCGGTTGCGGGCGCGGGCGCGATCACCGGCTCGGCATTCGCACCCACGGCCGCGCGGGCCTCGGCGGTCACGGTCCACGGCGACAGGCGGTTGCTCGGATCGGTCTTCTGGTACCAGTCGGGCCGCTTCAAGTAGTAGGCCACGAGCGCGTCGCTCAGGCCAACGGCAGGGGCAATCTCGCCGGCCCGCATCGGCCCGCGTTCGATCAGCAGCTTCGCGATGCGCCGCCGGTTCTCTTCGGCCGCACCGGTGGTGCGCTCGGCCGTCGGTAATCGATTACCGATCGCGCTCGGCTCGGGCGCGGAATTCGGCTCCGACTGTTCCGCTGGGATTTCCGCCACTTCGGCCGCTTCCGGTTCGGCCGCGGCGGTCGATCGGTAATCGATTACCGTCGCGGGCGGGGTGCCGCGGGCGCTGCGGGCGCCGCTTCGCGTGCGGTGAACAGCGCGCGGCCGATGCCCGCGAACACGCTGAGCGCGGTGCCGGCGCGAGCGATCTGCTCGATGTCGCTCGGCTCGAGCACGCTGATTAGCTCGAGCGCGTCCGTCGCGACGAACTCGGGCCGGATCATCACGGGGTACTTCACTTCGCCACCTTCGCTTTCTTCGCGGGCTTGGGTTCGTCGAGCGGCATCGTGATCGGATCGAGGTGATCCATCAGCGCGTCGCCGGCGGGGTACAGTTCAGTGTCCGGCGTCAGGCCGAACGCCTTCAGCGCGTCGTAGACCGTCGCGTTCTGTCGGCCGCGCTCGGCCTTGATCTCCGCGAGCTTCGCCGTGATCTGCTCGACGCGGTCTACGCGGTGTGCGATCCACAGGTGGTCGCGGGCAACCCACGGGAAGTCGGGCACGTCGAGCAGACGCGCGCCCTCTTCGGGAGCGGGAGCGGACGCCGGCGGCTCGGCCTTCGGCTCCTCGACGCGAACGCAACTGATATTGGCGCTGGTGGCGATGTCAGCGACTGCCTTGCTGACTGTGTGGATCGCCATTTCCCGCACGTACCAGTCGGCCGGATCGCGGTCGGCCGGCGCTTCGAACTCCGCGGCGAGCGTGCGGAGCGCCGCGATAAGCGAGTCGTTCAGCGTGACGCGGTACTTCACCAGCGGCACCGGCTCGATGCGATTCAGGTCCGCGTCCGCGCCCTTCGCCGCGGCCTTGCCCTTCGGCTTCTCGACTTCCTTCAGCATCCCGGCGGCGCGCAGCGTCTTCAGCGCTTCGCTCGTCTTCACAAGGTGCACGGGCTTGTCGCGGTGGTCGAACACGAGCCGCGGCACGCACCCGCTCACGATGGGGCACTGGAGCAGCAGCTCGCTCACCTTCATGCCTTCGAACTTCTTCTCGCCGAACCCGCCGTCGGCGTTCAATTCCGATTCGCGTACCGGGCCGTTCCAGTCGAGCCAGCCGCGCACCGGCGTCTTGCGGTCGAACGAGAGTTGCGCGCCGTCCGGGTTCACGTCCACGCCGTCGGCCAGCTTGTACTTGCGGCGGAACTTCACCCGCTCCTTCTCCCGATGCGCCTCGCACTTCTCGCGGTAGCACTCGGGATCGAGGCACACGTCGCCCCGCACACCCTCGGCCGTCGCCTCCGGGTCGTTGCCGGCCCGCGACGGGCACACCTCGCACGGCGGCATGCTCCGCTCGTGGCCCGGCTCACAGCCCGGCAGCACGTACAGCGCCTTGCGGTCGAACGGCGCGCCCTTCAGTTCGACTTGGAAGTGCGTGCGGATCAGTTCCTTCGTCTCGCGGAACGTGAGCGGGTTCAGGTTGTCCCCGGTGAGGTCCGGGTGTTCCGGCGTGCCGACGAGCCATTCGGGGTTGTGCTGGCCCTGAAGCACGCACGCCGCGGCCAGTGCCCGCGAGCGCTCGCCCGGCACGCGAGCCACGAGCGCCGCCGTCTCTCGCTTCAGCTCGCCGGCATCGACCGCCACCAGCGCCCACGGCGGCAGCTTGGTAAGCCGAATCATCTGCCGCACGAACGCGACGGTCTGCGAGACCGTTTTCGCCACGTGCTCGACACTGCCGGATTCGGCGAGCAGCCGGGCGTACCCTGCGGCCTGCTCCGACGGCCGCACGTCTTCCCGCTGTTCGTTCTCGACGATCATGAGGGACAGCGCCTCGGCGTCGCTCAGCCAGCGCACCGTCACCGGCACGCGGTCGCTCGGCAACCGGTCGCTCTCCGCGAGCAGCGTCAGCGCGCGGAACCGGCGCTCGCCCGCGAGCAGCTCGAAGTGCGACAGGTTCTTCCACGCGCGCCCGTCGAACGCAGCCGGCTTGCCGGCGCCCATCGGCCGCACCACGAGCGGCTGCAACAACCCATGCTGCGCGATGCTGTCCGCGAGCGCGGCGACGCTCTCGTCCGCGAACGTCTTCCGCGGGTTCAGCGGCGACGGGCGGATCTCCGACAGCCGCACTTGGCCGATCATGTTCGCGCCCGGATCGCTCTCCGGGGTGCGGACGTCCGCACTCCCGGCCGGCGGGCCCGCCGGCTTGCTCTTGGCCTTCGCCACAATCACTCTCCCTTGAGGGTCGCTTCGATTTGGTCCCAGTCCTCCGGCGTCCACAGGTGCGCCGGCAGCCCGCACGCGCCGAGGTCCGCGAGCCACTTATGCGCCTATTCCGTGCCCCAGCTTCCAGCAGGCCCGGCACCACGTGGATCGCTTGTCTTTTAGTGGCACTTTGCAGCCCTCGCACACCCCGTTGCCGCGACGCCCGTTGGCCCGATGGCTCCGCTGCAAGCTGCCCCAACACGCGTTGCTACAACAGCCACGCCCGAGCCGAGATTGCTTTGGGGCCAACTGCCGGCCGCACGCCACACACGTCCGAATCCGAACCGCGTCGGCGTACACGCTCACATCGATGCCGGCGCTCGTAGCGCCGCGATACAGTCGCACATCAAGCGCCGTGACCTGAACGTCGTCGTGCCACAGCACGCCGTTGGCAGCGTCAAGAAACAGCTTCACGAGGTTGTCAATGTCTCGGCGCTGATGGGTCAGCGTGCGAAAGACCAGACTCACGCGAAGGTCGTCGTAACAGTTGGCCTTGGCACCAGCGGCCCGGAGAAGGATGGCGATCGATCGCTCAGCAGCCCGAGTCCGGCCGGGCGTGTACACCTGCCCCTTCCCAAATCGCGGCCGGCACTTGGTCTTCGGCTCAACGGCAAGCGACGCGCGAAACAGGCACTCGCCGATCTGTGGCGGGCGGCTGTCGATGGCAGCAGCGGCAGTGATTCCCTGCGGCATTGATCGATCCTCCAATGGAGCCTTCTCGCTGATCGACTTCGGCAGCGGGGGCGCGGGCGGCGGGGGCGGCCGCACAGCCCCCACCCGCGGGGGGGGGGGCAGCACGGCGCGCGCCCCGTCCGGCGGCCGGGGCCTGGCCAAGCGTCGCCCC
>JALHNS010000289.1 GCA_022843445.1 Gemmata sp.
TTGTTGGAAATGAAGCGGTCAGCGCCCGTGCCAAGCGGCAGGCGCGCGACGAATCGCGCGCCCACCGACTGGCTACTGACAACTGACCACTGACGACTTCTCACATCGGCAGCGGCGGCGGCGCGCTCCCGAACAGCGGTTGCAGTTCGGGCACGGTTTCGGCCGCGGCCCAGCCCGCCATGCCGTTCTTCCACACCAGTGTGCTCCGCGTGAGCTTGCCGCTGCGGACGTGCGCCGCGAGCGCGTTCATGTCGAACGGCCCGGCCGACGCGCCGTCGATCGCCGCGTGGAAAGCGACCGCGACCGGCAGCGGCGGCGGCGCGCCGGCCCCGGCCATCGGCGCCACCGTGTTGCCCGGCGTGACCACGCCACTCGCGCCCGCGGCCCCCGCGAACGCGCCGCCCATCTGCCCGCCGATGGCGACGCCCGCGCCGAGTTGCGCGCCCAAGCCCGCCAGCCCGCCCGGGTTCGCCGCCGCGGTGGGAATGGACTCGGCCGTTTGGAACTTCGCGTACTGGTCGAGGTTCCCGAGCACCGCCATTTGCGACCGCTTGTCCAGCGCCGCTTCCACTTCCGGCGGCAGCGACACGTTTTCCACGAAGAACTGCGTGAGCGACACGCCCATCTTCGCCATTTCCGGCGCGATGCGCTCGAGCGCCACCTTCCCGACTTTCTCGTAGTTCCCCGCGAGGTCGAGCATCGGAATTTTCGACGACCCGATGGAGTCGATGAACCGCGACACCACCACGTTGCGGAACTGCGCGGAAATCTCGTACAGTTCGAACGACGGGTCGGTGGCGACCAGTTCCTTGAGGAACGTGCCCGGGTCGGTGACCTTGAACGCGAAGTTCCCGAACGCGCGCAGGCGCACCGGGCCGAACTCCGGGTCGCGGTACATCACCGGGTTCTGCGTGCCCCACTTCTGGTTGGTCCACTGGCGCGTGGAGATGAAGTACACCTCGCACTTGAAGGGCGACTCGAACCCGTACTTCCACCCGAGAATGGTGGACAGAATCGGCATGTTCTTGGTGTCGAGCGTGTACATGCCGGGCAGCTTCACGTCGGCGAGTTGCCCCTCTTTCACGAAGCACGCGGCTTGCCCCTCGCGCACGACGAGTTTCGCCCCGTTCTTGATCTCGTTCTTGTGCCGGGTGAACCGGTGCGCGAGGATTTCGTTCTGGCTCGGCTCGGTCCACTCGATAATGTCGATGAACTGGCCTTTTGCCCAATCCAACAGACCCATGACTGGCTCCCGGTAGGTGACGTGCGGTAGTGGTATCGTGCGCGCCGCGAGTGCGTTTCGCAAGTGAATATCGCGCCCGCGGCGGCTATGTCGGGATTCGTTACCGGCGCGCACAAATTGCGCGGTACCGGCGCTCAGTACGGCGGAAACAGCCGGCGCGCGACGTGCGCCAGCACCCACACGAAGAACGCCGCGTTGCGGAACGGCAGCGCCCACACCGCCAACGGCACCGCGCGCTGCGGTTCCGCGAGCCACGCACCGGCCCCGACGCGCGCCCCGAGCGCCTCCACCCACCGCGCCGAACGCGGCCAATCGATCACGCAGTCCACCCACGCGACCGGGATGCCGGCCTTTCCGAGTCGTGCGCCGAGGACGCCGCCGGTCACGGCCGCGGTAGTGTCCGCGTCGCCCCCGCAGCGGATCGCGGCTTGGATCGCGGCGCGGAAGTCGTTCGGGTACCGTAGCGCCGCGAACAGCGCGACCGGAACCGTGTGGTAGATGTACCCGGTCGCGCCGCGCTTCAGGCCGAGTGCCGCGCAGAACTCTTCTGGGGTGCGCCCGGCTTCGAGGTTCGGGACGATCTGCGCGAGCGAGTCGAGCAATTTCGCCGCGGCCGGTTCCGCACCGATCAGTTCGCCGATTTCGGCTACCAGTTCGGACGCACCGACGGCCGCGCCGGCGCGCGTCTGTGCGAAGCGATGGGCGGCCCACGCAACCGCGAGCGCGCCGCACTCGGCCTTCGGGTCGGTGTGCGTGATGCGCGTTGAAGCGCGAACGAACGCGCGCAGCCGCTCGCGGTCGGAGCCGAGGCACACACCGAGCAGCGGGGCGCGCATCGCCGGGCCGTTCCCGGCCGACCACACGCCGCTGCGCTCCGGCGACCAACCGAGCCACAGCTTCGCGCACGCTTTGATCGTGGCGCGACCGGTACCGGCGGGCAACCCGAGCGCCCACCAGCGCAGCCGGCGCGCGAGGTCGCGCCGGAACCGATCGAGGGCGCCGCCGGAGGTGAGCAGCGCCTGCCCGACGAAGCACGCGTGCTCGGTGTCGTCCGAAAACAGCCCGCGGCGGAAGAAGAACTGGTGCCGATCGAGGTGCGGGAACAGCCGTTCGCCGCGCCGCGCGGACATATTTTCGCGCGGCAGCCCGAGCGCGTCGCCGACCGCTAGGCCGAGCAGCGACCCGACCGCGGCGGCGGCGTCAATGGGGACGAGCGGTTCCATCAGCGCTTTGCCTTCAGGCCCGCGACCCAGATGCGGGTCGCCTCTTTCACGATCTCTTCGAGCGGGGCCGTGAAGCCGTACACGTCGAGCACCACCTCGCGCCCGCCGTGCAGCACCAGTGTGAGGTACGCGTACTCGCGGGTGCCCTCGGCCTCCGATCCGCGAATCGCGCTCACCGCGGGCCACGCGATTTCTTCGCCGCGCAACTGCGCCGCTCGAACCCCCGCGGCGCGGAGTTCCAGTTGCGGCTTCTGCGTGAACAAGCGCGGCCAGAACCGGCGCGCGTGCAGCAGCGACGCGCCGCACGCCAGCGCTACCGCGCAGGCCGGCACCACCAGCGGGTGCGGGACGCGCTCGCCGTAGTGCGCGTGCGCCGCGCCGCCCGCGATGCCGAACAGTACGAGCCACAGCGCCAGCGACGCGAACGCGCGGCTCGCCGCGTGTTTGAAGTCGTAGGCGTAGGTGCGCTCGGCCGGCGGGGTGGCGCTCATGGGGCCACGCTACCGCGCGCGCGCCCGGTTCGCAAGCGCGACCACATTGCGCCCGCCCCGGTTTGCCGGTATACTTGTTTCGTTCCGCACTCACGCCCCGCGCGCCGCGAGCTGCTAATGACGTTCCTCTGCCTCGCCAGTTACTTCAAAGGGAACCGGTTCCTCGAGCGGCTGAAAGCCGAGGGGCAAACCGTGTACCTGCTCACGGTCGAATCGGCGCTCAACGAGCCGTGGGCGCGGCACGCGTGCGACGACGTGTTCGCGGTGCAGAACTTCCACGACCGGCGCGCGCTGGTGAACGCGGTCTCGTACCTCATGCGCACGCGCCCGGTCGATCGCGTGGTCGCGCTGGACGACTTCGACGTGGAAGTGGGCGCGTTCCTGCGCGAGCACTTCCGGCTCACGCACACCGGGCACGGCGAGTCGCGGGCGCGGCTGTTCCGCGACAAGCTCGCCATGCGCGGGGCGGCCCGCGACGCGGGCGTGCGCGTCCCGGAGTTCTGCCCGCTGTTCAACCACGACGCGGTGCGCGACTTCTTGGCCCGCGTGCCGGGGCCGTGGCTGGTGAAGCCGCGGTCCGAGGCCAGCGCCGCCGGCATCCGCACGGCGCGCACCGCCGATGACGTGTGGAAGCGCGTCGACGAACTCGGCGACGACCAGTCGTTCCACTTGGTGGAGCGGATGGTGCCCGGCGACCTGTACCACGTCGATTCGCTGACCGCCAACGGCGAGGTGGAGTTCGCGGAGGTGAACGCCTACCGGAAGCCGCTGCTGGACGTGTATCAGGGCGGCGGCATCTACGCGACGCGCACGGTGCCGCGCGACCGGCCCGAAGTGGGCGCGCTGCGCGCCGCGAACGCGAAACTGCTGAAGGCCTTCGGCCTCGGGTGGGGCGCGTCGCACACCGAGTTCATGCGCGCGCACGCCGACGGCGAGTTGTACTTCATCGAGACGAGCGCGCGCGTGGGCGGCGCGCACACCGCCGACATGGTCGAACACGCGACCGGCATCAACCTGTGGAGCGAGTGGGCGAAGTTGGAAGTGTGTCGCGGCACGACCGGCTACGAGCTGCCGACGCGGTTCAACCGGTACGCGGGCGTGGTGATGAGCCTCGCGCGGCACGAGAAGCCGGACACGAGCGCGTTCACCGACCCGGAGATCGTGTACCGGGCCGACATGAAGCACCACATCGGGTTCGTGCTCGCGGCGGACAGCGCGGCGCGCATCGAGGAGCTGCTGACGCAGTACATGGCGCGCATCGCCGCCGACTTCCACGCCGCGCTACCGGGCGCGGACAAGGTGGGGCACTGATTCCAAGTCGGACGACGCTCCGCGTCGTTGCTTTATCGTGGCACGACGCTCCGCGTCGTTCTTCCCTGCCCGACACCGCCTCCAATTCCGAATCGCACGGGTTCAGACAATGCGACGCGGAGCGTCGCACCACGATAAAGCAGAAATGCGACGCGGGGCGTCGCACCACGACAAGCAATTCCGCGCACTTCGCGTGACAAGCGCCGGTTCGTGTGCCAGAGAAGAAATGAGGCGCGCCCGCTTCGGCCCTTCGGGGGTGTGACCGTGAAGCGCTTGCTCGGAATCGTGATGGCGGCTGTTGGCGGCGCGGGGCTGCTCTGGGGCGGGTTCTGCCTGCTCACCGGGGCGTCGCAGGCCCGATTCGATTTCACCTACGACTACTCGATCACGCCGCTGCCCGCGGGCCTCGCGGGCGCGGCGCTGCTCACCGCCGGCGTGTTCTTCATCCGCGACTAGCGCGCCTCACGAGCCGGAAGCGTCAGCGACGGGCTTTGTGCTTCTCACTCAAAGAGAAGGCCGTCGCTGGCGCTTCCGGCTCGTCACGAATCACTTCGGCACGATCTTGATGCCGCGGAACGCGACCGGGCCGTGGTCGCCTTGGAACATCAGCGGGCCGGTCGCCGCCTCCTTGCCGGTCAGCCCCCCGGGCGTGTGCGCCTTCATCTCCACGTTTTCGTGCAGCACCACGTCGTTCAGCACCACCTTCACGAACTTCGCGTTCGCGACCTTCTTGCCGTCGGCGAACTTCGGCGCTCGGAAGTCGATCACGAACTTCTGCCACTCGCCCGGCTTCTTGCTCGCGTTCTTCGGCGGCTTCGCGGCGCTGTAGAGCGCGCCCAAGTCGCCCTGCGTCAGCTTGTCGTCGGCCTTGCCGAAGCTGTCCAGCACTTGCACCTCGTACTCGCCCATCAGGTAGATGCCGGAGTTCGAGCCTTTGGGAACCATGAACTCCAGTTCGAGGTGCAGGTCGCCGAACTTCTCTTCGGTGAAGATGTCGCACCCGCCGCTCTTGGTGTTCACGAGTTGCGCGGGCACCAGCACGGTGTTCGTGGTGCCGGTGAGGTCCGCGAACTGCGTCGGGTTCTTCGCGTCCAGTTCCACGTTCAGCGACGTCGCCTTCCACTTGCTCTTCTTCTCGTCCTTCAGCTTCCAACCGGTCAGGTCTTTGCCGTTGAACGGTTCGACCGGCTTCTTGTCGTCGGCGGAAGCGACCGCGACCGACACCGCGAGGCAGCACACGAGCGCGCGAAACATGGGGCACCGGGGGAAAGGGGGAGCGGGGCCGCTCGGCGCGTCACTTCGGGAGCGCGCCGGCTTTCATCAGCTTATCCAGCTCGAGCTTGATTTCCTTCGTGCCCGCGGCTTTCACGATGGCCGCACCGCCCTTGTCCAGCAGTTGCTGTTCGAGGTCCGGCATCAGCTTCTTGATCAGGTCGATGACCACCTCGCTCACCTTCTGCGCGGCCTCGCCGTCCAGCCCGGCAGTGTGGTCGATCACGAGTTTGTCGTAGAACAGCTTCGCCTCGGTCGTGGTCACGGTGAGTTGCAAATCCGGGATGAACGAACCGGGCTTGGGCACGGTCTTCTGAACCACGTTGGCTTTCAGTTGCACGGCGGTCTTGCAGTGGCCGCGCGTCTCACCGCTGTAGAGCTGCCGGCCGCGCACCCACATCTGCTGTTCCATGCGGAAGTCGATGTCCAGCGCGACCGTCACGGTCACGTTCAGCTTGTCCGGGGCCGGGCGTACCATCTCGGTGAACCCGATGGCGAGCGTCTTCTCCGGGTCGCGCGCGCTCACGGTGAACCGCCGCCACAGCCCGTCGTTGAACAGTTCGCGGGGCAGTTCCGGCGGCACGCGGTTCGGGTTGCGCAGGATCACCTTCCCGACCGCGAATTCCTTCTGATGGCCCCACCCGTCGTTCGACTTGAGCAGCGGGGTGGGCATCTGCTTCAGGGCTTGGTCGCGCATGAGTTTCGCGATCGCGGCGGCCTCTTCGGGCTTCGGCTGCGGCACGTCCTTCGGTGCCTTCAGCGGAACCGCCGACTTGGGCGGCAGCGGGAGCGGCACCGGGTCTTGCGCGAGGGCGCTCGCGGCGCAAAGCGCGAGCAGAAGCGCGGCGGAAGTTCGCATACTCACCCTCCGTTGCGGAGCGTCCGACCCCGCGACCAGTGTACGCACAACGCGCGCGTTGGGGAACCCGGTGTTCGCGTCACGCGCCGGCCGCGGCGCGCAGCAGCCGGTCGCGCACCCCGGCCCATTCCGGCGCTTCCGGCGGCAACGTGGCGATAATCGCGTAACCGTTTTCTTCAGCAATGTGAAGCTCGCGGTACAACATCGCGCTATACGCTTCCGGGTCGTTCGGCACGGATACCACCAGCGCGCCGGGAAGGTAGCACCTCGTTGGTCCCAGATTGAGCCAACACACCGGCTGTTTCGTTGCCAGCAACCGACCGAGCACATCGATACCTTCGTCTTCGTCCGCTACCAGATAGAGCGGCGTGCGCGGGCTGTAGTGCCGCGCCATCTGTCCGGGCGAACGCGCGACACCGTCGGCACTTGCGCCAATCTCGACGCAACCGACAACTTCCGCGAGCTGCGGCGCGGAAATCAAACCCGGGCGCAACACCCGCGGCACGCTACCGGTTACGTCCACCACGGTCGATTCGATCCCGCCGGGGCACGGGCCGCCGTCCAACACGAAGTCGATGCGCCCGTTGAGGCTCTTCAGCACGTGTTCGGCGCACGTGGGCGACAGTTCGGTGCTGCGGTTCGCGCTCGGGGCCGCGACCGGCACGCCGGCGGCTTCGATCAGCGCGCGCGCCACGGGGTGATTCGGGCACCGCACCGCGACCGTGGTTCCGCCCGCGGTCACGACGTCGGGAACCGTGCCGCCCTTCGGAACGACCAACGTGAGCGGCCCCGGCCAGAACCGCTCCGCGAGCCGCGCCGCCGTCGCGGGCCAGTCCGCGCACACGGTCGTTACGTCCGCGGCGCGTGCGACGTGAACGATGACCGGGTTCGTGGCCGGTCGGCCCTTCGCCGCGAACACGCGGGCCACGGCTTCGGCGCTGAGCGCGTTCGCGCCGAGGCCGTACACGGTCTCGGTGGGGAACGCCACCAACCCGCCGGCGCGCAGCACTTCGGCCGCGGCGCGAATCGCGCCCGCGTCCGGGTGCGAAGGATCGACTTGCCGAACCGCGGTTTCCAATCGTCGCTATCCCGTACGGAATCTGGTACAACACATGATACGCACCCGGAGTTCCCCCGCCGCGAGGGGTCACGTCATGCCCGATCAACCGCCCGCCGCCGGCCCGGTCCCCGTGCCGACTACGGACCAGCGCGTGATCGCCCAGCAGAGCTTCAACCGGGCGAAGGAACTGAGCGCCGAAGGCGGCTACGACTACGCCATCCAACTGCTGCTCACCTGCTGCAAACTGGACCCCGCCAACTTCTTCTACCGCCAGAAGCTGCGCGAGACGCAAAAGGCCAAGTTCGGCAACAACCTGCGCGGCAGCCGGTTCGCGTTCCTCACCACCCCGCGGTGGAAGGCCAAGCTGAAGGTGGCCAAGCGCAACCGCGAGTACCTGAAGGCGCTCGAACTGGGCGAGCAGGTGCTGTGCCGCAACCCGTGGGACTTGGGCGCGCAAATGGACATGGCCGAAGCGTTCGACGCGCTCGGCCTGTCCGACCTCGCGGTGTACTCGCTCGATCAGGCCCGCCAGAAGTTCCCGAAGGACGCGACCCTGAACCGCGCGCTGGCGCGCCTGTTCGAGAAGCGCGGCGACTTCCAAAAGGCGATGGTGTTGTGGCAACTGGTGCGCGAGAGCGCGCCCGGCGACGTGGAAGCGCAGCACAAGGCGAAGGACCTCGCCGCGGACCTCACCATCCAGAAGGGCCAGTACGAGAAGGTGGCCGACGGCTCGAAAGAGTCCCCGGTGTTCGGCAAGATCGAGGCCCGCGAGGCCGACAAGAAGGACAAACTGGCGCGCGAGGCCGAACCGCTGTTGAAGCGCATCGAGGCCGACCCGACCGAACCGGCGCTGTACCTGCAACTGGCGAGCGTGTACCGGCGGAACGGGCAGGAGGACCGCGCGCGCGACGTGCTGCAGCGCGCGCTCGGCCCCACCGGCAGCGCCTTCGCCGTCCAACTCGAACTGATGCAACTGGACCTCGCGCCGTTGCGCAAGAACCTTGAAGTCGCCGAGGCGCGAGTCAAGGCCGCGCGCGACACGCGCCGCGCCCCCGCCGCGGGCGACACCGACAGCGGCGAAACCGAGGAACTGACCGAGGCCGAGCTGGTGGCGCTGCGCGACAAGCTCCGCGCCGAGGTGAACGCCCGCGAGATCGAGCTGTTCCGCGCGAAGGCCGACCGGTTCCCCAACGAGGGCGCGCACCGCATCGAACTCGGCTCGCGACTGCTCAAGGCCGACCGCACCGACGAGGCCATCGCGGAACTGCAGCAGGCCCGCCGCGACGAAAAGCTGAAATGGCGCGCCGCCCTGATGCTCGGCATGTGCTTCAAGAAGCGCAACAACTGGCGGCTCGCGCAGCGCAACTTCGAAGAGGCGCTCGCCGCACTGCCCGAGGGCGAAGAGGCCGGGCGCAAGGAGCTGCTCTACCAGTTGGCGCTCGGCGCGGCCGAAAACGGCGACCTGCCCCGCGCCATCGACCTCGGCCACGAACTCGCCAACCTCGACTTCGGCTTCAAGAACATCGGCAAACTGCTCGACGAGTGGAACGACCGCGTGCAAAGCGCTTAGGAGAGTGGCCCGTGCGAGTGGTTCGTGTGGCGTGAAGCCAGAAGGCAGAAAGCAGAAATGAACCACAGAGGCACCGAGAACACAGAGGGAAAACGAACGCGGAGAAAACAAAAGGCTGTCTTGGTCTGAACTCAATCTGTTGCTCCCTCTGTGTTCTCTATGCATCTGTGGTTCCTT
>JALHNS010000290.1 GCA_022843445.1 Gemmata sp.
CGCGCCGCCGCGCTCGCCAAGTAGCGCGTCACGAGTAGTTGCCGTCTGCTTCGGGCGGCTCGCCCGGCGGGCGCGGCTCGGCGCGCGGCGGCCACAGCGCCACCATCACCGCGAACGCGAGCAGCGGGAACACGCCGATCCCGCCGAGCACCAGCTCGTAGCTCCCGGTGCGGTCGCAGATCCGGCCCTCCAGCGGGTAAATCGCCGCGAGCGACAGGTGCGCGCTCGCGCCAAGCACGCCGGTCACCTTCCCTTGGTGTTTCGACGACAGCTCTTGGCTCAGCGCGAAGTACGTCGGGAACAGCCCCAGCGCCGCGAACGCGACCACCAGAAGCGCCGCTTCCAGCGCGCGCCCGTCCGGCAGGAACGGCACCGCGAGCGTCGCCACCGTGAGCGCCGCGCAGATCGCGTACAACAGCAGGCGCGCCGCGTGAACGCTCATCCCGCGCTTGCAGAACACGAGCGTGAGCAGCCCCACCGTCCACGACCCCACGTCCGCGATGAGGTAGTATACGGTGGTGAACGCGCTCATCTCTTCGAGCGAATAGCCGCGCTGCTCGCGCAGGTACAGCGGGAGCCACGTGCGGTAGCCGTGCCACGTGACGTTCAGCGCGACCACCATCGCGAACAGCGCCCAAAAGCGCTTGTCCGCGAACACGTCCACGAACCGCACCGCGCCCTGTTGGCTCGCCGCGTCCTCTTTCGGTTCAATTATGGAGGGCGGCACGGTCAGGAACCACAGCGCCACCCACACCAGACCGAGGGCACCGATCACGCGGAACGGGAGCCGCCACGTTTCGACGAACCCGTTCGCCGCGGCCCACTGCACCAGCGCGAGCACCACCAGCGGCGTAACCACCGCGCCGAGCGCGGTGCCGCTCTGGAACAGCGAGTTGCCGAACGAGCGCTCTTCCGGCGGCAGCACGGCGCGCGTGGTGCGAATCCCGCACGGCCAGTTGCCGGCCTCGAACAGGCCGAGCGCGAACCGGCACAGCAGGAGCGCCGCGAAACTGTTCGCGAACCCGGTGAGCACCCCCGCGACCGACCAGCCGATCACCATGAGCGGGTACACCCAGCGCACGCTCGCCCGGTCCACGAGGAACCCGGTGAGCACCGCGCCGAGCGCGAACGCGAGCGAGAACACGCTCTCCAAGTACCCGTACTCGGTGTTGTCCATGTCGAACGCGGCCTTGATCTCCTTCGCCATTTGGTTGAGCGCCATGCGGTCCATATAGTTGACCACGGTGGCGAGCATGAGCAGCACGCACACCCACCACCGCAGGGGCGACAGGTTCCGTTCGGTAGCGGTGGGGTTCATCGGCGCGGTTCGCGTGGGAGTGGGAGGAACCCGCACACATTACCCGGCGGCGCGCCGAGAAACTAGCACCCGGAGGCACTTCCGCAATGGCCGCGACTTCGGCACCACAGCTCCCGATTCACCGGCTCTCGTACGTCGCGTTCGGCACGGCGCTCGCGGCCGGCCTGCTCGCGCTCTACGGCGGGATGCACGCGGAGAAGGTGATTCCGAACAGCCCGCTGCGCGCGGCGCGCGGCACGTCGGGCCAACCGGTCGCGCACCCGACCGGCTTCGAGGCGGCCCGCAGCGGCGCCGAACGGCTCGCCTTCGGCCGCACGACCGACGACTGGGACGCGCGCGTGAGCGCGTGGGCCGCGGAGTCGCAGACGGCGCGCTACGGGTTGCAAGTATTGGCGTTCTTCGCGCCGTTCGGGCTGGGCCTGCTCGCGGCGCTAGCCGGGGGCGAGGCGATGCGCGCGGTTCAAAGTTCCGAAGGGAAGTACGGTGGGAACACGCTCGCGGTGTTCGCGATGATGGTGGGCGGCTTGGCCGCGGTCGTCGCGGGGTGCATGATTCTGAGCGTGTACGTGTGGCCGCACCTGCCGAGCGCGTACACGATCTAGCGGCGCGCCGTCACTTCGGGAGCTGCGCGAACCCGGTACACGCCGCGCCCGCTTCGCCGGCGCGCTCCATCACGGCTACGCCCAACTCGATCCCGCCGACGAACTCGACGCCGATCACAACCGGGTCGCCGTCTTTCGGAGTCACGATAAACTGGTGGCCGTACACGACCGTGTTGCCCACGTTCCGTGTCTCCGGTTTCAACTCGACCGTCTCGATCTCGTCCCACTGGTAGAAACTCCAGCCGTTCTCGCTCACATGTGCGAGTCCAGTCGCGTACAGCAGCGCGAACTTACCTTCCTCGACGCGCGTGCAGCCGCCGAAATACACTACCCCCGCGACGCCCGCGAGCGCGACGAGAACCGCCATGATGCCGGCCCACAGGATGTCTTCGCGGAACTCTTTGATCCCGAAGATGAAGCCGGCAGCGCATAGCGCAATGAACACCACCGCGCCGCACACGAACTTCATTTGCGAAGCGTTGCTGGCGACGGCTCCGACGAGGAACGCGGCTTCGGGCGCGCCGAGTTCTTCAAGCCCGTCGGGAACGCGGTGCGTCACGCGCTCGCCGGGCACCGCAGCGGACTCGGTGCCGTTGCGCTTCTGCCAATACTTCAACAGCCGCCGCGCCTCGTGCAGCCCGCGCTGCGTGACGTGCTGAGGCGCGCCGTCGTCCGCGCCGCCGAAGTCGAACGGGTCCGCACCTGCGCTCGGGGCGGGCGGCGGTTCGGGCGCTGGCACGGTGAGTACCGCAGCGCACTTCGGACACTTCACGCGCTTGCCCGCCAGTTCCGGCTTGGCGCTCAGCGTTTTCCCGCACGCACAGGCGATTTTGAGCATGGGCGTTCTCGGCGCACCGGTCAATGGGGGTTCGCACACGCGGCTTCCGCCACGGCGCGGGTCAGCAGTTTCTCGCGATCATCCACATTCTTGCGGAACCAGCTCTCCACCAGCAAGACACTATCGACCGCAACATCGCTGAGCACACCGGTGTGCGCCGGGACCGCGAACGTGCTGCCGAGTAGCGCGCGCACCTCGGCGGCGCAAGTCGCGGTAGGCGGGAAGCACACCGCTTGCACCTCGCCGCGGTGAATCAGGTACCAGCGCTCGCGCCCGTCGAACCCGCTCAGTGGATAGACGAACGAATGACGGTCGCGGGCGTTCCGCAGCAGCGCGAGCCGGTCGTCGAGCCACTGAATCGCGGCCAGTTTGTCGCGCAGCGATGCCGCCTTCTCGAACTCCAGCGCTTCCGCCGCCGCCGTCATCTGCGCTTCAATCGTGCGCAACAGCACCCGCGAGCGGCCGTCCAAGAACGCTTTCGCGGCACGCGCGTTCGCGGCGTACTCCTTGCGGGTGCAGGCCGCCGCGCACGGGCCGGTGCAGGTGCCCAACTCGTACCGCAGGCACTGCGCGTTTCGACTACTTTCGAACAATTCGCCCTGTTCCGCGAAGTGCATGGGCACGCTCTTCGGACAGTCGCGCAGCTTGAACCAGTCGTTTAAGCGCCGGGCCGCGTCGTCGGTGCGGTACCACTTCACGAACGGGCCGTACACCGCGAGTTCCTTCCCGGTGGGCCGCTTCGCCACATACAGGTACGCGGCCGGGCCTTTGCCGAGCGCGAGGTAGTGGTGCCGCTGAAGGCCCGGCACGCCGAGCACGTTGAACCGCGGGCGCAGCCGCTGAATGAGTTCGAGTTCGCGCAGCAGCGCCGCGAACTCGTCGCCGGTTTGCTCCCACACGAGCCGGCGCGTTTGGCGAATGATCTTCCCGGCTTTCGGGTTCCGGCTGTCTTCGCGGAAGTAAGATAAGAGGCGGGCGCGCAGGTTCTTCGCCTTTCCCACGTAGACGAGCCGGTCGCGCGAATCGAGCATCCCGTACACGCCGGGCAGTTTGGGCGCGTGCGCGCGGACGCCCTTCTTGAGCCGCGCCGCGCGCTTGCCGCGCAGCTCGTGAACGGGCAGCGCCTCCGCCGCCGGGCGGAACCGGCTGGGGCCGAAGCCGTCGAAGGCGTCCGCGAACAGGCGCGACTGCTTCCGGTTCCCGTCCGTGGGTGCGCGACTCATCTCGCGGTTCGCCGCTTGTGATTGGTGGTGTACGCGGGTATTGTACACGGAACTGCCGTTCGCACAATGGGACCACACATGACCGCCCGCGCCGCGCTCGCCCTGTCGCTCTGCCTGTTCGCCGGGGTGCGAGCGTCCGATTCGGTGACGCTGCTGCAACTGCTGGGCGCGTCCAAAGACCACACGGTGTTCGCGCTCGCCGCGACCGAAAGTAAAGAGAGCGCCGCGCTAAAAGGTAACAGCGACCACACGCTGTTCGCGCCGAGCGACGCGGCGTTCAAGGCGCTCCCGCCCGCGGAAGTGAAAGCGCTCGCGACCGACAAGGCCGCACTGGCGCGACTGGTGCGCGCGCACCTCGTGCCGGGCAAGTACCCGGTCGCGGAGCTGAAGAAGTTGCACGGCCAAGAGCTGAAGACGCTCGCCGGCACCGCGCTGCGGGTAGAGGTGAGCGGCGACACCGTGAGCGTGGGCGGCGCGAAACTGGTGGGCACGGAAACCCGGTGCGCGAACGGCCTGTTCCACGTCACGAGCGCGGTGCTGCCGCTTCCCAAGGAGTGAACCGGTTTCGACGAGCGGCACACGTCGGCGTGCCGGTACTTCGCGCACACGGCAACCGGCGCGCGGGCGCCCGCCGTTCGACCCGCTTGCGCCCTTGCCGGGGCGCGTAGGATGGGACGGTGCCGTCACAACCGGACCAACCGGATTCAACGGCCCGTCTGCCACGGAAGGCACGTCTCGGCGAACGGTTCGCACCCAAGTTACGCACCCAGCCCGAACGATCATTGGGACTGACAGAGCGGGCACATTAGGGGCCGGTGGTCGGCCCCGCGTGTTCGCCGTACCAGCGGCCCCAACCCCGCCGGAACCCACCGCACACACCAACCGCCCAAATTCGCGGGATTTGCGAAGACGGGCGGTCGGTGTAGCCGATGGAATCAGCGTCGCACCCGCGATTCGCGCGTTCGGGCCGCCCGCCCGAACCGCTGCCGAGCGCCCACCTTAACTGGGCACCCGGCCGAGCGAGACGAGAGCGACGCTAACCCGACCGAGGTTCGGTTCCCGCCGGACGCACATACACCCGCCGCGCGGCCGCCCCCGACCGCCCGGCACCCTCGCCCGCGCGGGGTTCGCCCTCGGAACCCGCCCGCCACGGACGGCACAGCCGGGCGCAGGGACGAGCGAGTAAAACGGAGTGTCTCGCCATGGCTATGAAGAAGGTGTTCACCACCGGGCAGGTCGCGAAGATTTGCAAAGTCGCGCCCCGCACGGTGTCCAAGTGGTTCGATTCGGGCCGCCTGAAGGGCTACCGCATTCCCGGCAGCCAAGACCGCCGCATCCCGCGCGAGCAGCTCATCCGGTTCCTCAAGGAACACGGCATGCCGCTGGGCGAACTCGAGGAAGAGGAGTGGCACAAGGTGCTGCTCATCGGCACCGAGAAGCTGTTCAACGACCGCGTCAAGGAACTCCTGCCCGAAGACGACGACTTCAAGTTCGAGCTCGCCAACAGCGGGTTCGAGGCCGGCATCGCCGCCAGCAACTTCCGCCCGGACACCATCATCATCGACCTCGGCCTCGGGCGCGCCGAATCGATCCAGATCGTCTCGAACCTGCGCAAGGACGACGCCTACGCGACCACCCTCATCGTCGGGCTGGCGAGCGAGGACGAGGCCGCCCCGGAGCAGCTCACCCAGTACGGCTTCAACGACATCTTCAAGAAGCCGTTCGACGTGGCCCTGCTCGGCGAGAAGATCAAGAGCGTTGCCGAAGCGAAGCGCGACGACTGAGTGCCGCCCTTCAGTTCTGTAGCCGGCCCCTGTGAGGCCGGTGCTTCGCAGGAAGGGAAGCACCGGCCTCACAGAGGCCGGCTACAGGGCGCTTCACTCCCCGTGTTCGTCCTTCCACTCCTCGTACCACGCCATTTGAATCGCTTCGAGCAACTTCTCGTTGCTGGCTTCCGGCTTCCCGGTGAAGCCCTCCAAATTCATCACGTGCTTGTGCAGGTCGGTGAACCGCACCGTGAGCGGGTTCAGCGTGTCGAACTGCTCGAACAGCAGCTCGCCGATTTCGCGCGCGTCGTGCCACGTCATTGGGTGCCCTCGTCGGACGTGTTGGCCGTGGGAACCAGTTTGTTCGCGTCCAGCTTCCCCGCGTCGGTGCCGGCGAGCGCGGCTTGTACCACGTTGTTCATCACAATCGTGGCTAGCGGGTTCGTCGCGGCGGCGAAGTCGGTGATCGCCCGTTGAAGTGCGGTCACGTCGGTGTCGTTCGCCGCCGCGCGAAGCGCGCTTTCGGCAGTAGCGATTGCGGCGCGCTCGGCGTCGGAGAGTAAGTGTCCGGACGCCGAGAGCGCTTTCTCCGCGGCGCGCGTGTCGCCCGCGGCCTTGTTCCGCAGCTCGATTAGGCGGCGCGCGTTGAAGTCGTCCTTCGCGTGCTCGATGCTCGCGCTCACCAGCGCGTCCACTTCGTCCGGCGTCAGGCCGTGCGCCGGCTGGACCGTCACTTGGGCCTGCGCCCCGCTCCGCAGCTCCTTCGCAGAGACGGTCAGAATGCCGTCGTGGTTCACGAGGAACGTGACGTCGACTTGCGCGAACTGAGCCGGCATCGGCGGAATGCCGGACAGCTTAAACGTGCCCAAGAAGCGGCAGTCTTTCGTCAGTTCGCGCTCGCCCTGATAGATGTTCAGCACGATCGCGGTTTGGTTGTCCACGGCAGTCGTGTACCGCGTGCCGCCGCGCGCGGGCACGGTGCTGTTGCGGTGCACGAGTTTGTCCACCACACCGCCGAGCGTTTCGACGCCGAGCGACAGCGGCACCACGTCGAGCAGCAGCAGGTCCCGCCGCCCGCTCGTGAGGATGTCGGCTTGGACCGCGGCCCCGAGCGCGACCACTTCGTCCGGGTTCAGCCCGGTGTGCGGCGTCTTGCCGAAGAACTCGGCGACGCGCCGGCGCACGAACGGCACGCGCGTCGAACCGCCGACCAGAACCACTTCGTCCACTTGTGCCACGGTCAGGTGCGCGTCGCGGAGCACGGCCTTGCACCGGTCCAAACTGCGCTCGACCAGCGGGCGAATCAGTTCCTCGAACTCCGTGCGCGTCACGGTGCGCGCGTAATTCAGCGGCGCGACGCTCAGTTCCGCAGTGTCGGATTCGCTCAGCGCGACCTTCGCCCGCTCGGCGGCGTCGCGCAGGTGCTGCAGGAGCGCCGGGTTCCGGGCGCTCAGGTCGGTGCCGGTTTCGCGCGCCGCGAGGTGCATGAGCGTGCGGTCAAAGTCGTCGCCGCCGAGGAACGTGTCGCCGTTCGTGCTGAGTACTTTGAACGTCCCTTCGGTGAGCTTCAGCACCGAGCAATCGAAGGTGCCGCCGCCGAGGTCGTACACGACGATGGTGCCGTCGCTGCGCTTGTTCAGCCCGTAGGCGAGCGCGGCGGCGGTCGGCTCGTTCACGATGCGGAGCACGTCCAACCCGGCGATGCGGCCGGCGTCGCGGGTCGCTTGGCGCTGCGAGTCGTCGAAGTACGCGGGCACCGTGATGACGGCTTTCGTAGGGTTGCCGGCCCGCGCGCGCACTTCCTTCAAGATGAGCGCGGACAGTTCTTCGGGCGTGTACTCGCGGCCCCCGATGCGGACGTGCAGCACCTTGCGCCCGTCGGCGGCCTCGCGCTCCACCAGTTGGTGCGGGATCAGCTCCACTTCTTTTTTCAGGTCCGCGAGCGTGCGGCCCATGAGCCGCTTCACGCTGAACACGGTGTGTTCGGGGTCCGACAGCGCCCGCGCGCGGGCGGCGCTGCCGACGAGCACGGTGCCGTCGTCGTGGAAGCTGATGCAACTGGGCACCAGCGCAGCGCCGGCCGCGTCGCG
Organism: Gemmata sp.; assembly: GCA_022843445.1. Lineage (GTDB taxonomy): Bacteria > Planctomycetota > Planctomycetia > Gemmatales > Gemmataceae > Gemmata. The sequence continues at coordinate 7,838 of JALHNS010000290.1, forward strand.
CACGACAACGGGCCGGCCGTCCTCGGTGCGGGCCGCGAGGCTGTAGGTGGTTCCCAGATCGATGCCGACGACGGTACTCATGGTGCTCGCGCGCGAGGAACGTGGGCCGACGGCATTTTATCGCGCGCGTCAATCAACGGGCACGAGGAACGGCGGCAACCGCGCGGCCTCGAATGTGCCCGGGGGCGGGAACTTCGTGCCGGTCAGCACTTCGATGGCCCACCCGCAGGTGTTGTTCACCGGGTCCACGGTCCACTGCCCGCCCCAATAGTTCCGCAGGTCCGGCAGCGCGCCCATCTCCCCGATCCGCGCCAGCGCGACCGTGCACATGCGGCGCACGAGCGGGTCCTCGATGTCGAACGGTGTGACCGCGTTCAGCCGCCCGGTGAACAGCTTCGTCAGGCCCGCGGTCGCGGCTTTGCCCTCGTGGATGTAGCCCAGCGCCCAGCACGCGGCGGCGCGCGCGGTGTTCCCGGCCGGCGACTTTGGCGGAACGATGCCGCGCAGCGCCGCGTCCGCGGGGGCGTAGCGGCGCTCGCCGAAGAACTGCGCGAGTTGGGCGAGCTGCTTGTCGCGGCCCTCGGTCACTTCGTTCGGGCGCAGGTGCGCTTTGAAGTGCGCGAGCGCCGGCGCGAGCGTGTCCGGTAGCGCGAGCCGGCGCAGCGCCCACGCCGCCGCGATGCCCGGTTCGGGCCGCGGCGCGCCGAGCAGCGCCACGAGCCGCTTCGCCGCTTCCTCGTATTTCAGTTCGCCGGCCAGTAGCGCGGCCTGTTCGTTCGCGCGCCAGTCGGTGCCCGCGAACACTTTGTCCAGCGCGTCGAGCACGTCGGCGCGCTGGGCTGCGGCGTGCTCGCGCAGCGCGACGCGGGCCGCGGCGCGCACGTCCGGGTGTTCGTCCGCGAGGCGCGCGCCGAGCAACTTGATGTGCGCCGCGCTGCGCCGCCGGCGCAGGCACTCCACGCCGAACCCGCGCACGTTCGCGTCGGGCGAAGCGAGCACCAGCGGCAGCACCGGTTCGAGGTGCGCCGGGTCCAGTTCGAGGAGCCGGGGCAGCGCGCCCGCGGCCACCGCCGGTTCCGCGTCGCGGGCCAGCGCCTGAAGGCGCTTCACGGTTTCGGCCCCAGAGTGCGCGCGCAACACGCGCGCGGCGCACACCCGCCCGACGGTGTCTTTGCTCGCGGAAAGCGCGTCGGCGTCCGCTTCGCCACCGGTGGTGCGAAGCGCACCGAGCGCCAGCGCCGCTTCGAGGCGCAGCGGCGCGTCGGTGCGGGCGGAGAGGGCGAGTTCGCGCAGGCGCGGCACCGCCGGGGCGTGTGCGAGGGCCGCGAGGCCCCGCGCCGCGAGCACCGCCGAGTTGCCCTTCG
>JALHNS010000291.1 GCA_022843445.1 Gemmata sp.
GGCCGCGCCGCGCCGCGCCGCGGGTGCTGTTGTGCCGAGTTTAACACCCAGAGAAACCGTGCGGGCCGCCGACGTGCCATTGAACGGGGCGCGTCCGTGAATTAACTTTACGAAGGATGGTGAAGATGGGGGAAATCGTGCGAGGGGGCGCTCCGGCGGTGCCGGGGCGACGCACGGTAGCGGCGCAAGCGCGCGGGCGGCGCGGCGTTCGTCGAACGGGGGCTGTCATGCGCAGGGTCGTCGTAACCGGCGTCGGGGTGGTCGCGCCGAACGGCGTGGGCCGCGAGGCGTTTTGGCGCGCCTGTGCCGAGGGGCACAGCGGCATCGGCCCGATCTCCACGTTCGACGCCAGCAACCACCCGATCCGCGTGGCCGGGGAGGTGCGCGACTTCGACCCCGCGCCGTTCATCCCGGACAAGTTCCGCAAGTCCGTGAAGGTGATGGGGCGGGCCGCGAAGTTCGGCATCGGGGCCGCGGGGCTTGCGGTCGCCGATTGCGGCCTCGACCTCGACGCCACCGACCCGACGCGCGTCGGCGTGGTGATGGGCACCGGGCTCGTCCCGATGGAACTCGGCGAGCTCGCGCCGCTGTTGGCGCGCGCGTGCCAAGAGGACGGCGGCTTCGACGAAACCAAGCTCGCGGACCCGGACCGTTCGGATTCGCCGCTGTTCCCGCTGTGGCTGCTGAAGTACCTGCCGAACATGGCCGCGGCGCACATCAGCATGGCCTACAACTGCCAAGGGCCGAACAACACCGTCGTGACCGCGTGCGTCGCGGGCACGCAGGCGGTGGGCGAGGGGTTCCGGCTCATCGCGCGGGGCGACGCCGACGTGATGCTGTGCGGCGGCGCGGACAGCCGCATCGACCCGCTCATGCTGCTCGCGTACACGGCGCTGGGCACCCTCAGCAAGTGCAGCGACCGCGCGCCGGAAGAGCGGAGCCGACCGTTCGACCGCCTGCGCGACGGGTTCGTGATTTCCGAGGGCGCGGCGGTGCTGGTGCTGGAGGAGTACGAGCGCGCGAAGGCGCGGGGCGCGCCGATTTATGCCGAGGTGTGCGGCTGGGGCAGCAGCTTCGACGCCTACAGCGTGACGAAGCCGGACCCGGACGGGCGCGGCGGCGCGCGCGCGATTCAGGCCGCTTTGGACGAAGCCCGCGTGGACTTCCGCGACGTGGGCTACATCAACGCGCACGGCACGAGTACGAAGCTGAACGACGCGATGGAAACGGCCGCCGTGAAGCGGGTGTTCGGCGACTACGCAAAAGGCATTCAGCTCTCTTCGATTAAGAGCATGATCGGGCACTCGATCGGCGCGAGCGGCGCGATCGAGGCGGCGGCGCTGGCGCTGAGCCTGAAGGAGCAACTGTACCCGCCGACGATCAACTTAAAGAACCCGGACCCGGCGTGCGATTTGGACTACATCCCGAACGTGGCGCGCGAGGCGAAGGTGCGCTACGGCCTCTCGACCAGTTTCGGCTTCGGCGGGCAGAACGGCGCGCTGGTGATGGCCGCGGTGTGACCCGTGTGTTGCACTGTTTGATCGGCCCGCGGCGCGTGTATACTCGTGCGGTAGGTGCGCCGTGGGAAAAGCGAAGCCGCGACCGATTCCGAAGCCGAGCGCGAAGCCCGCTGTTGCCGCGCCGGAGCCTCACGTTCCGGGCTTGCCAACGGAAGCGGTACTCGAAGCGCACGTGGGCGAACTGACGCCCGCGGACAAAGCCCGGTTCACTAAGATTCGCAAGTTGTTGGCGGCTCGGCTCGGCTCGGCTCGTCGTCGGCGGCCCGCGTGTGGCTCCTCACGCCCGATCGCGGGTTCGAGGGCACCCCGCTCGACGCCGTGCGCGACGGCCACGCGGCGCTGGTGTGGGACGCGCTCACCACCCAATCCGGCCCGAATCCGACCTATGCATAGCGGTGCGGCCCCCGCCCGAGCCGTGAAGACCTGTCGCGCGCACGCTGAGCGCCATCTTGTACCGCGCGGTTCACCTGAGTTGGTTCGCCCCGTTCGTCTCTGCTGCGCCGCTGGACACGCGCACCCAAACGCGCTCGCGGTTCCTGTCGCAACTGCGAACCCGGAAGCGCTCTCTCAGAGACGCACGACAGGCGCGTGAGGACTACTTCAACGGGTGCGCGTCCAACAGGACCGCGACTTCGTTCTTCCCAGCAGCGACGATGTACTTACCGTCTGGACTGAACGAGGCGAACGCGGTGCGGCCACTGGTCACATTCCAAACGAACAACTCCGCGCCGGTTTTCGCGTCCCATGTGCGCACCGTTTGATCCGAACCGGCGGTAACAATCCGGGCACCATCAGCGCTGTAGACCGCTGTTTCCACCTCACCACTGTGACCAACGAGTCTGCGGACCGCTTTCCCGGTTTTCGCGTCCCAAATCGTCGCCTCGTTTCGGCTGTGCGCTGTCACAATGAAATTGCCATCGGGGCTGTAGGAAGCCGAGTGGACAGTTGCGGGGGCGTGATTGAGATTGAGGAGTTCCGTGCCGTTCTTGAGCTCCCACACCCGTGCCGTTTGATCGGTGCTGCTGGTGACCACATGCGTTCCGTCCGGGCTAAATGTCGCAGACGTGACGACGCCGCCGTGCCCCCGCAAGATGCGCAACTCGGTGCCGGTGACGGCATCCCAGACTTTCGCCGTTTTGTCCTCGCTCGCGCTGACGAGGCGCGTGCTGTCGGAACTGAACGCGACCGAGCGGACCGCATCGCTGTGCCGCTTGGGGGTATTTCGCGAGATCAAGGCGTTCGTCTCCCACACCTTGAGTGCCGGGAGGGCCGGGCCTTTGTCGAATTCGCCTCCCGCGCGCTCGCGCGGCTCCCAGATTTTGAGGTTGCGGTCGTGGCCCGCGGTTGCGAGGCGTAATCCATCGGGGCTGAACGAGACAGCGCGGAGCGTCCCGGTGTGTCCGGTCAGGTTGGCCGTCACTTTGCCGGTCGTGATGTTCCACACTTTCGCGGTGTTATCCCAACCGGCGGTGGCGAGAAACTGCCCGGTGGAATTGAAGGCAGCCCGAGAGACCGCGTTGGAATGCTCGGCGAACGTCGCGAGCGGTACGTCTCGCAAGCGCGTGGCGAGTTGATCCCAAGACGCATCGCGGTCGGGGGTATCGATCGCACTCAGCAGCGATTTTGCAACGACCGGGTTCGCTTGGCGGATGCCCTCGTCTGCACGGGTGAGCAGCCGCGCGCACAATGCTTTACGTGCAACTTCGTCCGCGCGCGCCTTGTCGCGCTCCGTGAGTAGAAGAGAGGCTTGTTCTTCCGCTTTTGTTCGCCACGCCAGTGCCTTCTTGCGTTCTTCTTCGGCGGTACCCAGCGCACCGAGTTCGCCGGCTGACGCAACCGCCGCTTTGCGCTTCGCTTCAGTCGCATCCGCGAGTCTCTCCTCGGCAAGTTTCTCGGATGCGCGAGCAAGCGCTTCGGCCGTGCGTGCGGCTTTTGCGTCCCGTTCTGCGTCGAGGCGCGCCGCCTCCGCGTCGCTCGCCGCATCTCTCGCGCGCTGGGCCGAGTTGGAAATCATCAGCAGCGCCATTCCGACCACCAGCAGCACCGTTGCGGCGGCACCGGCGAGCTTCGGTTCTTTCCGCACCCACCGCGCCGCGCGCTCTGGAAGTCGCAGGCGCCGCGCGAGGATCGGTTCGCCTTCTTGCCAGCGGCGCAAATCGTAGGCCAGCGCTTGGCAACTTGGGTAGCGGTCTTCGGGGTGCTTGCTCAGCGCCTTCATGCAGATCGTTTCTAAATCCTTCGGCACGTCCGCGCGGCGCTTGTGCAGGGCGTCCGGTTCGGTGTGAATCACGTTGTGCAGCACCGTTGCCATCGGGCCATTGAACGGCACCTCTCCGGTAAGGAGTTCGTAGAGCACGACGCCCACCGCGTATTGGTCCGCCGCGGGCGTTACGTCGGCGCTATTGCCGCGGGCTTGTTCCGGGGCCATGTACGACGGCGTGCCCATCACGGTGCCGTCGCGCGTCAGACGCGCTTCTTCCTCTTGGCGCGCCGCCAAGCCGAAGTCCATCAGGTGAAGTCGGCCCTGCTTGTCGATCATCACGTTCTGCGGCTTCACGTCACGGTGAACGATACCTTCCTCGTGCGCGTACGCCAGCGCTTCGGCCAACTCGCGCGCGAGCCGTGCGGCGCGCGCGAAGTCGGTGCCGCGCTCCGGGATGTCGTCGGAAAGGGTTTTGCCGTCGATGAACGCGGAAGCGATGTAGAATTGGTCGCCGTCTTTGCCCGCGTCGAACACCGGCACGATGTGCGGGTGCCGCAACCGCGCCGCGGCCTTCGCCTCGCGTAAGAACCGCTCGGCGCGTTTCGCGTCGGTCATCACGCCGGGGTTCGGCACCTTCAGAGCGACTTCGCGCTCGAGTTGTGGGTCGTACGCGCGGTACACGGTGCCGAACGCGCCCGCGCCCAGCTTCGCGCGAATCACGAATCGACCTACGCTGTTGTTCACCGTCACCGACGCCGCGGTGACTGATACGGGCTTGGGCGCGTCGCCCCATGCCGGTTCGTGAACCTCATCGTCCGTGGTGCGCACCTTTGCGTTCGAAACGACGAACGTATCGCCGCACACTTTGCACTTCAGGGATTTGCCCGCGAGCGAATCGGCAACGGTGTAGCGCTTCCCGCACTCTGGGTTCGCGCAGTGGCTCTCGATCGACATGGGCTGTCCTCGGAAGGAGTGCCCACCACTGTAACGACCAACGAATGACACTGCAACGACGGGCTGCGCCTTAGAACGGGCCTTTGCCCGGCACCACGGGCATGTAGTTCGGTGCGCCCACGTCGCGCACCTTCGGCGCGCTGCCTACCTGACGGCGCACCCAGTTCGCCGCGCCGCGGGCCGCGTCCGGGTTGAACGCGAAGTAACCCAGCGCGCCCAGCACCAACCCCCGAACAGCAAGACCGACGGTTTCACGGCAGTACCCTCCGCGCAGCGGGCGCTCAACTGTAGCCCCATTTTCGCGGAGCGGCGCGTTCCGCGCGCGGGTACACTGTCGGCTTTCCCGCCACCCGCTTCCCGCCGGTTCCACATGCCACAGCGCTACGTCATCGTCGCCATCACCGCGGTCGCGGCGCTGCTCATGTACATCGACCGGGTGTGCATCTCCATCGTCGCGGACCCCATCAAGGCCGATCTCGAACTCACCGACCGGCAGAAGGAAACCGCGCTCAGCGCGTTCTTCCTCACCTACGCGCTGTTCCAAATCCCCATCGGCGCGCTGGCCGACCGGTTCGGGCCGCGGGCGGTGCTGGCGGGGTCCATCGCGGCGTGGTCGGCGGTCACGGCGCTCACCGGGCTGGCGTGGTCGTTCGGGGCGCTGGTCGGCATTCGGCTGCTGCTGGGCGTGTCGGAAGCGGGCGCGTACCCGGCGGCGGCGACGCTCGTGAAGCGGTGGGCGCGGCCCGAAGAGCGCGGGCGGTTCAGCTCCATCGTCGCACTCGGCGGGCGCATCGGCGGCGCGTTCGCCCCGGCGCTCACCACCGGCATCGGGAAGGCGCTCGCGGGCGTCACGATCGCGGGCGCCGCCGTCGGCGAATCCGGGCTGAACTGGCGCGCGGTGTTCGTGCTGTACGGCGCGGTGGGCATTCTGGTCGCGATCGCGTTCTGGCTGATCGCCCGCGACGACCCGCCGCGCCAACCGGTGCCGAACGACACGAACGGAGACGCGACGCCCGGCGACGGGCACGCACTCCCCACGGCCGCGCCGCCGCGCCCGTTCGGCGCGCAGTTGCTCGCGCTGCTGCGCAGTCGCGGCATGTGGCTGTTCGGGCTGCTCCAGTTCTGCAACAACATCTCGTGGGCGTTCCTCGTCACGCTGCTGCCCACGTTCCTCAAAGACGCGAACGTGGAAATCGGGCTGCGCGGGCAGATCCAAACCGGCGTGCTGCTGGCCGGGTGCGTGGGCATGCTGATCGGCGGCGTCGTGACCGACCGCGCGCGGGCGCGGTTCGGCCCGCGGTGGGGCCGCAGCCTGCCCATCGCGTGCATGATGGGGCTGTGCGCGTGCATGTGCGGCGTGCTGAGCGCGTCGCCGGGGTTGTGGCTCGGCGTGGCCGCGCTCGCGCTCATGGCGTTCGGCCAAGACTTGGGCATCCCGTCGGTGTGGGCCTACGCGCAAGACGTGGGCGGGCGGAACGTGGGGGCCGCGCTCGGCTTCGGAAACATGCTCGGCAACCTCGGCGCGGCGCTGTCGCCGCTACTGCTCGGCGAAGTCCGACGCGCCGGCGGTTGGGAGGCCGCGTTCGGGCTGTGCGCCGTGTGCTACGTCACGGCCGCGCTCGCCGGACTGATGCTCGACGCCAGCAAATCGGTGGATGAGTGACTGTAAGTGTACAAAACAATAAGTGTGCGCAATTGCGCACGCAATGTGCCATTCCCGCGCACAGTTGCAGCGGGAGGGGTAGCGCGCGATGGGGTTGGCCAACACGGCCAACTCGCCCCCGGCTACCTTCACGAAATGCTTGAATTTCTTGGTGATGAAGCGTGTTGGCCAGCAGTTGGCCAACTCGCGCCCAACTCGCCCGAGTTGGCCAACCGGCGAGCGCGCAAAAGTGCCGCGACGAAGCGCCGCGCGTCACACCAGTTCTGGCGCGCTGAGGGTCGCGCCGTCCCAATCGAAGAGCATCAGGTCGGCCGGCGCACCGGGCGCGAGTTCCACCGGCGGAAGCCCCAACAGCGCGCGCGGCCGCGCCCCGGCCATCTCGAGTGCGTCGCTCAGCGACACGCCCGCGGAGCGCACGAGTTCGCCGATGCACACGTCGGTGAAGTGCCCGCTGCCCGCGAGGAACGGGGTGCCCGCTACCACGATCTTCCCGTTCGGCATCACTTCAATGTCGGTGCCCCACTCGCGGTAGCGCCCCGGTGCGCACCCCGCGAGGCTGCTCGCGTCGCACGTGACCAGCGTGCGCGAAACGCCCTTCGCGCGAATCACGCTCTTCAGCACCGCGGGCGGCAGGTGGTGGCCGTCGGGAATGACGCTCGCCCAAAGTTCGTCGCACGCGAGCTGCTCCCAGATGTAGTTGTCGTGTCGCGGGAGCACCGCGTGGCACCCGTTGCCGATGTGCGTGCTGGTGCGCGCCCCGGCACGCACCGCGGCGCGAATCTGCGCGCCGGTCGCGGCCGTGTGGCCGATGGCGACCACGACTCCGCTCGCGGTCAGTTTCTCGATAAAGGGAATCGCCCCGGCGCGCTCCGGGGCGAGCGTGACCATGCGAATGCGCCCGCCGGCGGCGTCTTGGAGGCGGCGGAACTCGTCCCAATCCGGGTCGCGGGCGTGCTCCTTCGGGTGCGCGCCGCGCGGCCCGTCTTCGCCGGACAGGTACGGCCCCTCTAAATGGAAACACGGCATCCGCTTCGCCAACTCCGCGTCGGCTCCGATGGCGCGCGCGAGCGTGCGGAACCCGTGCGCGAGCGCGTCGAACGCGTTCGTCACGAGTGTTGGGCAGAACCAGCCGATGCCGTGCGCCGTGCACTCGGTCACGACCGTTCGCACACCTTCGGGCGTGAGGTTCGGCGAGTTGAAGCTGATTCCGCGACAGCCGTTGATCTGCGGATCGAACAGCGCCGGCGCGACCCACCGCGCCGGGTGCCGCGCCGACGGTGCGACGCTCGCGACGCGGCCGTTCGCAACGGCGATTTCAACGGGCGCGCCGGTCGCGTAGTGCCGGGCGTGAAACGTGTTCATGGTGCGAATCTTGCGGGGCCGCCGGCGAACGTTATGTTGAGATGATATCGCCGGTCCCCCCGCGGAGCGCCAGTCATGTTCGGTCGCGTGTGGGTGTTCGCCGTTCTGGTGTGCGGCCCGCTGTGCGCCGCGCCGGTGCCGGTTCAGCCGAAGGCGGACGCCGCGGTGCCGCCCAGCGCCGCCCGGTTGCTCGCGCACCGCAAGCTGCAAAAAGAACTGAAGATGACCGCGGAGCAGCGCATCGCACTGGTGGACGCGCTCGAAGACGTGGACGAAGAGTACGCGAAGAAGTTTCAGGACTTGGCGAAGGTGCCGAACCTGCCGGACGAGGCGTTCGACCGCTTGGACCGCGCGCAAGAGGCCGCCCGCGCGAAGGCGCTTTCCGACGCCGCGAAGGGGCTGACCGCGGCGCAGCGCGCGCGGCTGAACCAACTCGACGTGCGGGTGCGCGGGGTGGCCGCGTTCGCGGACCCGGCGGTGGAGCAGGCGCTCGAACTGACCGCCGCGCAGAAGAAGACGGTGAAGACCGCGCTGGAGCAACTCAAGGCCGCGGTGGACAAGTTCTTGGACGGCGACGGCGACGAGAACGACACCGAAGGCCAGCGCAAGGCGAAGCTGTTCGCGGTCCGCGCCGAGCGCCAGAAGGACATCGAAGCGCTTCTGACAAAGGACCAGCGCGAGAAGTGGGCGCGGCTGCAGGGCGAGAAGCCGGCGGCGCTGGACGTGAACGAACTGTGGCTGCACGCGGAAGAAGAGGCCGACCTCGTGGTGCCGAAGCCGTGACGCGCGGCGACCGCCCCGTTCACGAACGCACGTGACCCGTGGGCGCTCCAATTTTGTTTGGAGCGCCCACGGGTCACGCGGGAGTTTTGAGTGCCCCCTCTCGGGCTCGAACCGAGGACCCGCTGATTAAGAGTCAGCTGCTCTACCAACTGAGCTAAAGGGGCTAACGCAGTACATTTTGGAAGGTACCCGGCCCGCCTTCAAGAGGGTTTCGCCGGAATCTTCACCACTACAGACGCGCCCGCCGCCCCCGGGTTCGCGCGAAACTGGTTCTGCACGCGGGCCGGCCGTATCCTGAAGCGCGTCGCACACCACACGCGCGCGCCGTACCCCATGCCCGACCAGAACCGGATGCCGTGGCGGTCGGTGCGCCTGCCCCAACTGCTCACACTCGTCGCGCTCGTCGCCGGCGGGCCGCTGTTCCTGCGGTCGCCCCCGTGGTGCGACATCACCCTCCACCAACTCAGCGCGCGCAACATCGCGAACGGCGGCACCCTCTACCGCGACCTGTTCGACACGAACCCGCCCGGCTACGTCTGGATTCTCACCGTTCTGCACCACTTGGGTGGGCCGAACGTACTCGTCCTCCGGTTGGTCGATCTGGTGATCGTGTGCGGGATCGTCGCGCTGTGCGACCGGTTCGCCAAGTGGGGCGGGGCGACCGCCGCGGCGCGCTGGTGGGCCGTCGCGGGTGCCGCGCTGTTCTACCCGTTC
>JALHNS010000292.1 GCA_022843445.1 Gemmata sp.
GGCATCGACGTCGCGCTCGACCCGTTCCCGTGCGGCGGCGCGGCGGCGGCGTGCGACGCACTGTGGATGGGCGTTCCGGTGCTCACGGTGTCCGGCACCGACCCGCGCGGCCGGCAGGTGGCGAGCGTGCTCACGGCGCTGGGGCTGCCGGAATTCGTCGCCGATTCGCGCGAGCACTTGGTGCCGCTCGCGGCCACGTGGGCGCAGCACCGCGGCGCGCTAACGGACCTGCGCGCCGCGCTCCGCGACCTGATGCGCCAGTCGCCGGTGACCGACGCCGCCGCCTACGCGAAGCACCTCGAAGCCGCCCTGCTGGCGCTGTAGTGCCGCTTGGCTTTATCGTGGTGCGGCGCTCCGCGCCGCATTCGTGAAGCCCGTCTCAAACACCCGTCGCGGTTCGACACGAGGAGCAAAGAACGACGCGGAGCGTCGTGCCACGATAGAGCCGCGGCGCACGGCGAACCCTTTCTCATCGCACAATCGCGGGCCGAGTGCGGAAGCGAAGAGCGCGCGGAGCGCCGCCACTCGCGGCGTTTGTGGTTCGCTGCGCCGGGCGGTAGAATACTCCGATGAAACCCACCAACACGGCCCCGGACACCGGGGAACCCGCGCTCACGTTCTGGGGCGCGGCCGGCGGCGTCACCGGTTCCATGCACCTGCTCGAAGCCGGCAACTCCAAAGTGCTGCTCGATTGCGGCCTGCACCAAGGGCGGCGCGAAGAGGCCCGGCAGCGGAACGCGCATTTCCCGTTCCACCCGCACCAGATCGACGCGGTCATCGTCTCGCACGCCCACATCGATCACTGCGGGAACCTGCCCACCCTGCTCCGCCACGGGTTCGACGGCCCCATCTACTGCACGCCGCCCACCCGCGATCTGCTGCGAGTGATGCTCGCGGACAGCGCGAAGATTCAGGAAGAGGACGCGGCGCACCTGAACATCGCGCGCGGCTACGCGGAGCCGTGGGTGCAGCCGCTGTACACCGCGGTGGACGTGGAGAAGGTGTTCGCGCGGCTCGTGTCGGTGCCGTACAACCGCGACCACGACGCCGCGAAGGGCGTGCGGTTCCGGTTCATCGAAGCCGGGCACGTCCTCGGGTCGGCGATGGTTCACGTGGTCGCCGCCGCGCCGGATCGCGACCGCACGCTCACGTTCAGCGGCGACATGGGCCGCCGCGGGCTGCCGATCCTGAAGCCCACCGGGGCGATTCCGCCCGCGGACGTGCTGGTGTGTGAGAGCACTTACGGGAACCGCACGCACCGGTCGTTCGCGGAAACGGTGGAGAAACTGTACGCGGCCGTGCGCGACACCGCGGAGCGCGGCGGCAAGGTGCTTATCCCCGCGTTCAGCCTCGGGCGCACGCAGCTCATCATTCACGTTCTGCAACAGGGGCTGCGCGAGGGGAAACTGCCGCGGATCCCCGTGTACGTCGATTCGCCGCTCGCGTCCGAAGTGGCCGGTGTTTACCGGTCGCACCCGAACGCGCTTTCGGACGACGTGGCCCGCGACCTGCGCGAGGGCCACGGGTTGCTCGGCGGCGACGGCGTGAGCTACGTGCGCGACTTCGAGGAGAGCACGCTGCTCGCCACGCGCCGCGGGCCGGCGGTCATCATCGCCTCCAGCGGCATGTGCGACGCGGGCCGCATTCAGGGCCACCTGAAGCAACTGATCGACGACCCGCGGTGTACGATCATCCTCGTGAGCTATCAAGCGCCGGGCACCGTGGGGCGCAAGTTGCTCGAACCGAAGCCGACCGTGCGGTTCTTGGGCCGCGAGTGGAACAAGTGGATCGAAGTGTTGCACTTGGACGGCTTCAGCGGCCACGCGGACAAGACCGACTTCGCGGCGTACCTCGCGCCGCTCACCGGCAAGGTGGGGAAGGTGCGGCTGATTCACGGCGAGTCGGAACAAGCGGAAGCGCTCGCCGACGCGCTGCGCGAGATGGGTTTCGACGACGTTGCGGTGCCGGTGCCCGGCGACCGCGCGGTACTGGGCTGATTGAGACGAACCCGGTCGGTTCCTTCGGGGTCCGTTCGCCATGACGCCCGACAACCCGTTCCTCAAAGCGCTCCTCGCCGAACCGGACAGCGACACGCTGCGCCTCGCGCTCGCCGACTGGCTCGACGAGCACGACGACGCGCCGCGGGCCGAATTCGTGCGCGTGCAGATCGAGCTGGCGCGCGGCGGGCCGAGTCCGGAGCGCCGCCGCGAACTCGAAATCCGCCAGAGCGAACTGCTGCGCGCGCACGACACCGAGTGGGTCGCGCCGCTCGCGCGCGTGCTGGGGTTGAAGCGAGGGCAGTGGGGCGGGTGGGTGTTCCGCCGCGGGTTCGTCGAATACTTCCGCCTGCCCGGTGTGCTCATCGAAGGGTACGGTGCGCAACTCGCGGCGCTTACCCCGGTGCGCGAACTGCTCGTAGATGGTGGCGGCGCGATTGTGAGCGCGTGGGCGCAGCCGTGGGTGAAGAACCTGACGCGCGTCTACGAACTGATAGTAACGTCCGCGGCGGCCGAAGCGATGCTCGCCAGCCCGCATCTTGCGAAGTTGCAGGTACTCGCGCCGCGGTTCGCTGAAACGGACGACAACCGCGCGCTGTATAACCGGTTCCGCAAGCGGTTCGTGCCGAAGGGTGCGAAATGAGCGACCGCGACGCCCTGCTGCACGCCATCGCCGCGCGGCCCGAAGAGGACACGCCGCGGCTCATGTACGCCGACTGGCTCGAAGAGAACGGCGAACCCGAACGCGCCGACTTCGTGCGCACGCAGGTGTACCTCGCGCAACCGGGGCTGCCCTCCGGCGACAAGCCCGCGCTCGTGAAGCGGAACGTGTTCTACCTCACGCAATGGGTGCGCGAGTGGCAAGCGCAACTGCCGCCGTTCGCGGGCATCGAGTGGGGCGACTTCAACCGCGGGCTGATCGAGGAGGTGCGCGCCATCAACGAAGCGCCGATCGTGAACCACGCCGCGGAGGTGTTCGCGGTGCCGGGCATTCACATCCTGCGCTTGTGGCGATTGACCGACGGCACACTGTTCCGCTCCAACGGCGGGCGCGCGCTCGCGCTCGTGCCCGAACTGGAGCGCTTGCGGGTGCTGCGGATCATCGCCGGAGCGTCGGCATCGGCGGTCGCAGCGCTGCTCGATTCGCCGCACCTCCGAAACCTGACCGCACTCGACCTTCTCGGAAGCAGCGCCGACGATAGCACCGCGGCGGCGCTGGCAGACGGCCGGTTCCCGCACCTCGCGGAACTGAATCTCGGTGGCACTCGTATCGGCAGCGCCGGTGCGCTCGCGCTGGTCCGTTCGCCGCACCTCGACGGGTTGCAACGGCTCGATCTCGGAGGCAACTGGCACATGGACGCGGGCGCGCGATCCGCGCTCAAGGCGAAGTTCGGGAAGCGCGTGAAGCTGTGACCGCGTGGCCGCGCCCGCGGCGCGCCGTAGATTCACGGCACCCTTCGACCCTTCACCACGCGGGCCCGCGCATGGAAGTCTACGTTACCGGTTCGGCGGTGATTTTCGGCCAAACGGACGACCCGAACACCGCGGGTTACGAACCGCAAGAGACGCCGGGAACGGTGCGCTTCGATCCGGGCGTCAGCTACGAGCTGATGATCCGCCCCGACGGCACAGACGAAGACTTGGCACAAGCAGTCGAGGCGCTCCAATCCGTGCCCGCCGTGGACCGCGTAGTGCTCAGTTCGAGCGCGCTGACGCCGCGCGGCTTCCGGCACCTGCTGCGCATGCCGTGGCTCCGCGAACTCGCTTCGGCCTACGTCAACGACACGAACATCGAGACCGTGCAGCAACTCCCCGCGCTGCGCGTGCTGAAGCTCAGTACGGCCGACGTGACCGACCGCGGGTTGGCGAAACTCGCCGGTATGCCCGAACTGCGCGAGTTGTGGCTCGATCACACGCAGATCGGGGACGCGGGGTTGATTCACCTGCGCGAACTGCGGGCGCTCGAAGACCTCTACCTCGACGAATGCACGAACGTGACCGACCGCGGCGTCGCGGCGCTCGCGGACCTGCCGAGTCTGAAGTTTGTGGGCCTGCAATACTGTTGGCGGATCACGGCCCGTGGGTTAGACGCCCTCCGTGCTATGCCAGCGCTCAAAATGGTCGGCCTGTGCCGGCCGGCGTCGTTCAAGGTGCGCCTGCTGCGCAAGTTCGGGATCGCGGGCAAAATCATCTACGGCACGTTCACCGAAGCCGCGCTCGACCGGTTCATCGAGGCGCGCCCGGATTGCGAAGTGAATCTGGCCGTGAACCACGAAATCATCCAAGAGATGATCGACGCGGAAGAGGCCGCTGAGGCCCGCGCGCGCCGGCGCGGCGAGTAAGTCGCGCGCGGCCCCTTGCCCCGGCTCGCGCGCGGCGTCACACTATCTCGGCCCCTTCCTTCCTGAGGAACACCGAGCAATGACGCGCCTCTTCACGCTCGCGCTCGCGCTCTGCGCCGCGCCCGCGAGCGCCGCCGACCTGCCCAAACCCATCGTCAGCGATCTCGCGAACCCCGAATCGGTCGCGGTCGCGCCGGACGGCAAAGTGTACGTCTCCATCATCGGCGAAGCCGGGAAAGACGGCGACGGCTCCGTCGCGGTCATTGAGGGCGGCAAAGCCACCACACTCGCCAAAGGCCTCGACGACCCGAAGGGCGTCGCGGTGCTGAACAACTTCCTGTTCGTCACCGACAAGACGAAAGTGCTCCGCATCGCGCGCAACAACGGGAAAGTCGAAACGCTCGTAGACGCCGCGAAGTTCCCGGTCGCCCCGCAGTTCCTGAACGACATCGTCATCGACACCGAGAGCACGCCGACCATCGGCACCATCTACGTGTCGGATTCCGGCGACCGCAAGGGCGGCGGCGGCGCGGTGTTCCGCATCACCATGCCCCCGCCGCCGAAGGGCAAAGGGCCGGTCCCCGCGAGTGCGCCAAAGGTCGATCTGATCGCCGACGCGAAGACGATTCCCGGCCTGCACACGCCCAACGGCCTCGCGATGGAAGGCAGCTTCAAGCTGCTGCTCGCGGACTTCGGCGCGGGCGACCTGTACCGCGTGAACATCGCCGACGGGAAGGCCGAGAAGATCGCCGAGGGCATGGACGGGGCCGACGGCCTCACGTGGGACCACTGGGGCCGGCTGTTCATTTCGAGTTGGAAGACCGGCAAAGTGTTCGGGATCGCGCGCCCCGGCATGAAGCCGGTGCTCGTCGCCGAAGGGTTCAAGTCCGCGGCCGACACCTGCCTCGATGCGACCGGCAAGAACCTGCTGGTTCCCGACATGAAGGGCGGCACGCTCACCGCGATTCCCGCGGTCGTGCCCGGCTTCGAAGTGGACGACAAGCCGCTTCCGCTGAAGACCGAAGTCGCGTTCCCCGATCTGAAGTGGGACGGCTGGGACCCCGAAGGCAGCGGCGGCAAAGTGGTGCCGCTGCGCCCCATCGTGCTCACGCACGCCGGCGACGGCAGCAACCGCGTGTTCGTCGCGGTGCAACAGGGCACCATTCACACGTTCGCCAACGACCAGAAGGCGAACGCGACCAAGCTGTTCCTCGATATCCGCGACCGCGTGAAGTACAACGACAACACGAACGAGGAAGGGTTGCTCGGCGTCGCGTTCCACCCGAAATTCAAGACGACCGGCGAAGTGTTCGTCTTCTACACGCCGAAGAAGGAAGACCGCGTGAACGTGGTGTCGCGGTTCCGGCTCAGCAAGACCGACCCAACGAAGCTCGACGCAGCTTCGGAAGAGCAAATCATCCGCTACGAGCGCAAGCTGTTCTGGAACCACGACGGCGGCACCATCTGCTTCGGGCCGGACGGCTTCCTGTACGTGATCCACGGCGACGGCGGCCGCGGCGGCGACCCCGAAGAGAACGGCCAGAACCTGAACACGCTCTACGGCAAGATTCTGCGCCTCGATGTGGACAAGAAGGACGAGGGCAAGGGCTACGCGGTGCCGAAGGACAACCCGTTCGTGGGCAAAGCGAACGCGAAGTCGGAAATCTGGGCGTACGGCATCCGCAACGTGTGGCGCATGAGCTTCGACCGCGAGACCGGGAAGCTGTGGGCCGCGGACGTGGGCCAGAACCTCTACGAAGAGATCAACATCATCGAGAAGGGCGGCAACTACGGCTGGAACGTGCGCGAGAGCCTGCACCCGTTCGGCGCGAAGGGCGTCCGTGAGAAGAAGGAACTCATCGACCCGATCTGGGAGTACCACCACGACGTGGGCAAGTCGATCACCGGGGGCACCGTGTATCGCGGCAAGCAGTTCCCGGAGCTGACCGGGCACTACGTGTACGCGGACTACGTGACGAGCAAGATTTGGGCGCTGAAGTACGACGAGAAGGCGGGCCGCGTGACGGCGAACCGCCCGATCCCGGACCCGGCGAAACCGGTGCTGTCGTTCGGCGAAGACGAAACCGGCGAGCTGTACTTCCTGACGGTGAGCAACACCGGTAAGGGCATCTACCGCTTCACGAAGTAACCGACGGCGAGCGCACCGCTCGTTCGCACGTCCGCGGCACCCTTCGGGGTGCCGTGTGCGTTTGGGGGCGCAAGCGCGCGGGCCGGTCGCGTTCTCCGGTCGGGCTGGTGCGCGCGCCGGGTGTTGCGCTAATATGTGCGTCCGCCCACACCCGGAGTACACGACATGACGCTTCGCGCACTGTTCGCCGTTCCCGTACTCGCCGCGCTCGCGGTCCCGGCGCTCGCGGCCCCGCCGCCGGCGCGCACGCTCGAAAACGCGACCGACGTACTCAAGGAACTGGAATCGATTCCGCTGAAGGGCATCCCGCCGAAGATGATCGCCGACGCGAAGGGTGTGGTCATCATCCCGCGGGTCATCAAGGCCGGGTTGGTCGTCGCGGGGCGCGGCGGGCACGGCGTCGCACTCGCCCGCGACGCGAACGGCAACTGGGGCGCGCCGGTGTTCCTCGACCTCGGCGGCGCGAGCGTCGGGTTCCAAGCGGGCGTCGAATCGACCGACGTGGTGCTGGTGTTCCGCTCCGCGAAGAGCCTCGAACGCATTCTGGCCGGCAAAGAAAAGCTGACGCTCGGGGCCGACGCCTCCATCGCGGCCGGGCCGGTGGGGCGCGCCGCGATGGCCGGCACGGACGCGAAACTCGAAGCGGAAATCTACTCGTACTCGCGGAGCCGCGGGCTGTTCGCGGGCGTGTCGCTGTCCGGGGCGGTGCTGATCCCGGACCCGGAGACGACGGCCGCGTTCCAGAAGGGGACACCGGCGGATTTGGAGAAGGCCGCGGCGCTCGCGAACAAGCTCAACGAATTGGCGACCGCGAAGCCGGCAGTCGAAGCGCCGCCGGCGGTGATGCCGGCCCCGCAACCGCCGCGCCGCCGGCTGTTCCAGCGGCCGTTGCGCCCGTAACAGCGCGCGACACGGACCACTTCGCGCTCACCGCAAGCGGTTCGCACGAACTCGCCCGCGATTCTGCGGTTGACATCAATTGATCGCACGTATACTATCCAATTGGCGGCGCGAACGCGCGCTTGCCAAAGGGGTTCGCGCGCGCACGCGCGCTTGCCAAAGGGGTTCGCGCGCGCACGCGAACGGGCTACGACGCGCGAAACGAGCCGCGAACGCGAGTGCGCAGTACCCCGAAGCAGTCCGAGAACTCGACCTTCACACGCACCGCGACGGCTTTCGGCCGAATCGCGGTAGCGGCGCTTCTATGGCCCGAACTCGGGTTCGCGCTCGCAACCGCCGATTTCGCCTATTTTTCAGGCGTTTTGCACCGCGCGGCGCGTTCTTGACAGCCGCCGCGGGCCGCGGTATGTGCCCCGCACACGACTCGATTCCGTGCGCGCGGGGGCCGATGCGGGCGCTACTGCTGATCGCCGGGTGCGCGGCGTGCGCCTGCGGGTGCGTCACGCGCGGCGAGCGCGCGCCGGCGTCGGTCGCGGCGCTCCGCGCGCTCGACCCGGTCGTCGGCACCAACGGCATCTACCTCGAATCGGTGCTGCTCGACCGGCCGCTCGGCGACGCGTTCCTCGACCGCGACCTGTGGGCCGCGGCCGTACCCGTCGGAACGCCCGAGGGCGCGGCCCTGCGCGCCGAAAACGGATTGCGCGCCGCGGTGTTGCGCGGCAACCCGCCCGACACGTTCCGCAAACTGCTCGACTCCGAAGCGGACACGCTCGGCGCGAAAGCGTCCACCTTCGCCCAGCGCGCCGACGACGTGATTCCCACCAGTTCCACCATCGAGAAGTGCAAGGTCGAACTGCTCCCGGACCTCGCCGCGGCCCGCGCGCCGGTGGAACTGGAGCGCGCGCGGTTCGGCGTCCGCGTGCGCCCCGAGCGCACCGCGGGCGCCCGGGTGCGCGTCTCGTGCGAACCGGAAGCGCAGCACGGCGAGCGCAAACTGCGGTTCCGCCCCACCGCGGACGCGACCGGGTTCGTCACGGCCGAAGAGCTGCCGGTGGTGCGGTACCCGAAGCTCGCGTTCGACGCGCACCTCGGCCCCGGCGACTTCCTGATCGTGGGCTGGTTCGCGGAGCAACCGGACACGCTCGGTGCGGCGCTGTTCGCGGCCGATGCGGATTCCGGGCCGCGCCAGCGCGTGCTGGTGATTCGCGCCCGCGTACTGAACCCCACGTCGGACCTGCCCGCCGTGGGCGGCGCGCGCCGCCCGTCGGTCGCCGCGGAAGTAGCGAAGTGGTGAAGTGGTGTTCGGCGCTGCGCGTTGAACGCGTAAGGCGGAACTCAAGACAACGCACGAAACGCCAAACACTAAACACCCGAGCGGCGGCGGTTGAACCGCTCGTCCAAAGCGGCGCGCAGGTGCGCCGACAGGCCGATGCGCGGCGGGATCAGGTTCCGCAGGCCGCGCCAGCCGGGCGTGTCGCGGAACGCGCGGAAGCCGGCGTCGCTTACCGGGTTGTTCTCCAAGTCCAGTTCCTCGGCGCGGTCGAAGTGCGGCGACGCGGCCAGCGCCCGCACGCCCTCGTCGCCGATGCCGCAGTTCGCGAGGCGCAACACGCGCAGCCCCGCGAGCGGGGCGCAACTCGCCACCGCCGCCGCGCCCGCGTCGCCCAGCGGGTTGAAGCTCAGATCGAGTTCCGCCAAGCGCACCGCGCTCGCGCCGCCGTTGGGCGGGCGGCCGAACAGCGCGCGCACCGCGAGCGCCGTGA
>JALHNS010000293.1 GCA_022843445.1 Gemmata sp.
GCGCGGGCGGCGGTGGAGGCGCGACCGGCGCGAGGTCCGGCACCGCGCGCGCCGGCACCCAATCGGCCATGCCCTCTTTCCACACGAGGTCACTCGGCGACAACTTGCCCGTGGCGAGCGCGGCTTTTAGCTCCGCGAGCGCGATCGGGCCGGTGGTCGCTCCGTTCACCGCGTAGTACCAAACCGGTTCCATAGTGCCCCGCGTGCCGTGGTGGTGTAGCCGTTGGGCGAATATACCGCTGCGCCGCCGGGTTCGGCAAGCGACTGCCCGGTGCGTATACTGCCGGCGTTCCCACACGGAGCCGCACACATGGCACTCTCGCGCCGCTCGTTCCTTGCCACGGCCGCGCTCGCTGCCGCGCCCGCGTTCGGGCGCGAAACCCGCAAGCCGCGGGTGCTGCTGCGGTCGTCTTGGCAAACCGTGAACATCGGCGATATCGCCCACACGCCCGGTGTGCTCGCCCTTCTCGAGAAGCACGTCCCGAACGCCGAGGTGCGGTTGTGGCCTTCGAAGGTCGATAACGGTGTCGCGGAGGTGCTCAAGAAGCGGTTCCCGAACGTGAGCATCGTTCAAGGTGCGGCCGCGGTGAAGGCAGCGCTCGCGGAGTGCGACTTCCTGCTGCACGGCTCCGGGCCGTCGCTCGTCGCGGCGAACGACGTGGCCCGCTGGCGCAAGGAAACGAACAAGCCCTACGGCATCTACGGCATCACCGTCGCGAACCCCACCGACGCGACGCTCGACCACATCACCAACGCGAAGTTCGCGTTCTTCCGCGACTCCGTTTCGCTGAAACTGGTGAAAGACAAAGGCGCGAAGTGTCCGGTGATGGAGTTCGGGCCGGACGGCGCGTTCGCGGTCGATCTGAAGAACGACGAAGCGACCGACGCCTTCCTGAAAGCGAACGGCCTCGAACCGGGCAACTTCCTGTGCTGCATTCCGCGCCTTCGGAACACCCCGTACTGGAAGATTCACAACCGCAAGATGACCGCCGAGGACGAGCGCAAAGACAAGGTGAACGAAGCCAAGAAGGAACAAGACCACGCCGGGTTGCGCGCCGGGATCGTCTCCATCGTGCGCGAGACCAAGCTGAAAGTGCTGGTGTGCCCGGAAGACCAGTCGCAGATGGCGGTGGGGAAAGAGCTACTCGTCGATCCGCTTCCCGACGACGTGAAGAAGCGCGTCGTGTGGCGCGAGAAGTATTGGCTCACGGACGAAGCCCGCAGCACCTACCTGCGCTCCGCCGGGCTGTTCGGGAACGAGATGCACTCACCGATCATGTGCGTGGGCAGCGGCGTGCCCGCGCTCGTGTGCCGGTGGGCCGAGCAGACGAGCAAGGGTTACATGTGGCGCGACATCGGCTTGGGCGACTGGCTGTTCGACATGGACGACGAGAAGGACCGCGCCCGTGTGGCCGGCGCGGCGCTTGCCTTCGCCAAAGACCTGAAGGGCGCGAAGGAGAAGACCGAGAAGGCCCGCGCGTTCGTGCGCGAGCGCCAAACCGCGACGATGAAAGCCCTCGCCGACGAACTCGCGAAGCTGAAGTTGTAAATCTCTCCCGGAGAATGCGATGAAACTCGGCCTCATCAACTCGGCGTGGGTGCAAGCCGGTAAAGGCACTGCTTACGGCATCCGCCAGACCAAAGCCATCGGCTTCGACAGCATCGACATCTTCGCGGACCCGCTCGACACCGACGCCCGCGAGCGGAAGCTCATTCGCACCGAGTGCGAAGCCGCGAACCTACCGATCGTGAGCGTCGCGTGCGTTGCGGTCGGCCTCATCGACTTCAACCCCAGCGTGCAGCGGTTCCACTTCGACCGGTGCCGCGCGTACCTCGATTTCTGCTACGAACTCGGCGCGCGCAACCTGCTGCTCGTGCTCGGCGAATATGTCTGGGAGCGCCAAGTGATTCCGCCCGCGGAACAGTGGAACACCGGGGTGCGGCACCTGAAGGCACTCGGCGACTACGCGCAGAAACTCGGCCTCGAAATCGCGCTCGAACTGGAGCCGTTCAAGCTGTCGCTGCTGAACGACGTGCCGAACATGGTGCGGTTCATCGACGACGTTTCGCACCCCGTGGTGCGCGCGAACATCGACGTTTCGCACCTGCAACTCGCCGGCACCAAGCCCGAAGAACTGCGGGCACTCAAGGGCAAAGCGATTCACGTTCACATCAGCGATTGCGACGGCAAAGTTCACGGCGACCTGCCGCCCGGTCGTGGGGTGGTGGACTTCGTGCCGTACCTCAAGGAAATCGCGGCGCTGGGCATCGACGGCGCGATCAGCATCGAGTTGGAGTATTCGCCCGAGCCGGAAAAAATCGTCGAATGGGTCACAGAAGCGTATCAAACAACGGCGAAACTCATGCAAGAAGCCGGCATCGCGCGCGAATAATACGGGTGCGGGCCTGCGGGGAAGCGGCCCGCGCTGGAGTGTGTGCAATGGCCGACAAGGTAATCGAGAACGAGCCGAAACCGGACCTGTCCGGCGAGTGGAAGCGGAACGCGGGCGCGGCGGCCCCGGCGGAAACGAAGTTCCTGCAAGGCCCTGCCGCGCGCGGGTCGGAGTTCTGGCAGGCGTTCAAAATCTTCCGTGAGCTCCTGTACGGATTCCGCAAGCTGCACTTCGTGGGCCCGTGCGTGACCGTGTTCGGGTCCGCGCGGTTCGATGAGCACCACCGCTACTACCGCATGGCGCGCACGGTGGGCAAGGAACTCGCGCAGTCCGGCTTCACCGTAATGACCGGCGGCGGTCCGGGCATCATGGAGGCCGCGAACCGCGGCGCGAAGGACGCGAACGGGCGCAGCGTCGGGTGCAACATCGTGCTGCCGATGGAGCAGAAACCGAACCCGTATTTGGACACGTGGATCGACTTCGAGTACTTCTTCGTGCGCAAGGTGATGCTGGTGAAGTACAGCTACGCCTTCGTGGTGATGCCCGGCGGGTTCGGCACCATGGACGAGCTGTTCGAAGTCGCGACGCTGATCCAAACCGGGAAAGTGAAGGGGTTCCCGGTGGCGCTGATGGGCACCGACTACTGGGCACCGCTGCTCGACCAACTGAAGCTGATGGTGCGCGAGAAGACCATCGAGGCCACGGACCTGTCGCAACTGATCGTCTCGGACGACCCGGGCGAGGTGGTGTCGGCGATCACCGACACCGCGATGCAGAAGTTCGGCCTGACCTACGGCCCGAAGGTGAAGCCGCGCTGGTGGATGTTCGAGCGGTTCGGCAGTTGGTGGCGCGGCTTGGGGAGGTGAACGCTCGCGCAAAGCGAACGGCCGGCGTGAGCCGGCCGGTTCTTTACAATCCAACGACACCGGCCGGCTCACGCCGGCCGTTCGCCGTTACACCAGCCCGGTCAGCGGGCCGTCGGCGCAGAAGCCGGGGTTGCCGAACGTCTTCACGTGGTGCCCGAACCCGTGCGCCAGCGCCATCAGCAGGCGGTTGTGCGCGACGCGGTTGTACTTCAGAGCGCGACCGCCCTTGAAGCCCAACCCGCCGCCCACCAGCACGAACGGGATGTTGTCCATCGTGTGCGAGTTGCCCTTGCCCAACTCGTTCGTCCACACGATCAGCGTGTTGTCGAGGAGCGTGCCGTTCCCGCCCGGTTCCGGCGTTTCGGACAGCCGCTTGGCGAGGTACGCGAGCTGTTCCGCGAACCACTTGTTGATCTTCGTCAGGTGCTCTTGCGCCTTCTCGTTGCTGTCCGGTTCGTGCGAGAGCGTGTGGTGCCCTTCCTCCACGCCGAGCCACTTCATGCGGGCCATGCCCACCGAGTTCGTGTACTGAATGCTCGCGACGCGGTTGAAGTCGGCCGCGAACGAGTTCACGATGAGGTCGATTTGCAGCTTCGAGATCTTCGGCATGTTGTCGTTGTCGCGACGCACGCCGGGGTCGAGCTTCGGCACCGCGTGGCCGGCGGTCGCAGCCTTCTGCTCCTTCAGTTCCTTTTCCATCTCGCGCACGAACGCCGCGTGTTCGTCCAGCAGTTTCTTGTCGGCGGTGCTCACGGTGCCGCCGACCTTCTTCAGGTCGTCTTTGATGTCGTCCAGCACGCTGGCGAGGGCTTCTTGGTCCTTCGCGCGGCCGTAGAGCTTGTTAAACAGTTGGTACGGGTCGTCGATGGGCGCGATGGGCTTGTTCGCCCCGGCGTAGTTCCAGCGGGTCCACGTGTCGGCACGCTCCGGCACCATCACGCCGGTTTCGAGCGACCCGAAGCGCGTGCGCGTACTCGCGTCTTTCTGGAGGAAGTTCTTGATCTCTTGGTCGATGCTGATGCCCTTCGCCCAACCCGCGGGCGTGTCCGAACCGCCCTGAATGTTGCCGGGGAACAGCTCGATGCCGGTGAGCAGGCAGCCGATGCCGCGCATGTGACCGTCGCCGTCGCCGCGAATGCGGTCGCTGACGCCGTGCAGCGTGAGCATCTGTTTCTTGAACGGTTCGAGCGGCGACAGGCTCTCTTTGAGCGTGCCGAGTGGGCCTTCGGCGTCCGGCCAGAACGCTTTGGGCACGACCCCGTTCGGGCTGAACATGAACACGATGCGCTGCTTGCGCTTCGCTTGGTTGGCGAAGCCGAGGCCCGGCAGGTTCAGCACGAAGGGGACCGCGGCGGCGCTGATGCCGAGGTCGCGCACGAACTCGCGGCGGTTCCGACTCAGGGCCATGTGATTCGCTCCAACGGGATTGCGCGGTGCGGTGTGCGTGCGGGAGGGATACGAATGTTATACCACACGCCGGCGGCACTTCCAACAACGATGTGCCCGCGAACCGCTTCGGCGGGCGCATCCGAGTTCGGGCCGTTGAAACGCCGTTACCGCGATCCGGCGCGGGGCCGTCGCGGTTGGTGTGAAGGTCGGGTTCTCGGACTGCCACCGGCGCGGAGCGCGCCCCACAAAACCCAGCGAAAAACTCAAATCGCGTGCCGCACCGAGTTCGCGCGTGCGCACGAAAGCCCCTGAGCCGGCGCGCGCTCGCGCCGCCGAACAAATAGTATACATGCGATCAATTCGTGTCAACGGGAGAAACGCGTTGATTCGCGCGCTTGGCGGTCAGTCCTCGCGCTCGTCAGCAATCGTAACCGGCACGGTGCCCTCACCAACGTACTCGCGCGCGGAGCGCGAGTCAACGAACACATGATGCGCGACACCGTGTTGCATCACCCACCGAAGCAACTCGCTTTTGCTCCGCTCGCATCTGGGATCAGAACAAGGACTGACCGCAACCACCACTTGGCCGTTGGCCACCGGCCCTTTAGCGCGCTGTTGCACTTCTCTCAGGTCAAGTAACGTAGCCATACGAAGCGGCAGGACGGACAGGTCGAGAGGTCCGTTAGCACAGACCGGGTGCCACGCTACGTCGCCGATGCAGTCGGCTTCCTTGAGTCGTGATTCCAATTCGTCGCACAGTCCGCTGAGCACGGGGACTGTTTCGCACCCTTCTTTTAGGTATTTCGTGAGAGTGTACTTGCACCCCAAGTGTCCGCACGAACAGATGATGATGTCGAACCTCGGCACGGTCCGAACTCGGTGCGCGACCACGTCAGTTTCGCACAGGCGATCAAAGTCGGGCGGCGCGACCGCGCCGGCCACCGGGAACGAATGGTAGCGGAACCGGTCCGGTCCGCACGACGCAGTAATTGCGTCGCGCAATTGCACGAAGTATAACGGAAAAGAGTTAGGGTTCATTTCCGGGTCGTGCGCGTCGAGCGTGCCAACGAGTGAGTGGAAGTGGATGTGCGTTGGCCCGTCCTCTTTCCGGCGCTTCCAATCGAGTTCTTCTTTCGCGCGCGCGAACCGGAGAGCGAGCGCCTTCGCCACCAAACTGTTCGTTCGCCCGGCGAAGAACCCGATATGAAAGTCGTCCCTTCCACGATGGTTACGGATCGCATGCACAACGTGGTCGGCTACGGCCTCGGCCACGTGCGCCGCATCTGCGGTCTCAACAACTTGCACTTGTGGATAGGTTCCACTCACCCCCCCCTCTACGCGCACACGATCCGCAAGCGTGTCTAATCGCCGCGGTTTGTAGGCCAACAGTCCGCCGTCGCGGGCCTCCTTGATTTTGCGCTTTACGGTGTTGCCCGTGAGTTGCAAGTCGTGGGCCTTGTGGCGCTCGTTCAGTGCGGTCGCGACCTTCTTGTGGTTCCCGGTCGGGTGCTTCAACCACTCCTGTAGGATCAGGGTAAGCAGTTCTGCCGCCGAAAGTGGAATCGGTTGTCCGCTGTTCGATGACATTGTTTCCCCTGAACGGACACTTCCTCACCGAGACAAGCGATTCGGAATCGCGGGTCTCAGTTCCGGGTTGGTATTCAGTTTGAGTGCGGCAGCGAGCCCGAAATCGTGTATCGCGCAGTTTCGGGACACAACCGTGTCACTGACCTCTCTGGGTTCGTTCAACTCGGACACCCTCTGGGGCCGTGTTTTACTCCAACCCACCTCACAGCACCCCGACGGACCGCGAACGTTTACAGCGCGCGAGACAGGGTCAGGTCAAAGGTCCCAATCTGTACATCACAATCTACCGCGTCACGGAAACGAGTCGAGCCTTTGGCGCGCCAACGAGCGGCCACGAATCATGGAGTGCCGCCCGACAAAAACGCTGCACGCAGCCGGAGGACTCATGACGGGTGAGAGCGGTGAAAACCGCGCGGAAGTGAAAGCGTACACGAGTGCCGCGAGCGCGTCCAGCACCACGGCCCACGATTCGATCGCCTCGAACCAGTTGATAGCGACCGCGATGATCGACCAGTTCGAGGCGTACCTCGCCGAATTCCAAGGCAAGGTTCCCGACGCGGTGTTCGCCCGCTGCGCGCTCCGCGTGAACAACGCGCGCACCGAACTGGGGACCTCAGTGCGCGACGCCGAACTCGAACTGACCTACGCACTGCGTTTGTTGTGCGCGGCACTTGGCATTGCCCCGCCCGTGTGATTGCGGGGCTGAAGTGGTACGCCGACGGTAACACGCGCCAACGAAACGGCCGCGCACCACAGGTGCGCGGCCACGATTGCTCGACTCGTACCCCTACGGCATCATCCGCTGCACATACGCGGCTACGAGGCGCTTGATCACTTCGGGCAGCGCGTCGTACTCCTTTTCGTCGAGCTTGCCGTCGTTGTTCAGGTCGTACTGCTTCAGGCGGTCGCGGGCCGCGGCCGGGATCGCGATGCCGTCCTTCGGGAACTTGAAGTCGGCACCACCGCCCAGCGCGCCCAAGCCGGGGCGCAGGTTGCCCTCCGGCGCGCCCGCGCTCACCACGAACTCGACGTAGCCCAAGTGCATCTCCTCGAACGTCTGTTGGCCCCAGCGCACGCGCTTCGTCGGGTCCGGGTTCGCGGGGTTCTTGTCGCTGTTGTCGTACCACGCGGTGTAGCTCAGGCTGCTCCCCTTCGGCACGAACACCGGCTCCGCGAACCGGTACTGCAACTGCCAGTTGAAGTCGTAGTGCGGCACGTCCAACAGCAGTTGCGATTCCTTACCCGGTGCCTTCATCTCGTACTTGGCCGCCTTCCCGCGAACGTGCGCGTGCGGGAACAGCGCCAGAATGTGCGTGTCGAACGGGACGATGGGCAGCCGCGCGTCGATCTTGTGGTTGTCCGCGCCCGGCGGGATGCTCAGCGCCGGGTTCGCGATCCCGGTCACGCGCACTTCGTACTTCGGCTTCTCGTTCGTGAACACCAAACCCAACTTCGTGCGGTCGCTCGTCGCTTTGCCGTTGGGCGTGTAGTGCATCTGGAACACGAGGTCGCAGCCCTTCGGCAGTTTCTTCGCGTACCCCTCCGGGTACACCAGCGCCGTGCTACCGGGCACGTACGCGGCGAAGAACCCCGCGGCCTCGCCGCCCACGCCCTTCCCCTTCGGCACAGCGAACACGAGCACGTGGTGAACCGCCTCGCGCGCCGTCGGCACCACTTCTAAGCCCTTCACCCACTTGTCTTCGTCGTAGGTCGTGGGCACGCGGAGCGTGACGTAGGGCATCACGCCCTCGGCCTTGATCGCCACGTCGCGCGGCAGTTCGAACACCGCGTCCGGCTTGCCGAGGCCCCACCCTTCCACGAAGGTCAGCGGCAGCGGCGCGTCGGCCGGGTCGCCCTTCTTCAGGTCGCCGCCGAGCCACGCGAGCAGGTCGGCCTTGTCCGCGTCCGGCAGCGTGCGGTCGTTCGAGAACGGCGAGTGCGCGCCCTTCTTCGGCGGGGCCGCAAACCACGGCGGCATCGTCCGGTTGTTCACCACTTTGCGAATCGTGGCTTTGTGCGCGACCACGGAATCGTAAGTGTCCAGCACGAACGGCCCGACGCCGCCCTTGCGGTGGCAGTCCACGCAGTTCGCCTGAACGATGCGCTCGATGCGGGCGTGATACGTCAGCGGCACCGCGGGCGCTTTGTCGGCCTTCGGCGCGAGTTCGCAGCCGGGCGCGGTGGTCGCGGCGATGACCGGCGGCTTGCCGGCGAGCAGGTCCGCGAGCGCGCTCTTCAGGTAGTTGTGGCGCGGCGCGTCGAGCGCGTAGCCCACACCGTACTGGTCGTCGACCGCGCCGCGGTAGCGCACCGTGCGGGCGGAATCCAGCACGAGCACTTCCGCGGTGCTGGTGGCCCCGAACGCTGCGGTGAGTGTGCCGTCGGTGTCGTGAACGTAGCGGCCGGTGAAGCCGTGCTCTTTGGGAGCGTCGGTCTTGGTCGGGTTCACGAAGAGGAAGCTGACGCCCTTCCCCGCGTACTCCTTTTCGAGCCGCTGAAGGCTCGGCGCGTACTTCTTGCACACCGGGCAGGTGGTGTTCGTGAACGCGACGACGAGGAACTTGCTGGTCTTGAAGTCGGACAGCTTCCCGGCTTTGCCGGCGAGGTCGGTGAAGGCGACGTCCGGAACGAACCGGCCGACGCCGGCTTCGAGCGGGAGCCGCACCTTCGGGGCTTCCTTCGGGTCCGCGTCCGCGGAGCGCGCGCCGGAAGCGGCGAGCGCGAACGTGAGGGCAAGCGCGACGTATCGCATGGCGTCGGGTTCCGTGTGCGGAGAGGGTAAAGAACTAACCCGAAAGCGGGTCGAGTGTTTCAGGAATGCGCCCCAATGTCGAACCGCCGGCGTGAGCCGGCGGGTAACGGAAACCCGCCGGCGCCCGCCCGCGGGTGGACAATGGGGGGCGCGC
>JALHNS010000294.1 GCA_022843445.1 Gemmata sp.
GTTCGCCCTGATGAGACGACCGACGGCGACCCAGTGCCATGACGACGACCTCACACGGTGATACCCCTTCGACGCGCACCGGCACCAAAGAGTTGCGCCTTTTTCAACGGGCTGTTAGCCCAGACGGGTCGTTCATTCTGACCGCGAGTCGGGACACGACGCTGCGGGTTTGGAACGCGCGACCGCTCGGCCGCGAAGTCCCATCGGTGCCCCCGCCGCGCTCAGCGGAGTAGTCGTCCCTGCGAAGGTGGACACCGCCATCGGGATCTTTTGGTTCGTTATCGAAGGGCGCCCTCGCACTCCCGAACTGCGCTCACCGGGCCTGCAACTGCTTCCTCGACCTGTTGGAGTTCGGCTACATGTCCTTCTTCGGGGTGTACCCCTTCCACGTCGACTCGATGGCGTGCGGGAGGAACTCTTACTGAGCATTGCCGATGCCGTGGCCCTCACACAAGGGCTGGCGCGGGAGTGACGGAACGGGCTGAAGGCGTTCGCCGAGGTCGCTTCGGCCCGGTTGGGGATCGTGGTGGCGGTGACTGGGGTGCGGGAGGAGAGCAAGTCCGAGGACGTCTGTGCGGCGGACACGGCCGGGTGACCGGCCGTGACCGGGTGTTGATTTACACGCCGCGAACGGGGCGCCCCGGAGGCGGGTGTTCATCTACGAGACTGCGGCCGGTCACCCGGCCGGCGGCTGATCCCCTACTCCGCGTAAGGCGGCGATGCGTACAGTTCACTCCCCCAGCGATTTCGACCTCCCCACTCCGGTGTCCGGGCGGGCGCCCCACACCGCCGTGACGCTCTTTCCGTTGCCGACAGGCAACTTTCCCTCCCGCTTGGGGGACTCAAAGCCCCGGTCCATCTGCTCCACGGTCAGGTTGCCGCCGCAGACGACCGTCCCCACCGCGCGGCCAGGGAACTCCGCCGGGTACGACGGGGAGGATTCTACCCGGAGCGACCGATGGCGTTCGACGAGGATCTGGCGGAGCGAGTCCGAGAGCGGCTGGCTCGGACGAGGGGCGTCGAGGAGAAGCGGATGTTCGGCGGGGTCGGCTTCCTCCTCCACGGCCACCCGCTGGTCTGCGTGTGGCAGGACTCGCTCATCGTCCGGCTCGGACCAGAGGCGGCGGACGCCGCGCTGCGGGAGCCGCACGTCCGCGTCTTCGACGTTACCGGCCGGGCGATGACGGGCCGGGTGATGGTCGCCCCCGAGGGCGTCGAGGAGGACGACCAACTCGCCGACTGGGTCGGGCGGGCGCGGGCGTTCGTCGAGACTCTTCCGGTGAAGTAAACCGTCAAACCGCCGGGGATGGGATCGCCTCAGCGGGTTCGCTTGCGAAGCCCGTACCCGGGGACGGTCCCGTCCTCGCTCGCCGAGGAAGACACCGCCGGATCAGTTGCGGTAGAAGTCGATCCAGTCCAGCGTGAGCGCCTTCGGGTTGCCCTCGAAGAGCGCCTTCGGGAGCGTCGTCTCGAAGTACCCGCCCTTCAGCGGTACCCCGGCGGCCGGCTTGCCGTCGGCCCCGACCAACCGGATCTCCATCCACCACTCGCTCTTCGCGTCCAGCGGCGCCTTCTCGTCGCCGTCCTTCCACAGCCGCACCCGCCTGCCGCCCTGGCTCGACACCGCCGCGTTGACCGCGACCGTGCCGTTCGAGACGCCGAAGCTCTCCAGCCCGCTCAGGTGCAGCCGCACCACCACGCCGGGCCACCTGTCGTCCGCCCGCTCGACGACGGCCCGGCCGATCCCGGAGCGGCTCGTGACGACGAAGAGCGTCTTCCCCTTGTCGGCCCGCACCTCCACGGCGTCGTCCTTCTTCTTGGTCGTGATGGTGAACGTGGCGAGCCGATCGTCGGCACCGGTTCCGACCGAGGGGGAGAACACGACCAACAGAGCCAGCGCCCGGACTGCGACGTTCACGCGGTGTTCCTCACGGGTCGGCGATCACACCCGGGCCGGCTTCGGGTATTCTACCGGAGTCGCCCGACCACTCGTTCCGACCGAGGGTCGAACCCGGTTCACGGCACCCGCTCCGACCAGTGCGCGCGGAACCGAGTGGGGCCGGTCGGAACGCCCAATCGTATCGAGGGCCGCCACCATGAACCCGGCGTTCCTGCGCGAAGCGATCCGCCTCTCCCTGGAGAAGATGGCGGCGAACGAGGGCGGCCCGTTCGGGGCCGTCGTCGTCAAGGACGGGCAGGTCGTCGGGCGCGGCTGGAACCGCGTCACCTCCACCAACGATCCGACGGCCCACGCCGAGGTCGTCGCCATCCGGGACGCGTGCGCCCGACTGAAGACGTTCTCCTTGGCCGGGTGCGAACTCTACAGCAGTTGCGAGCCGTGCCCGCTGTGTCTGGCTGCGATCTACTGGGCGCGATTGGACCGGGTGTACTACGCCGCGACCTGCGACGACGCGGCGGAAGCGGGGTTCGACGACCGGAACTTCTACCGGGAACTCGCGAAACCCGTAGGCGAACGCGCGATCCCCGTGGGACAGGCCCTGCGGGACGAGGCGCTCGTGGCCCTGCGGGCGTGGGCCGAGAAGGAAGACCGCATCCGGTATTGACCGACCGTGGAACCGTCCCGCCGACATCGGTGAGCCGGTCCGCGTCGAGACCGGGTGTCGAACGGTCCGACCGGCAGATCGAGCCCCCGGCCCGGAGCCCCGATGGCGGCTCCCTTGCGAGACTTTTCCGACGAGCTCAAACGCGCGTCGACGGCCGAGCAGCACCGGTCGTGCGAGGGCTCCTCGCCGAGTTGGAGCGCCCGGGGGCATCCCGTCCTTGGCCGCGCTCTTCGCCAACAGCCTCGCCGTCAACGCGACCTTCGACAACGTCGGGCAACCGTTCCTCAACGAGGACTCGTTGAGGGGCCGGAAACCGCTCGGGTCGGACTCCGTCCGGCCGAGTGCGCGACACCGTTGAGCGGTCGGTACCGACCCCGTCGCGTTCCCACTCACCCTCGTTTTCATGTGGTGCTGCCGCCGGGAGTCGGTACACTCGGTTAAATGTCCGACGTGACCCGCCTGCTGGAAGCCGCGCAAGCCGGCGACCGCCGGGCCGCCGCCGAACTCCTGCCCCTCGTCTACGACGAGTTGCGGGCGCTCGCCGCCGCGCGCATGTCCGCCGAAGCGCCCGGCCACACCCTCGACGCCACCGCCCTCGTTCACGAGGCGTACCTGCGGCTCGTCGGCGGCCAGCAGTTCGACGGGCGCGGGCACTTCTTCGCCGCCGCCGCCGAGGCCATGCGCCGCATCCTCGTCGACCACGCCCGAGCGAAGCGGGCCGAGAAGCGCGGCGCGCGCGCGGCCCGGGTCGATCTCGACCCGGATCGGGTGTCGACCGGCGGCTTCGATCCCGACCGGTGGATCGATCTGGACGACGCCCTGACCCGGTTCGCCGGGATCGACCCGGCCGCCGCCGAACTCGCACACCTGCGGGTCTTCGGCGGGTTGTCCGTCGAAGAGGCCGCCGCCGCACTCGGCGTCCCCCGGGCAACCGCGTTCCGCACGTGGACGTACGCACGGGCGTGGCTGACCGCCCGGCTCGCCAACGGGTCTGGACCCGAATTGCCGGATTGTTGAGACCCCGCCGTCCGCGAATCCGCATGGAGGGGTGAACCCCGGAGCCCCTGTCATGCCCGCCGATCCGAACCGCGTCCGCGACCTGTTCCTCGCCGCCGTCGAACTCCGACCCGACCAGCGGCCGGACTACTTGGCCGGCGCCTGTGGTGGCGATGCCGACCTGCGGGCCGAGGTCGAGCGGCTGTTGCTCGCCCACGCCGACCCCGACAGCATCCTCGAACCCCCGGCGCCTGATCCGGTGGACGCGACCGGCACGTTCGGCGCGGAGCCCGACGCCCGAGCGGGTGCACCCTCCGACTTCCCCCCGTTCGGTGCCACCGGCACCTTCGGGGGCACCGAAACCCGCCCCGCGCGCTCCACGGCCGCCGAGATCGGGACGGTGCTCGCGGGGCGGTACGCGCTGGTCGCGGTGATCGGCGAGGGCGGCATGGGCTCGGTGTATCTGGCCAGTCAGTCCGAACCGGTGAAGCGTCAGGTGGCGCTGAAGCTGATCAAGGCCGGGATGGACTCGAAGGGGGTGCTGGCGCGGTTCGACGCCGAGCGGCAGGCGCTGGCGCTCATGGACCACCCG
Organism: Gemmata sp.; assembly: GCA_022843445.1. Taxonomy (GTDB): domain Bacteria; phylum Planctomycetota; class Planctomycetia; order Gemmatales; family Gemmataceae; genus Gemmata. Next base: position 4,153 of record JALHNS010000294.1, read on the forward strand.
AACATCGCCCGCATCTACGACGGCGGCGTCACCGACAAGGGGCAACCGTTCTTCGTCATGGAGTTGGTGCAGGGTGTACCGCTGACCGAGTACTGCGACCAGAAACGGCTGACGGTGGATGCCCGGCTGCAGTTGTTCGTGGCGGTGTGCCAAGCGGTGCAGCACGCCCACCAGAAGGGCATCATCCACCGCGATCTCAAACCCTCCAACGTGCTGGTCACCGAGGTCGATGGCAAGCCGACGCCGAAGGTGATCGACTTCGGGGTCGCGAAGGCGACGGAGCAGAAGTTGACGGAGCTGAGTTTCGCGGACGTCGGCGCGATCGTGGGCACGCCGGCGTACATGTCCCCCGAGCAGGCCGACCCCACGTCGATGGACATCGACACCCGCACCGACGTGTACGCGCTGGGCGTGATGCTGTACGAGTTGCTGACCGGTTCGCCGCCGCTGGACACCAAGCAGTTCAAGCGCGGGGCGGTGCTGGAAATGCTGCGGATGGTGCGGGAAGTGGAGCCGCCGCGCCCGAGTACAAAGCTGAGCGCCACCGACGCCCTGCCCAATATCGCGGCCAACCGGGGCACCGAACCCGCGAAGCTGGCGAAGTCGTTGCAAGGGGAGTTGGACTGGGTGGTGATGAAGGCGCTGGAGAAGGACCGCACCCGGCGGTACGACAGTGCCAACGGGTTGGCCGACGACGTACAGCGGTACTTGGCCGACGAGGTGGTCGAGGCGCGCCCGCCCAGCACGGGCTACCGACTCAAGAAGTTCGTCAAGCGCAACAAGGCTCAGGTCGTCGCGGCGGGCCTCGTGTTGCTGGCGCTGGTCGGCGGCATCGTCGGCACGAGCCTCGGCATGCTGCGGGCCGAGACCGCGCGCAGGGCCGAAGAGGAGCAGCGCCGAACCGCCGATCGAGAACGGGACAAGGCCGAGGGCTTGGCGGAGAAAAACGCCAAACTCGCGACGGCGAACGCCCAACTGGCCGAAGAAGAAGCCAGTGCGAAACGCGCCGCGACGAAGCTCGCCGAAGACAACTCCAAGCTGGCTGCCGACGAGCGCAGCGCCAAAAACGCTGCCTTGGAAGCGACCCGGGAACGGGAGCAGCAACTGCTGCGCACCAAGGCCATCCTCCTCAACAGCCAGCTGGAACGGGTGGCCCAAGTTCAGGAGCGGGATCCGACTGCGGCACTGACCCTCCTGCACGACACGGACGCCTGCCCGCTCGACATGCGCGACATGGCCTGGAACTTCCTCGAACGCGCCTGCCGTCGACATCAGGTCGCCGCGTTCACCCTTCCCGAGGCACGGCTCTTGCGGTTACAAACGATCAGTGCCGACGGCAAATGGCTCGCGCTGGTCGTGGATCACTCCAAACCGGACCCCAAGGGCGTGCCGGGGCAATCGGAGACCGAGGGGAAGGTGACCGTGATCGAGATCCCTTCGGGGAAGGTTCGTACGGAGTTACCGCCGTTCCCGGACAGTGTCCATTGCTTGGCGTTCAGTCCCGACGGCGGCAAACTGGCGGTGGTCACGTCCGGCCCAATTGGACGGATCCGAGACGAGAAGGGCGAACTGGTCCCGCGTGTCAAGATTCCGGGGAAGGTGCAGATCTGGGACGTTGCGGAGACAAAGAAGGTCGCGACTCTCGAAGGCCACACGGATCACATCCTCACCGTGGCGTTCGGTCCGGACGGGACACGGCTGGCCACAGGGAGCATGGACGCCACGGCGCGCGTCTGGGACCTGAAGACCGCCAAGGAACTGCATTCGTTCCCCCAGCACGGCAAAGCAGTGCCGGCTGTGGCGTTCAGCCCCAACGGGCAGCGACTCGCAACTGGAGGGCTCGACAACACGGTCAAGGTGTGGGATCTCGACGGCTTCAAACTCGTCTCCACCTGGACACCGGCCGCGAACCCCAATCCGGAGTGGGCCGCCAAGAGGGACCTAGACCTGTCGGTCTTTCCGGGGAGGAACGTCGGTGCCGGTCTCGCCGGCACAAGTGACGGCGTCATCGATTTGGACTTCAGTCCCGACGGCACCTCCGTTGTCTCCGCGAACGCCAACTGGCTGATCGAAATCCGGGACGTGGCGAGCGGGCAGCTGCGGACGACGCTCCGCGATTTCAACACCCCCGCCCCGTGGGTTCGATTTCACCGCGACGGAAAAAGCGTGTTCGTGGCTCAATACATGACCGCGCTCGCAGTGACACAATGGGACGCGACGACCGGCCAACAGTTGTTGCGGCTGCCCTGCGTCTACCCACAGCAACTTCCAGGTGCGTTCTCCAAGGAACGCAGCCTGTTCGCGACCACGGGCCACGCGCGCGGCCGCGCGGCCGCCGCGCAAGAGATACACGGCGACGCAATATCGACACCGGTCTACGAATGCCGCGTTCTGGACCTTGGCGCTCCCGTGGAGCGAGCGCTGCTCAAGACGGAAAAGGTGTCGGGCAATGCCGCGATCCCGGTCTTTAGCCCCACGGGTGACGTTCTGGCGGTCGGGTGCGGCAACCGGGTGTTCCTCTGGGACGTGCGCACCGGGCAACTCCGGAAGACACTGGTCGGGCACAAGAACCATGTGGTCGGACTGGCCTTCAGTCCCGACGGCCGCGCGCTCGCGACCTCGTCGACCAACGGCTTTAATGCCGCGATTCTTGGCCGGTTGCCGGAGTTCGGCCCCGACGACGTGCGCCTCTGGGACGTCGCCACGGGCGAACCCCTCGGCACGATTCCGATGGGCCAACCGGCGATCCCTTCCGTCGCGTTCAGCCCGGACGGGGCGACCCTCGCCACGCTGCACTGGACCGGGGGCGACCTGCTCGGGAAAGGGGGGACCGCCGTCATGTCCGTTTGGGACGTGAAAACCCGCCAACTGCGATTCACGATCGAACGTGCCATCGACAGCGCCTCGATACTGGGGGGCCTCCAAGAGCGCTCGCGGCTCGCGTTCAATCCCGCCGACGGGACGCTGGTCCTGTTGGCGGGGCGGTTCATCGGGATCTGGAATCTGGAAACCCGCAAACTCCAGCGGCACTTTTTTGCCGGTGCTGCGGGAACCTCAGGCGCGAGCGAATTCGTCTCGATGGCGCTCCGCCCGGACGGGAAGTGGATCGCCACCGTAGGTAGCAAACTGGGGACAATCGATCTGAAAATCTGGAATCTGGAAACGGGCGAGTTGGTCAAGACCCTGAACGGCACACAGGCACAATTCGTTGCGTTCGGCCCGGACGGGAAGAACCTGCTGACCATGGCGGGCGGGACCGTGCGGATCTGGGACGCCCTGACGTTCCAGAATCGCGCCTCGTTCGAGGCCCATCAGTTCACGCCGACGATGCGCCGGATACTTGCGTTGGCGATCAGCCCGGACGGTCAGACAATCGCAACGGCCGTGCTTCCGCAAGCGGCGGGCCAACCGGATAACCTCCGCGAAGGATCGGTGGAGGTGAAACTCTGGGACGTGAGCCGGTCGCCGACGCGGATCACGTTTCCGGCGAGCCGCCTGCTGTTCTCCAAATTCAGTTACAGTTCGGACAGCAAGAACCTCCTCGAAGCGAGTGCCAGCGAGGGTGTGCTCCGGATCTGGGATCTCGGCACGGGCGGTGTGCTCTCCACGGTCGATACCTCCCAGAACAAGATCGGCACCGTAACGACACCCGACGGCCGATACCTTGCCGCGCTCGACATGGAAGGCCCCGAAGCGGCAAAGTTTGCCCTGTTTTCGAGAACGCCCGGCGAAGCTCAGGCCGTGGTCAACCTGTGGGACTTGAAGACCAGTACGCTCCAAACCGTGCGGGTCGGCAAGGGGGCGCCAACCGGGCTGGCGTTTTCGCCGGACGGCAAGACCATGGCGATCCTCCACAGAGTGACGCTCCGGTCGTCCGGCGACAAGGTCGGGAAAAACGAGACGAGCTATTCGGTCGAGTTCTGGGATCGGGCCGAAGGGCGGGCGACCGCGAACTGGCCGATTACGGGGATGCACCTCCTGAATCCGGTCTTCAGCCCGGACGGCGGCACACTGGTGCTGAACGCGTCGTCCGACGGGCACCCGGAGTATCGCGGCCATCGCACACTGCTTCTCGATGTGCGAACCGGGCGGGTGCTGCACGCGCTCAAGGAACCGGGCGAGGGGGAATTATTCTACGCGGCGTTCAAGTTCACCCAGGACGGCACGCGACTTCTGGTGCGCCGAGGAGCGGGGACCGATCCCATCACGATGTGGGACTGGAAGGCCGGGAAACGGGTGGACGGGCCGATTCCGGATAGCGCTTTCAACACCGACGTCTCGCCGGACGGGCGGTACGAATTGAAGCGCATGCTCTACGGCGTGGAAGTCATCGACCGGACGGGGAAGCCGCCGGCGGTGGTGTCTCAGCGGCGCCAGCCGTGAGCACGCAAGAAACTGAACCGCTTGAAATCCGAAAGCGCGACCGTGCAGTCCGATTGTTCAAACGATCACGGGAGGCATCTGACGGTCGGTACCGAAGGATCAGGCGACGCTGATGAACCTCGCCACACTCGACTTGGGTCAGACGGCAGTCTCGGACGGCGGGTTGAAGGAACTCGCACCACTCAAGAACATGAGCTTCCCGATCGTTGGTGGAGTCCGAGTTAGCGGTGTAGACTCAAGTCAAGGAGTTCACCGATGGCTCGTCCCCGAACGACGTACGCGGCCGATTTCAACCGCTCGGCGGTGCAGACGATCACCGAGCAGAAGCTCTCGGTCGCCGAGACCGCGCGGCGACTCGATGTCGGCGAGAACCGGTTGCGCGAGTGGCGCAAGGCGTTCCTCGCCAAGGGCGACGCGGCCTTCCCCGGGCACGGCAACCCGGCACCGGCCGACGACGAGCTGCGCCGACTCCGGGCCGAGAACGCGCGCCTGCGGGCCGAGCGGGACCTGCTAAAAAAGGCCGCCGCGTACTTCGCCAACCCGCCCACCTGACGTTCCGGCTCATCGCCGACAGCGCCGGCGAGTGGCCCGTCGCGTGGATG
>JALHNS010000295.1 GCA_022843445.1 Gemmata sp.
GGCCGGTTGCGCCGCGCCCTTGCCGCCTTGGGGCGGCGCGCCGAGCGGGTTCGCGGCGGCCCGCCCGCAGAACGCGATCAGCGCGAACAGCCCGAGGAACCCGGCGGCGAAGAACCACGTCTGCCCGCCCTGCGTCATGTTCGGTTCGATGAAGATCGGGTAGCCGAGCAGCGAAATCAGGCTGCCCGCGTTGCTCGCCGAGTACAAGAAGTACGGGTCGCGGGCCGACGGGTGCCCGGTGTACGTGAACCACTTCTGGAGCAGCGTGGCGCTCGTGGAGCACACGAAAAACGGGATGCCGATGGCGACCGACAGGATGAGCAGCACGCTGATGATGGCGCTGCCGCCGTCGGTGGGGGCGAGGCTCTCCGCGACCGCGATGGGCGTGTGCCGCGAGCCGAACGCGATGGCCAGCGCGAACGCCGCCACCGGCAGCGACATGACCCCGATGTGGATCGTCCACTGGCGCTTCGTGCTCGCGATGCGGGTGACGCGGTCCGCGTACAGGTAGCCGAGCAGCAGCAGGGCTTGGAAGAACACCATACAGGCGTTCCACACGGCCGGGCTGCCGCCGAGCAGCGGCAGCACCAGCTTGCCCACCATCGGCTGAACCATGAACAACAGCGACGCGCTGACGAACAGCGTGACGGCGAACAACAGCGGCACGGGAGCTACTCCGGGTGCGAATCGGCGCGGTGCGGGTACTGCGAAGTGTATCGAACCCCGCGCGCGCGGAGTAGTTTCGGTGTGCGAATGAGCGACCGGTGAGAACCGGCGCGAATCCGCGGCGGCGAAAATCTTCCGAAATCCGCGTCAGGATTGTGCCGCGCTCCCGTACCCTTCCCACCAAAGCCCGTTGGGTTGCCCAGAGGACGCGCGCCGTGCCCGCTGCTGCCCCCGTTTGCCCGCCGCTGACCGACTACGAGCGCCTGCTGAGTGGCGACAGCTCCCAAGACGACGTGAACCGGCTCGCCGGGCACCTCGAAGGGTGCGCCAAGTGCGCCGCCGCCGTTCAAACGCTGCTCAGTCAAGACACGCTCGGCTCCGGCGTGCGCGGCGCGGCGCGGCCCTCGGTGCTCGAAAAGCTGCCCGCGGCGCTCGCCTCCAAGTTGCTCGCGCTCCAAGAAGGGGCCGCGGCCGACGGCGCGACCCGCTCCGGCCCGGGGCGCGCGAGCACCGAAACCACGCTCGTCGGCCCCGCGCTCTCGCCGGCGCTGGCCCCGGACGAACTCGGCCGGCTCGGCGGCTACCGCGTGCTCCAAGTGCTCGGCGAGGGCGGCATGGGCCTCGTGTACCTCGCCGAAGACGTGCAACTGCTGCGCCGCGTCGCCCTCAAGGTGATGAAACCCGAACTGGCGAAGAACGACTCCGCGCGCCTGCGGTTTCTCGCCGAGGCCCGCGCCGCCGCGAAGGTGCGCTCGGACCACGTCGTCACCATTTACCAGACCGGTGAGGACTGCGGCACCGCCTTCGCCGCGATGGAACTGCTCCGCGGCTCGGCGCTCGATTCGTGGCTCAAGAAGAACCGCAACGCCCCGATCACCGAGCTCGTGCGGATCGGGCGCGAGACCGCGCTGGGGCTGGCCGCGGCGCACGAAGAGGGGTTGATCCACCGCGACATCAAGCCCGCGAACATCTGGGTCGAATCGTCCGGGCGCATCAAGATTCTCGACTTCGGCCTCGCGCGCCCCGTGGACGGCGACGCGCACCTGACCAAGAGCGGTGCGGTGGTGGGCACGCCCGCGTACATGGCCCCGGAGCAAGCCCGCGGGCAGAAGGTGGACCACCGCGCCGACCTGTTCAGCCTCGGGTGCGTGATGCACCGCCTCTGTACCGGTGAAATGCCGTTCAAGGGCGACACCGTGATGGCCGTGCTCACGGCGCTCGCCATTGAGAACCCGCCGCCCGCGAACGAACTGAACCCGAACGTCCCCCCGCGGCTCGCGGCGCTCGTCACCAAGCTGCTCTCGAAGGACGCGAACAAGCGCCCGCAGAGCGCGCGGGAGGTGGCCGACGAACTGCAAGCGATCGTCGACGAACGGACCCACGGCGGCTCGGCCACGGTGGTGTACGTGCCGGCCCCGGCCCCGATCGTGCTCCCGCTGCCGGCCGCGCCGAACAGCGCGTTCGACTTTAGCGACGCGACAGAGGAAGTGACCGCACCCCGTCCGGCGGCGCAGCGCCCGCGCCGCCGGACCCCGGACGCCGAAGCGGTGCCCGCCGCCGAACCCGCCGAGGACGGCGACGCGCCGAAGGCGCGCGGCAAAAAGGGGCTACTGATCGCGGCGGTCGCGGCCCTGCTGCTCGTCGCCGGCAGCGTCGCGGCGGTGCTCGTCTTCTCCACCAAAGACGGCACGCTCACGGTGGAGATCGCCGACACCAACGCGGACGTGCGGTTCAAGAACGGGAAACTCGAAATCTACGACGACAAGGGCGCGCTCAAGTACACGCTCGAAGCCAACACGAAGGAGAAGGGCGGCATCGCACCGGGCAAGTACGTCGTGAAAGTGGTCGGCGCGGACGGCGTGAAGCTCGACACCGACGAGTTCACGATGGACAAGGGCGGGAAGCGCACGCTCACGGTGCGCGCGAGCGGGCCGGGCGGCACCGCGGGCGGGCCGAAGAAGACCGACCCGAAGGTGCCCGCGCCGAGCGCCCTGCGGCTCGCACTCTCGGCGCAAACGAAGGTCGAAATCCCCGACGTCGGCCTCGACGTGACCAAACCGTTCACGGTCGAAGCGTACCTGACGCCGTTCGTCGGCTACTGGGAGCGAGTACAGCGCCTTCCGATCGTAGATCAGAACGGCGCGTTCGGAATCGACATTTCCGAGGGCCAGTTCGCGGGCTACACGCACCACGACCGCGCGAAGGGCGGCGCGGCCCGCCCCGGCGAGCGCGCGCACGTCGCGCTCGTGATGGTCGCGGACCAGCGCCGGCTGTTCGTGAACGGGAAGTTGGTTCACGCGATGCCCGGCACGCTCCCGCTAAATGGGCCGGGGACGGCTCCGATCGTGCTCGCGTTCGCTCAGCCGCACGGCGAGGTGATCGTCGAAGAGCTGCGCGTCTCGAAAGTGGCGCGCTACGAGAAAGAGTTCGCCCCCGCGGCGCGCCACGAGCGCGACAAGGACACGCTCGCGCTGTTCCACGCGGACGAGGGCGCGGGCGGCGTACTCACCGACAGTTCCGGCAACAAGAAGCACGGCACCATCACGAACCCCCGGTGGGTGAAACTCGCGCCGCTACCGCCGGTGCCGCCGAGCGCCGCGCCGCCGCTTTCGCTCGCGACCGGCAAATGGCCGGTCGGCCCGAACGAGAACGTGATGCCCGGCCTCGTGCCGCGCCCGGCGCTGATCGACGCGTTCGGCCGCTGGCAGTTGGTGCCCACCGCGGTACCGCTCGGCGGACCGACCGGTGGCGGCGAGCCGGCGTTCAGCCCTGACGGAACGAAGGTCGCGGTCCCGGATCGGCACGCGCTGCGCGTCTACGACGCGAACACCGGCGCGCTCGTCGGCTTCGCACCGCGCAACAGCGCGAACCCGCTGGCCGGCGGCGACATCCGCGCCGACTGGAGCCCCGACGGCAAATGGGTGCGCTTGTTCGACCGGCGCGGCTTCGGTAGCGACAACGTGAGCGTGTGGGCGGCCGACGGCGCGCCCTCGGCGGTGCCGTGGCAGCAGCACGCGGGCATCGATTTCGGCTGGAACCCGAAGTTCCCGCTGCTCGCGTTCTGGCCGCACGGGCTGAACAAGTTTCACGTCGTCGATCCGGCAAGCGCGAAGCCGGTGGAACTGGACCTTGGGGCCAGTCCGCCGCGCGGCGGGCAGTGGTCGAGCGACGGCGAATGGTTCCTGCTGATCCGAGAAGACAAGACGGCGCAACTGTTCGACCGCGCCGGCAAACCCGGAGCGCAGTTCAAGAATTTCGATCCTGCCATGCCAATCGCGTGGGGCAAGGTCAAGGACGGACAGGTGCTCACGGCCCCCATCGAAGGCGTCGTGCACGCGTGGAAGGATAACGGAGATGTGCTCTTCAAGACCGCCAAGTTCGAGAAGCGCGTGACCGGCATGTCGTGGAAGCCGGACGGCTCGGTGCTCGCGGTTGCCGACGAAGAGGGGAAACGTCACTTCTTCGACGCGGACGGCAAGAGCGTCGCCGTTGTGGAGACGAAAGAGGGCGACCCGCGCACGCTGTGGGTACCGGACAGCGACGCCTTCCTCGTGGGGGCCAAGCACTGGCCGGCCCTCGCGCCGGCGAGCGCGGACCTGCGCCGCCCGCAGTGGGGGGAGAGCATCGGCCCGGACCTGACGAGCGTTGCGTACTTCCACGACGGGCGCATTGTGATCGAGGAACTGGACCCGAAGAAGGGTACGAAGAAGGAGATCGGCTGGCAGATCACGCGCACGGCCCACGGGCCGTGGGTGTGGGCACCGAACGGTAAGAAACTCGCGGTGACTCACGCCGACGGTACGACCGTGTACGACACGCGCGACCCGAAGCGCGAGGTGCGCCTCGGCGGCGGCACGGCGGGGGAACTAACCGCACTCGCGGTGTCGCCGAAGGCCGACCGGTTCGCGGTCGCGGCGGACACCGGGCACGTCTTCGTCGTCGGCACCGACGGCAAAGTACAGCGGACCCTCGATCCGCCGCCGATCGAGTTCCTACTCAACAGCGCGAACCAGTCCAAGTGGCGCGCGTCCGACGTGCGGTGGCACCCGGACGGCAAGCACGTCGCGGTGGTCCGCGGGTTCCTCGACGTGTCGGTGTACGATGCGGACACCGGCGAACAAAAGGCGCGGGTGAGGCCCGAAGGCGCGCCGCGGCCGGGCGGCAGCGCGCTGTTCTCGCCGGCGAACCCCGATCAGTTACTGCTCGCGCACCCGGACCTGTCGTTCGTGTGGCGCTGGAAGGTCGAGCAGAAGCCGCAACAGCAGTTCGCCGGCCTCGGCAAACTGTGGCCGAACGCGGACGGCAAAAAGGTACTCGCGCAGCCCGCGATGATGGGCGTTCACGGGAACGAACCGCTCGGTGCGGCGCTGCTCGCGCCGGAGGCCTTCGACAAGCGCGACACCGCGACCACTGGCGACCTGATTGGCAAGCCGAACGTGCCCGCGCCGCTGGCCGCGTGGCACCCGGACGGTAAGCACCTCGTGGCGATCGCGCCCACCGGCACCGTGGAGGTGCGCGGGCCGGACGGTAAAGTGGTCGCCGAGTTCCGCGGGGTGGACAACTTCCAGCACGGTACGTTCGTGACCGGCGCGCCCGCAAGCGCGCGGCTGCCCGTGTGGCTCAACGGCGAGTTCGCGGTCGTCGATGTCGGGGCGCGCACCGCGCACCCACTCGACAAGGCGGTGCGCGGCGAAGTCGCGACCGTTTCGCTCGACGGCAAGTACCTGCTCGCGGTCGAAGGCCAAACGGTGAGCTTCTGGAACCTCGAAACGAACCAGTTGGACCGCCGCGTGCTGCTGCTGCCGGGCGGCGAATCGGTCGCGTTCACCGCCGCCGGCGAAGTGACCGCGAAGACCGACAAGGCCGATGCCGGGTTCCGCTACGCGGTCGAAGACAAGACCGGCCGCGTGACCGCTCGCACCGCCGCAGAGGTGGCCGCGGACCTCACGAAGGGCGCGCCGAAACCGGTGGCGGTCGCGCCGACCGGTCCCGCGCTGATTCTCTCTAAGGAGTGCCGCGCCGAAGCTCCGAATCCCGGCATCGATCCGAAGAAGCCGTGGACCATAGAAGCCTACGTCACCCCGTTGGCCGAGAGCGTGCAGGGTGTTGGCGCGCCGCTCATCAGGATCACCGACCTCGGTGACGTGTACTTCAAGGGGGCAAAGTTCGGCATCACCACCGACGGCTTCCGGCTCAGCGAGCAGTTCATGGAAGTCGGCAAGCGCGTTCACATCGCCGCGGTGCGGAGCGAGACCCGCGTTTGCCTGTACGTGGACGGCAAACTGTGGGTCGAGTACGACGCCAAGCCGCAGGCCGAGTTGGGCGCGCTCCCGCCGACATCAAAGCTGCTCCTCGGCCCGTTGACCGAAGGGTACCGGTTCCACATCCAAGACGTGCGGGTGTCGCAAGCGGCCCGGTACGCGAAGGAGTTCGCCCCGCCGGGCCGTCACGAGGCGGACAAGGACACGCTGGCGCTGTACCGCTGCGACGAGGGCGCGGGAGACAAGCTGACCGACGGTTCGGGCAACAACCGGCACGGCACGATCACCAACCCCATGTGGACGAAACCGGCGGCGGGCGCGCCGGCGCGCCGGTGGCCGCTGAATCCCACGCCGCCGGACGAGATCAAGTTCTTCCTCGCGCACCACGTCGAACTGACGGTGCGCGACGCGAAGGGCGAAGTGAAGTTGGGCCGCGACGACGCGCCGAAGGGGCCGGTTACGGTCGTCGGTGCCAACTTCTGGGGGGCGGACGCCCACACCGACAAGATGGACGACGCGTGGCTGCGCCGGTTCGCCAAACTCACGGACCTCGAATACGTGAACTTCAGCTTCAGCGGGGCGCGCGACCCCGCGGCGACCACCGCGGGCTTCCGGGAATTCGGCGCGCTCGTACACCTGCGCGAGTTCTCCATCTCGCACCGGGTGAAGGGCGGCTGCGACGCTTCGGTTATCGCCAAAATGCCGTCACTGGAACGACTGAACGTCGCCAGCATGAACGGGCCGGAGTGGGTGCCGCACGCGGTCGGCCTGAAGAACCTGCGTCACATCGACACGAGTTTCTGCGCACTCACCGACGCGGAATTGGACCGGTTGGCCGCGCTGCCGCGCCTGTCCGTGCTCTCCGTGAACGGCCCGACGCCGGCGGCGTTTCAGGCCTTCGCGAAGAAACTGCCGTGGTGCCGTATCGTGTTTAATGTGGAGGGGAAAGAGAAGGTCATCGAGCCGACTGCGCCGCACCCGCTCGCGGGGTTGCGGTTCGATGACGCCGCCGGCAAGCCGCGGGTCGCGGCCGAGGTCCCGGGCTTCGCGGTGCCGGAAGGGGCGTTCACGCTCGAAGGGTACGTGAAATTCGACAAGCCCGGGATCGGCGAGAACCCGACGCTGTTCGGCTGGACGTACCAGTTCCTCGTGGGCGCGAACGGCGAAGGGATCGGAGCGGCCCACTTCGCCGATGCCGCCGCCGGCGGCTGGAAGCAGACCGTGGCGCGCGCCGCGGACACCTTGCCCCGCGGCCAGTGGAACCACGTCGCCGCGGTGCGCGACGGCAAGCAAAACCGGTTGTACTTCAACGGCGAGTTGGTGGCGAAGCTGGAAGTAGCGGAAGCGATCCGCGCGCCGAAGGCGGACCCGCCCGAGGGCGTCTTCGTGATCGGCTCGGTGTGCGACGGCGTCACGTTCCGCGACGTGCGCGTGTCGAAGGTGGCCCGCTACGGCGAAGCGAAGTTCGCGCCCGCGCCGCTGCTGGCCGCGGACCCCGACACGCTCGCTCTGTTCCGCTGCGACGAAACTTCCGGCGACGTGCTGCGGGACCATTCCGCGAACTCGCGCAACGGGAAGGTGCTCGGCGGTGCGTGGCTGAAGTAGCCCCGGAGGGAATCGAACCCCCGCCTCCCGGTTGTGATCCGAGTGCCCTCGGCCGTTGGACCACGGGGCCGCAAGTAGTGACCCGCGGCCCCGATCGAAGGTTCGCGCTACTTCTTCTTCTCTTCCGGTGGGGCGAACCACGTCTTCTGCCAGAACTCGCGGCTGTACTCGCCGGTCTTCTTCGGGAACGCGGTCGGCGGCAACCGGTTGAACAGGTCCTTCATGCGGTCGAACGTGAGGTTCGCGCCGTTCGCGTCGTTCGACTGCTTGAACGCGTGATACATCAGGCTCAGCACGATCAGCTCGTCGGCGCTGTCCTTGTAGCGGTCCAGCAGCGGGGCCGCGTCGAACAGCACCTCCCGCGGTTGGCCCATTTGCTGGTGCGCTTGCAACACCCGCAGGGCGGCTTGCAGCCGCAGCCACGCTTGCGTTTCCGTCAGCTTGTTGTTCTTGCGCTCGAAGTCGTCCGCCTCCTTGACCAGTTGGCGGAACAGCGCCAGCGCGTCGGTGCGCATCTTCGGCGCGTCCGGCGGCGCGGGGCGGCCGGCCGCGCGCTGGAGCAGCGCCATGCCCAAGAACAGCCGCGCCTTGCCCGCCTCCGGGCCGTTCGCGTACAGCGCCAACTGCGCCCTCAGCCGCACCTCGGCGTCGGCCGCGTTGCCCTCGCGGAGCAGCGCGTAGCCCAGTTCGCACAGGGCCCGCTCGTGGAACTCGCGCTCCGCGGCGCTCACGTTCTCCTGCTTGGCGATCTGCTCGAGCAACTGCCGGCCCAGCGGGGCGAACCCGGGGTGCCGCGACTCCCCGAACTGCTGCGCCAGCCGGTACCGCGTCTGCGTCGAAACCGCGCCGACCGACGCCATCGCGTTGTTGAACGCCTTCCACACTTCGTCGGGCCGGTTGGCGGCCAAGAGCGCTTCGGCCAGTTCCGCCCACAGCGGGCCCTGTTCGAGCTCCGGCGCGCCGTCCACCTTGAGCGCCGCTTGCAGGTGGGTGGCTGCCGTCGCGGGTTCGTCGGCGAGGCGCGCGTGCGCGGCGGCCTTCTGGAGCAGCGCGACGCGCGGGCCCTTCGTTTGAAGCTCGGCCAGTTGCGCCCACTCGGTCGCAGCGGCCTTGTGTTTCGCTTTGGCCTCCGGCTTGCGCTCTTTCGTCAGCGCCGCGCCCCACGCGCTCAGGATCTCGGCGCGCAGTTCGCCGGCGCGCGGCGGCGCGGCCACGCCCGCGTACCAGCCGGCCGCGTTCAGGGCCGCGTCGAACGCGCCGTCGGCCGCGAGCGCCGTCACGGTCGTTTCGCAGGTGGCCCGCACCTCGTCGAGGGGCACGAGTGCCGCGTCGTACTTCGACGGGTCGCGCACGTCGCGCAGCGCCGCGGCGAGCAACTCGGCCCCGGCCTTGTGCCGCGCCGGGTCCGCGGAGCGCGCGTGCAGGTCGGCGAGGCGCAGCGCCGCGGCCGTCGATTCCGGGTCCGCGGCCCGCACCGCTTCCTCGAACAGCTTCTGCGCCGCGTCCGGTTCCTTCAGCTTCACCTTGCACCAGCCGAGGTGGTAGGCGGCGGCGGCC
>JALHNS010000296.1 GCA_022843445.1 Gemmata sp.
GACGTGTCCCGGTTCCTGAAGGACGCCGTCGGCTACACGACGTGGGACGGCAAGAGCAAGCTGCTCCAACGCACGCTCCCGCTCCCGCACCCGCTCCGCGAAGGGTACTGGTGCGACCAGTACGACCTCAGCGACTTCGGCGCGTACGAGAGTCGCAGCGACTTCGGAATCAGTTCGACGCGCTACCATGTCGTGCCCGTGCAGGACTGGTGCGTCTACACGCTGGAGTTCGTGCGCCCCAAGTGGTACGTGCTCACCGACAAAGAGTTGGCGGCCACCTCGACGGACAAGGAGCAGGGCCGCTACACGTGGGTGTCGGAGATGCCGCGCCCGCGCGAGCGCATTGTCAGCGGCTACGGGTTCGAGTACCAGAAGGCCGACGGCTCGTGGCAGGTGGTGAACGAGGAGCGGCAGTTCGTCCCCGATTACCAGATCGACATCGTGGTCACGTGGGTGCAGGTGCCTATCGGGGCCGTACCCTACTCCAACATTTTGGAGTGCATGAACAAGGTGAACGCGAAGCCGATTCGGTTCGTCACCGGCGGCGTGGAATGGCCCGTGGGGCACCTGCTGTTCAAGGGCTACGCGCAACCGCTGGAGCAGTACACCGGGGCCGACGACGACTTGTACTACGACATCAGTTACAAGTTCACCGTGCAGCCGGGCGGATGGAACACCTACCCGGCACGCACCACCACGGGCGGCATTGAGTACCGTCCGGTGCGTGTGCGACGCGGTCCGGATTCGCCCTACTCGCCGACCGATCCCAACATCCCGCCGTACCTTTCGACGGACTTCCAGAAGCTGTTCCAAGCGCCGGGGTGACCTCGCACATCACGGCGCGACACTCGCGCCGACGATTTCGAAGAGCACGAATCCGCGTTGAACGGTGATCCGGCCAATCGAGCCGGACAGAGAAACCTTGTCGCCTTCCTTTAATGATCGCAACCACGCGGCCGATGTGTCCGCTGGGACAAATCCGGTTGGCGGGCAGGCGTAGATAGCCTCTTTGGAAGTTACGCCGTTGAAGTAATTGGGCGGAACGGTTCCCAGCAAAAAGTAATCAGGCTCAGCCTTAGAGCCTTTCGGCGGCTCCCGCATCAGTCGGCTTACGTTGCCGATGTTAATGTCCCAGTTCGGCGAGACCTTGCAAACCGGCATCCGCCAGTTGATCTTTTTGCCCTTCGCTCCTGCGACAACTTGCGCCTCGTAGCTCTGCACCGCCTCCCTGTATGCGGCTTCGTTTCCTGCCGGCGTCTTGATGGACAGAGTGAGCCCCATTGCCCAGTCAGCAGTTCGCTCAGCGCTCTCTGAATCGAACGACGCGCCCTCCGTTTTCGATGGCACGTCGGGACCGACTGGCCGCTCAGTTTTCCCGCATCCGATTCCAATTGCGAGCGCGAGAATGATTGTGAATCTGCGCACGTTTGCACCTTCTGGTACTGAAGTTAGAAGTCGCCCCTGCGAAGCTTTTCGCTCACCCACGCTGCATGATTGAGCATGACCAGCGCGAAGATCGCAGACAGCATCAAGCACGCGATTACGCCCGGCGGGCACTTGTACTTGCACGTGAGGTACAGCGACAGCGCGAACGCACAGGCCGTCGCGGGCACGCTCAAGAACCAGATACACGGGGTGAAGCCGGTTGCGATACTCCCGGCGGTGAGAAGGTAGCAGGTCAAAATCGCGCCGTCAGTTGGCCGACTCCACTTTGGCTTGCTGGGAACCGGCTCCCAATCGTCTTCGTCTCGTTCTGGTTCCGCCGGGCGCGGCGGTCGCGGAGCCGGCTTCGGAACTGCATTCGGCAGCGGCGGCGGCCCGCTGCGCTCCGGCTGCGGCCAGCGCACGACCGCCTTGCACTTCGGACACGCGCTCTCGTGCCCGGCGAGCGACGCGGGCGCGGGCACCGTTTCGGCGCAGCTCGGGCAGCGGAACAGCACGCGGCTCATACCTTTGCCCTTCGCGTCAGAGGCCCGCGGGCTGCTACGCTCGCGGCATGTTCTTCCCGAAGCAGATGCCGCCGCGCCGCGCGCACCAAGAGCCGCTAATCGGCTCGGGCGGGATCGTCGTCGGCGCGGACGCGGTCCGGGACGCGCGCCCACAGGGGTTCTATGCGCGGATCACGGCGCAGCCAGATACGGCGGTCGCGGCCTACGGCTTCGCGCGCGTGGACGACAGCGGGTTCGCGGCGCTCACGGGCGACGCCGCCACGTTCGGCGACGGCACGTCGCTCGCGGCCTACGAGGTGACGGGCCGCACCGACGTGCCCGCGGACGGCACCGCGGTCGTGTGGTGCGAGCCGCTGCGCAACGCGGTCGGCTACGGGTTCCGGTACGCGATCACGGCGGGCGGGGGCGGCGTGACCGGCAGCGGCACGGTCTCGCGCATCCCGCGATGGACGAGCGCGGGCTCGCCCGGCGCTCTTGGCGACAGCCTCGCGGTGCTGGGGGCCGACGGCGGGATCCTCACGCCCGGCCAGATTCGCGCGGGCGCGGCCCTGACGACCCTCGGCACCGGCGACTATCTCGGCTTCAGTGCCGGGTTCGCCTACTCTTCGCTGACCACCACCAGTCTGTCGATCACCACGCCGACGCGCTCGCTGCAACTGAACGTGAGCACGGGCACGGCTATCGCGCAACTGGTGCTGACCGGCCACACCGAATTCCGGCTCGTGGGCGGCGTGTTCGGGTGCGGCACCAGTTCCGGCGTGACCGGCACGCTGGGGCCGGGAGCAGCCGCCACGGGCGGCATCGTCACCGACCTCGGCACCGGTTCGTTCGGCGACGCGACCCAAGCCGGGAACAACAATTTCAGCGGCGAGAACACCGTCACCGGGAGCGTGCTGTTCGACGGTGACGCGCTGCAAATCAAGGACACGAACGGCTCGCACGCGCTCACCATAACGCCCGGCAGCGACCTCACCGCGGGCCGCACGTTCACGCTCGCCACGGGCGACGCGAACCGCACGCTGGACATCAGCGCGGGCAGCGTCACCGTCACGACCGCCGGCAACGCGCTCACCAGCGCCGCCAGCGCGGGGGCACAGCGCACCGTGCTGGGCCTCGGCACCGCGGACGCGCCGACGTTCGCGGGCGGCACGTTCACCGGGGCGCTGACCGTGACCACCGGCGGCGCGACGATCACCGCGGGCGGGCTGACAGTGAACGCGGGCGGCGCGAACGTCACCGGCACCGTGACCGCGACCACGTTCAGCGGCTCGGGCGCGAGCCTGACGAGCCTGAACGCGAGCAACCTGAGCAGCGGCACCGTTGCCACCGCCCGTCTCGGCACCGGCACGGCAGACGGCACGACGTTTTTGCGGGGCGACGGCACTTGGGCGACGCCGGCCGGCGGTGGCGTCTCGGACGGCGACAAGGGCGACATCACCGTCAGCGGCTCGGGTACGGTGTGGACGATTGACAACGACGCCGTTACCTACGCCAAGCTACAGAACGTCTCCGCGACGCAGCGGTTACTAGGCCGCAACACCGCGGGCGCGGGCGACGCGGAAGAAGTCACACTGTCGCAAGCGCTCGATTGGGCGAACGGCACCGCGGCCGACGGGAACATCCTCACGCGGTCGGGCGGCGCGTGGGTGCAGCAACCGGGCGGCGCGTACTCGGTGCTCAAGGACGTGGACGCTTGGAACGAGCGGTGGTTCGCCAACACCAACGCCAGCGGTTCCGACCCGTTCATTGGCGCGGCCATCAGCAGCGGCACCAACACGACCGCGCCGAGCGGTACGGCACTCGACGGCACGCGCTACGGCGGCGTGCTGCTGCGCCAGTCCGCCACCGGCAACAGCGGCTACCTCTACCAAACCGTCGCAACGGCGGTTCGGTTCGGCACGGAAAACCGCCTGTTTCGCGCGCACATCTTCCACGCGACCTCGCTCGCGAACCGCACCATCCGCGTCGGGTTCCACGACAGCACGACGAGCGCGGACGCGGTAGACGGCGTGTATTTCGAGATCGTGGCCGGCGTCGCCACGGGCAAGACATCGGCCAACAGCGTGCGCAGCACTACCGGGACCACGCACACGGCCACGGTGAACGTGTGGTACGTCTACGAAATCGAAGTGAACGCCGCGGGTACGCTGGCGACGTTCCGCGTGCTCGACACGAACGAGAGCCAACTTTTCTCGGCGACGCTGACGACCAACATCCCGACCGCGAGCGGGCGCGAGAGTGCGGTCGGCATCGTCGCCACGGCGAACACCGGCGGCGCGGCCGACATCTGCGTGATCGGCTTCATGGGATTCGGCACGCGCGCCGGATACAACCGGATGCGTACGGCCTACGCCGCGCCCGCGTCGGGTACGGTGATGCGCGGGCACATCGACGGCCTGACGCTGAGCTACAACAGCGCTTCCGTTGTGAGCTTCGCCGCGGGCCAGTGTACCGACGATACGGGTACGTTCGCGCTCACGCTCGCCGCGTTCACGAAGACGCTTCAAAGCTCCGGCTCGTGGACCGCGGGCACCGGCAACAACGGTCTCGACACCGGCGCGATTGCGAACAACACATGGTACCACTGTTTCGTTATCGCGAAGGCCGACGGCACAAGTCCCGACATCCTGTTCAGCACGAGCGCAACCGCGCCGACGATGCCGAGCACCTACACGCTCAAGCGCCGAATCGGCGCGTTCAAAACGGGCGTATCGGGCATCGCGAACAACTGGGTGCAGCGCGGCGACGAGTTTACGTGGAACACGTACCAGAACGACATTTCGGCGACGAACCCCGGCACGAGTGCCGTCACCCGCGCGCTATCGACCCCGCCGGGCGTGCGCACGCGCGCCCGCGGCGTCGTGGGCTTTAACGCGACCGCCACGGCCGACAACCCCGCCGGCATCTACCTGAGCGACCTCAATTCGAGCGACGACGCGCCCAGCGCGACCATCAACACAGCAATTAACTATTCCACGACCGCGCACGTCGCGAACTTCCGCGTGCCGTTCGAGGTTTGGACCGACACGTCATCCTCGATCCGCTCCCGGTGCCAACTGAGTACCGCCGGCATGACACTGGTAATCAGCACGCGCGGCTGGGTCGATCCGCGCGGGAGGGACAATCTCTGATGTACTACGTGCAGCGCACCAACGGCGGCGTCATCGTCGGCGCGTACCGCAACCCGCAACCGGGACTCGCCGAGGAGCAGGTCGCGGACGACGATCCCGAACTGCTGGCGTTCTTCGCCGGCCCGAGCGCCGCCGAGCGATTGAGCGCCAACCGCGCCGCCGCGCTCACGGGTCTACTGACGCGCGCCGACGACACGGGCATCGCGGTGCGCGCGACGGTCGCGGCGGTCACGTTCCTCGTGAACAACCGGCTGGAACTGATCGACGCGCAGCTGCGCGCACTGGGTCAGCCGGGCCTCTCCGTGCCGCGCGTGTTGCAGGCCGAGATCCTCGCGTACCTGAGCGACAACCCGACCGCGGGCGACCCGGCCACCGGTTAGCCGGGTGCGGACGTCCGCACCCGCACGACTCTCGCACGGAGTACCCCAAGAGTGGATCCACGCCCCCGGCGGCCCGTACCGCGATCAAGCACCTCGCGTGCGGCACCGTCACGCAACTCGAGGCGGCCGCGGCCGCGGCCCTCGCGCGCAACCCGGCGGCGCTCGCGGGCGCGTACTGTGCGCACTGCGGCCGGCACTTCCAGTTCTTCACCACGATCCCCGGCGCGCCACGCACTCCGGCGTTTGTGTGGGAAGCCGACGGCGAGCCGGTGGGGAAGTAGTGCGGACGTCCGCACCCACGCGACCCGGCCCGCCCGCCGCGGCTAACCTCGGGGCATATGGAGCTCAGTCCTCGGAGGCGAACCGCATGCGCACGCTCGCTCTAGCTTTCGCGTTAATCGCGCCGCTCGCGGCGCGCGCCGACGAACCCGTGAAGGTGCCGCCGCACCAGCTCGCGCGATTCAAGCACGAGAACCTAGACGCCAAGGCCGCGGTACTGTGGCGCGTCACCCCGAACAAGGGCGTGAGCCGCGCGACCAGCCCGCGGGGCGTGTTCGAGTTTGTTGCGCCGCCGGGCGTCTACACCGTGGAGCGGCTCACGATCCGCGCGAACGCGGACGGCGCGGTGGAAGTGGACGAGTGGACGCGCGAGGTGGAGTTCGAGCGGTGCTGCGAGAAGGTGCCGCCCGCGCCGATCGACCCCAAGCAACCCGACCCCAAACAACCGGGGGCGCCCGCACCGAAGGCGAAGGCCGACCCGTGGAACGCGCTGGGGCGGATCCAGTTCGTGAACGCGGGCTGCACCGCGACCGTGGTGTGGCCGCGGCGCGCCGACGGCCGGTGGGACGTGCTCACGGCCGCGCATTGCGTGGACCACGTGCGCGTCGGCACCGTGGGCAGCATGCAGCTCCGCGGGCGCGCCGATCGGTTCGGGGTGAAGCTGGTCGCGCTGGACGTCAAGAGCGACTGCGCGTGGTTGGTGACCGAATCGGCCGATCTCGGCGAACTGCCGTTCGCGCACATCGCGGCCGACAACGCGCCCGCGGGAACAAAAATCTGGCACGGCGGGTTCGGCGTCGATGTGCCAGGCAACCGCGAGGCCGGCACCGTGACCCGCTCGGCCGACAGCAACGGGCAGACCGAGCTGCACCTGTCGGTTAGCAGCGGCGACAGCGGCGGCGGGATGTTCCGCGAGGATACCGGCGAACTCATCAGCACCGTGTGCTGCACGACTCAACGGGGCGCGAAGGCGCGTGTGTGGGGCGCGAACGTGGACAGCATTCGCAAGCTGCGGCCCGCGAGCGCGATGAAGGAAGAGGACGTGAACGACTGGTGGACGCCGCTGGAAGTGCCGGACAAGAGCGTGCGGCGCGACGAGTGGGCGCCGGTGCCGCTGCCCATCCGCAAGGAAGGGGCGCGGGACGGCGGGCGTGACTGGTGGACGCCGGCCGAGCTGCCCGAGCGCGCGGCCCCGATCCCGACCGTTATTGACCTGCGAGGTGGCAAATGAGCACACCGGCCGACAAGTACATCTCCGAGTTGAAGCTGTGGGCGATTCGGGCCGCGGCGGTGATCGTGACGGCCGCGGCAACCGTGCTGCTCCAACGGTGGGGCGTGCCGGTCGAAGTGCCGCCGCCGCCGGTGACGGTCGTGATCGAACCGCCACCGGGCGCGCCGGTCCCGCTCGACGAGTTCAAGGTGAAGCTGATCGCCCCGGCGCCGAAGTGACCGACACACCCGGCCGGGTGCCCGGCGCGCCGAGGGAGAGGCGGCGCGTCGGCCCCGGTCGGGTTGCTCTCCACGCTCTCCACAGGACGCGAATATGCGTCCGAGCTACAACCCGACCGGCGCGCCGGCGAAGAGAGACACGCCGCTGCTCGATCTGCTCGAGCGCGCCGCGAACAGCGGCGGGGCCGCGCTGGTGCAGCGCCTGATCCATTCGCCGGTGGTCGCGATGCTGGTGGCCGGCACGCCGACGCCGGTTGACGATCTGCTGCTGGCCGCGCTGCGCGAGCGGTTCCCGAAGGCGTAATGGCGGGCTGTCACTGAAGCACCGAGGCCCGCGGGAGCAACCCCGCGGGCCTCGGTGCTTCACTTCTTCCTCGCTCGCGGCTTCTTCGCCGCGTGGGCGTGCTGCGGCTCGCACAGCACGTCGCACAGGGGCACGCCGTAGGCCGCGCACAGCTTCCACAGCACGTCGAGGGTCGGCGTCGTCTTCCCGGTTTCGATGCGAGTGATGGTACTGAACGGCACGCCCGTACGCTCACCGGCCGCACGGTGAGACAAGTCGAGCGCCAGTCGGCACGCGCGCAGTCGCTCGCGCACGCCAGTTAGCCACACGGCCAGTTCTGTAGGCTCCATGCCCAAAGTGTACGCAGAGAGATCAACAAATGCAACCGCGGGCCTTGACAAGTGTATGCATCGATGCATACACTTGGGGTAGATCGACGCGGGGCCGACTTGCACTCGGCCCCGCGTCTGACCCGCCGGCGAATGGGAGTACGCCGACGGGTTGCGGACAGCTTACTCCCCCAATGGGAGACGGGCGATGCTGAAGCTGACGACGGTGGAGCGGTTCGAGTTGCCGATGCTGGAAGAGACGACGGTCGCGGTGCCCGCGCCGAAGGCGAAGCGGGTCGCGAAGGCGAAGGCCAAGCCCGCCGCGGCCCCCGCGCCGAAGCCGGCCGCGGAGCCGGAAGCGGACACCGTGACTGCGTGGGCGACCTTCGGGGTGATCTTCACCCTCATCCTCTCCGCGGCCCTGAACGGGTACGCGAACAGCCAGCACGCGCCGCAAGCGTGGGCCGGCTGGCTGATGGGGATCGCGGTCCCGGTGCTCGTGCTGACGCTCTCGAAGGTCGCGGGCGAGATGCACGCCCGCGGCAACCGCCCGGTGGCACTCTTCGCCGGCGGGAGCGGGGTGAGCCTGCTGGCCCTGTCGGTGTGGCACTGTGCCGAGTCGATCGCGCTGCTCACCGGCTCGCACTTGGCCCTCGCGGTGCCGATGGCCGTGGCGATCGACTGCGGCCTCGTGGCGTGCGAAGTGGCACTCCTGACGATCCGCCGCTAACCCCTTCACCCGGCCGCGGCATCGCCCGCCGCGGCCCCCACCGGGAGCACCAACATGACCGCAACCGAACCGAGCGTGCGCGAGGCCGCGGCCCGCGCGTGGAGCCTGATCGAGAATCGCCGGGGGCGCATCGAACTCGGCCCCGACGAACCGGGCCTGCCGCTGGGCATCGCGCTGGACCTCGTGACCGACAGCGGGTGCGAGCGGGACGCGGCTTTCCTCGCGCTGCGCACGGCCGCGGCCGAATCGCTCGCCCGGCACGGCGAGCAGTTGCCGGAGCGCATCTTCGGGAACCCGGGGCGCTGGGCTTCGGCCGCGCGACTGGTGCTCCACATGATCGGCGCACAGAGCATCCAGTACGCGGCGCACCAGCTCGACCGCGCCGAGGAATACCGCGCTCTACTTGTCGATAGGCAAGTTAATCGCCCGAACCTGTGCGACCGCGGCTACCGCGACCGCGCCGACTGGCTCGCGTGGGCCGCTGACGCGCGGCTGGCGATCCTGTGGCTGCGGCAGTTGGCCGCGGAGTGTGCGGGGTGAACGAGCT
>JALHNS010000297.1 GCA_022843445.1 Gemmata sp.
CGCGCCGTTCCCGGTCGCCGGCGCGAGCCGGCCGCGCCCCGGGCCAACGAAATCGCCGCTGCGTACCGACGAGGCCGGCGCCGAGAAGGCGCTCGCGAACGGGTGGAACGCCGCGCGCCGCGGGCTGGGCTGGGTGCGCCTCGGCCTGCTATTCGTGCTGCTGCTCGGGTTCGTGGAGTTCGGGAAGGCCGTGTACGTCGCGCAGGGCAACGAGCTGCCGAAGGGCGACGGCGCGGCGTGGGTGAGCGTCGACGGGTTCGTCAACGCCGACGGCCCGAACGCGATCCCGGTGCGCAAAGAGCAACTGCTCGACCTCGCGTGCTACGGCCCGCCGCTGCTGCTCGCGTTCCTGTGCCTGCTGTTCGGCCGGATGATCGCGGGCGGCGCGCCGCGGAGCAGCGGCGCGCGCGGGCTGTTCGGGCTGAGCGCGCTGTTCACGCTGGTGTGGTTCCTGCTGCTGGTAGCCACGGTGCTGTTCCGCGAAGCGTTCCCGCCGGTGTCGCGGTACGCGGCGCAGGGGTTGCTCGTGGCCCTCCCGCTGGCGGAGTTCCTGTTCGTGGTGAGCGTGACCGCGTGCGGGCTGGCGCTGAAGCGGCCGGGCGCGGCGAAGGCGGTGGGGCTGTTCGGCTTCCTGCTGGCGCTCGCGGCGGTCGCGGGCACCATCGGCTGGCAGGTGTACGCCGAGCACGCGCGCCCGAAGCAACCGACCGCGGACGTGCTGATGTACGAGTGGGGGGCGCTCGCGGGCGCGTGGCTGCTGGTGGTGCTCGCGTACCGCAACGCGGCGGGCGTGGTGCGCCGCGCGGCCCGCGAGTTTATCGAAACGGTCGAAGACAACTCCGCGGCGTGACCAACTGTTCTGCCGCGTGGGGCGCACGGGGCTTCCGCCCTGTGCTACGGACGGCTACCCGCTCCGCGGGTGCTCAGACAGGCAAAGCAAGCCGATTGGTTCTTCCGCCCCGGAGGGGCCGGCTTCCCTAGCAGAGGGCGGAAGCCCTCTGCGCGCTCAGCAATGCGCAACCGGCGGGGAGCAGCGTGACGCCGATTCGCCGAACGAGATGTGTGCGGGTCTTGTGTGGCGGCGCTCCGCCACAGTGATTTGAAACGTGACCGGCGCGCCCCTACTTGAGGTCGCGGGAGGCGTTGTAGGCGAGGTACACGACGATGGCGGAGGCGAACAGGCCGAACGCGTCGCCGGTCTTGAACGCGTCGCCCCCGAACGGGATGCCGGCGACGAGGTCGAGCAAGAACACGATCAGCATCAGCACGCCGATGCCGAGTGCGCCGTAGCACAGTGCCTTTTCCATCGCCCGACCTTTCCGCGAACCGCGGCCGAGAAGTAACGCGCCCATGGACGGCAACCCCGGTGTCGGCCGTCAGGATAGGGAGCCGCGCCAACAACGGACACGGTAACGAGTTCGGAGATTCGGAATTCTACCCGCCGGGCGCGCCTTCGCAACGCGCCACCCGCGAACCGGCCCCGCGCCGCCCGGGGGCGCCCCGGACTGCGCGCCACAACCGGTACGACCGGCCGATTTCCGGTAGCCGCGCGTGCGGGCGCCCGCCGCGCCCCCGCGCCCGGCACCGACTCGTGCGGTCGCGGCCCGCGCCGGGCCGCTTGACTCCCGACCGCGAATCGGGGACGATTAGGTTCCCACCGGTCAGGTGCTCCCACATGCTGCGCTTCCTCGTTGCCGCTTGCGCGCTCGCGCCGTCCGCACTCTGCGCCACCGAACCCGCGCCGCCGCAAGGCGCGCCGAAGGAGTTGGTCGCGTTCCCGAGCGCGGTGAAGCTGAGCGGGCCGCGGGCCGAACAGCGCGTGATCGTGCTCGGCGTGTGGGCCGACGGCCGCACCTTCGACCTCACGCGCACCGCAACCCTCACCGTCACGAACGCGAAGGTAACGGCGCTCGATCGCGGCGTGCTGCGCCCCGTTGCGGACGGCACCGCAGAAGTGGTGATCGAAGCGCTCGGCGCGAAAGCGCGCGTCCCGGTGACGGTGGAGAAGGCGACGGCCGACGTGCCGGTGAGTTTCGCGCGCGAGGTGCAACCGATCTTCACGAAGGCCGGGTGCAACAGCGGCGGGTGCCACGGCGCGCAGCACGGGCGCGGCGGCTTCCGGCTCTCGCTCTTCGGTTTCGACAACGCCTTCGATTACTCGCAGATCGTGCAGAGTAACGAGGGCCGGCGCGTCGTGTTGAGCGAACCGGAGCGCAGCATCGTGATTGCGAAACCGGCGCTGGTGATGGAGCACGGGGGCGGCGAACGCCTGAAGGCGAACGGCCGCGACTACGCCCGCGTGCGCCAGTGGCTCGAAGACGGCGCGCCCGCACCGAACGCGAAGACTGACGCGGAGGTGAGCAAACTCGAAGTGTTCCCACCGGCCCGCGTGATGACGCCCGGCGAGAAGCAGCAACTCGCGGTCACGGCCGTCTGGAGCGACGGCACCCGCGAAGACGTGACCGCGACCGCGCAGTTCGACGCGCTTAACGACAGTGTGGCCGCGGTAACGAGCGCCGGCGTCGTGACCGCGAAGGACGCGGGCGAAACGCACGTCATGGTCCGCTTCGGCGGGCAAGCGGTGGTGGCACAAGTCACGCTCCCGTTCGCGCGCATCGAGAACTACCCTGCGGTGCCCGCGAACAACTTCATCGACACGAAACTCATCGCGAAATGGAAGCAACTCGGCCTCACGCCGTCGGAACTGAGCAGCGACGACGAGTTCCTGCGCCGCTTGTACCTCGACGCCATCGGCACGCTTCCCACGCCCGCCGAAGTGCGCGCGTTCCTTGAAAGCAAAGACCCGCAGAAGCGCGCGAAGGCCATCGACAAAGTGTTGGAGCGCCCCGAATACCTCGACTGGTGGGCGCTGAAGTGGGGCGACTTGCTCCGCATCAACCGCACGGCGCTGCAAGAGAAGGGCATGTGGAGCTTCCACAATTGGGTGCGCGCCCAAGTGCGCGACAACGTGCCGGTCGATGCGCTGGTGCGCGAGATCGTGACCGCGGAGGGCAGCACGTTCATCGACGGCCCCGCGAACTTCTTCCAGATCGGCCGCACGTTCGAGGAGTGGTCCGAAACGACGACGCAACTGTTCCTCGGCGTGCGCATCGGCTGCGCGAAGTGCCACCACCACCCGTTCGAGAAGTGGAGCCAAGACGACTACTACGGGATGGCCGCGTTCTTCACGCGGATCGGCACGAAGAACAGCCAAGAGTTCGGCATCTTCGGGCGCGAAACGGTGATCTACATTCGCAACACCGGCGAAGCGACGCACCCGCGAAAGCGCACCGTGGTGAAGCCGCTGCCGCTCGACGGCGACGCGAAGCAGAGTTGGGACGACGAGTTCGACCGGCGGAAGCGGCTCGCGGATTGGCTCACTGCACCCACGAACCAGATGTTCGCGCGGAACGTGGTGAACCGGTTCTGGGGGTACACGATGGGCCGCGGGCTGGTGGAACCGCTCGACGACATGCGCGCCACCAACCCCGCGAGCAACCCGGAACTGCTCGACGCGCTCGCCGCCGAGTTCGTGAAACTGAAGTTCGACCAGAAAGCGCTGCTGAAACTCATCTTCAACAGCCGTGCGTATCAGCTTTCGCACGCGAGCATGCCCGGCAACAAGGCCGACGCCGCGAACGTGCATTTCGCGCGCTACACGGTGAAGCGGCTGACGGCGGAGCAACTCGCAGATGCCGTGGACGCTGTCACCGGCACGCGCGAGAAGTACGCCGGGCTTCCGCTGGGCACGCGCGCGATCCAACTGCCGGACAGCGAAGTAAAATCGTACCTGATGGACACGTTCGGCCGCCCGGCGCGTCAGGTGCTGTGCGAGTGCGAGCGCACCACGAAGCCGAACATCGCGCAAGCGATGCACCTGCTGAACGGCGACTTCCTGAACAAAAAGATCGCGGACAAAACCGGGCGCGTGGAGAAGCTGATCGCCGACAAGGTGCCGCTTCCGAAGGCGGTGGAAGAGTTGTACTTGGTCGCGTGGGGCCGGTTGCCGAGTGCGGACGAGTCGAAGAAGGCCATTGGATGGGTGAACGGCGCGCCGACTGCGCGCGAGGGGCTACAAGACTTGCTCTGGGTGCTCGTGAACAGCCGCGAGTTCCTGTTCAACAAGTGACGCGGGAGGTGCACGATGCGCGAAAAGTCACACGGTCCGCGACCGCACCGGTGGTCGCTGGCGGAATACTACAAACTCGCGGAACTCGGTTTCTTCAAGGGCGTGCGCGTCGAACTCATCAACGGCATCATTTACGAGATGCCCGTGATGGAGTGGCCGCAGATCGTCGCAACATCGCGCACCGGCGACAAACTCCGCGCGGCGTTCGCCGGTTTCGGGCAGGTGCTCGAACAGGTTCCGTTCCCGTTCTCGAATTCCGAGCCGGTACCGGACCTGCGCGTGCTTCACGGCCGCGCGTCCGACTACGCCGAGAACCCTTCAACCGCGGCGCTTGTGGTCGAAGTGAGTGACAGCACGCTCGCGTTCGACCAAACCCACAAAGCTGAACTGTACGCGACCGCCGGCGTGCAAGATTACTGGGTGCTCGACCTGAACGGCCGCGTGCTACACGTTTACCGCGAGTTGCAGTCGAACGCCGCGCTCGGCGTGACCGTCTACCGCACGCTCTCGGTACTGAAGCCGGGGGATGTGGTGTCGCCGCTCGCGGTGCCGGGTGCGGCGCTTAACGTGAGTGACTTGTTGCCCTAAAAGGCGAGCGGCACCCGTGAGGGTGCCGGTGCGCGTCGAACGAGCGGCACTCTTACAAGTGCCGCTCGCCAAAGTCACTTCTTCTTCTTGTACTCACCGCCCACCACGGGCTTCGCTTCGTCGGCGATGTCGCCCTTCAGGTCGCTGATCGTCGCGGTGTCGCCCTTCACTTCCCACTTGAAGCTGAACTTCTCGCCCTTCTTCGGCTTCTGCGGGAAGGTCCCCTCTTCTTTCACGTCGGTGATCTCGAACGTCATCACGCCCTTGTCTTCGGTCAGTTTGCCGGTCACGGTGATGCCGTTGTCGCCCGCGAACGCGACGAACTTCGCGGTGCCCTTGCCCACCTTGAACTTCAGGTCGAGGCCGTCCGTCTCGCGCACCCACACCGTGAAGTCCTTGTCGTCCTTCTTGTCGTCCGCGACCGCCGGGACCGCCACAACCAGCGCCAGCGCGCCCGCGAGCATCCGAAGCATGCGTTCTCTCCTATTGGGGGACGTGCGACGAGCGCCCGCTGGTGCCCGTCGCGGGAAGCGTAGAGGGATTCGCTCGCGCCGCCCACTTCTTTAACGCAACCCACACGTTTCGCCCGACCGCTGCGCGCGGTATGTTGGCGTCATGCGCTCGTTATTCACGTTCACCAGCCCGCCGGAATCGTGCTCGTACCTGCCGGCGGAAACGTCGTCGCTGCGGTACGAGATCGCCGGCGAACTCGCGCCGAACGAGTACCAGACGCGGCTGCTCGCCGGGTGGCGGCGGTTCGGGTTCGCGCTGTTCCGCCCCGCGTGCCCGCACTGCAAGAAGTGCCTGTCGCTGCGCGTTCCCACGAGCACGTTCGCCCCGGACCGCAGCCAGCGCCGGTGCCTCGCGGCGAACGATGTAGACGTAACGCTGCTGATCGGCCCGCCGGTGGTGACGGACGAAAAGCTCGCACTGTACGACAAGTTCCACGAAGCGCAGGCCGAGCGCGTCGGGTGGCCGTTCCACGGGCCGAAGACCGCGGACGACTACGCCGAGTCGTTCGTGGACAACCCGTTCCCGGTGCAGGAGTGGTGCTACTACCTCGGCCCGAAGTTGGTGGGCGTGGGTTACGTCGATCGGCTCGCCGCGGGGCTGAGTCTGATTTACTTCTTCCACGACCCGGACGAGCGCAAGCGCGGGCTGGGCACATACAACGTGCTGAGCGCGATCCGCGTCGCGGCCGAGTGGAACTTGCCCCACGTGTACTTGGGCTACTTCGTGGCCGGGTGCCGGTCGCTGGAGTACAAGGGCCGGTTCCGCCCGAACGACGCGCTCGCGCCCGACGGCACATGGAACCCGCACTTCGAGTGAACACGCACGATGGCCGTTCTCACGCTCGCCGCGAAAGACCTGCGGTTGCTCCTGCGCGACCCGCGCAGCGCCGTCGTTCTGCTCGTCACCCCGCTGCTGCTCATCCTCGTGCTGGGCCTCGCGCTGGGCGAAGGGTTCGGCGAGAAGCCGGACGAGCGGTTGCGCGTCAGCGTGGTGAACCTCGACCGCGGGCTAGCGGCGAAAGTGCCGTTCCCGGAGAAGCGGTGGTCCGAAGTGGTGATCGACGACCTCAGCGCCACGCAAGACATTCGGATCGAACTGATCGACACGCTCGAAGAGGCACAGCGGCTCACGGACAAGGGCCGGCGCGCCGCGGTCATCGTGTTCGAGCCGGACTTCAGCGAGCGGATGCACCGCTGCTCGTTCCTGAAGAAGAACGACCCGCCGCCGGTGAACCCGCTGGGGCGCGACGGCATTCAGTTCCGCGAACTCGAAGTGAAGCTGCTGACGGACCCGAAGCAGCCCGTCTCCGCGTCGGTCATCGAGCAGGTGACGCAAGTCACACTGCTGCGCGTGGTGATCCCGTGGATGATCGGGAAGGCGTTTCAGCGCGTCGGCGACGGGCCGTTTATGGAACAGGTCGCCGATCAGTTGAAGGGCGCGAAGCCGATCCCGCCGGACGTGCTCGCGAGCCTGAACGATGTCGTCCAGAAGCTCCTCACCGCTCTCACGAACGACCCGGCGTTTCAGAAGCTGATTCTCCAAGAGTTCCGCGACGCGAAGGGCAGCAACTTGCTGAAGGCCGGGCAAGACGCGCTCGTGATCGCGAACCGCAAAGAGGAGTTTCGCAAGGCGGTGCAGAAGGCGTTTCAAGACCGCGCGCTGTTGGAGCGCCTCGGGAAAGAGATCGCGTTCGGCGAAGTGCTGACGCCCGCGGTGCGCGAGCGCGTCGGCCCCACGGTGAAGAAGGGCGTGGGCGAGTTGTTCTCGAACTACAACTTCGAGGCCGCGACGTGGGCCGACCTCGTGAAGAGCGACGCCCGGCAAGCGAGCGACGCGAACCGCGTGGCCTACCGCGACACGTCCGGCACCGGCGTGCTCGCCCGCGGCGCGGTGCGGTACCAGATTCTCGTGCCGTCGTACACGGTGATGTTCGCGTTCTTCCTCGTGCTCACGGTGGGCTGGCTGTTCGTCGCGGAGCGCAAGCACGGCACGCTCGTTCGCCTGCGCGCGGCCCCGCTGTCGCGCGGGCAAATCCTGCTCGGCAAGTTGATCCCGTGCCTTCTCGTATCGCTCGCGCAAGGCGGGTTCTTGTTGCTCGCGGGACGCGCCATCTTTGGAATGACATGGGGTTCGCGCCCCGAACTTCTGGTGCCGGTCGTCGCGTCTACGTCCTTCGCGGCGGTGGGCCTCGCGGTGCTGGTGGCGAGCGTGGCGCGCACCGAGTCGCAGGTCGCGGTGTACGGTTCGCTGCTGGTGCTGGTGCTGGGTGGCGTGAGCGGCTCGCTGATGCCGCGCGACCTGATGCCGGAGCAGATGAAGACCGCGAGCCTCGCCACCCCGCACGCGTGGGCGCTCGACGCCTATTCGCAGTTGCTCGCGTCGCCGACCCCGGACGTGACCGCGGTGCTGACCGCGTGCGCGGTGCTGTGCGCCTTCGGCGCGGCGTTTACGGTACTCGCGTGGTGGCGCATGGATTTGTCGTAGTTGTCAGTGCTCAGTTGTCAGTTATCAGAACGGGCCACCGGTCAACGCCTTCACTGATAACTTGCTCTGTTGAAATGATGCGTCCCGGCGGTGATTGTTGTGGCACCGGCCTCTGGCCGGTGTCAAGAATCCTCGGACTTTGCACCGGCCAGAGGCCCAATGGCACTTACTTTGGCTCGTTGGATTTGTGGCCCCGGCCTCTGGCCGGTGTAAATCCGAGGCATTTTTGCACCGGCCAGAGGCCGGGGCCACAAGAACGCAGCATCAAAGTAAGAGGCCGTCTAGAAACTGGTCTTTTCAGTGCTCGGGTGTCGAGTGTACCCTCTCGGCATGAGCGCACGGAAGCCGTATCCCAGTGATCTGAGCGCACTCCAGTGGCAGAACATTCACCACCTGTTCCCCGGTGGTGACCGCCGCCGCGGTTCGCCCGGTCGGCCGCGCACCTACGACCTCAAGGACGTCGTGGACGCGGTCCTGTACATCGCGCGCACGGGGTGCCAGTGGCGGGCCCTGCCGCACGACTTCCCGCCGTGGAAGACGGTGAGTTACTACTTCTACACGTGGCGCGGCGACGGCACATGGGAGCGCGTTCACAGCGCCCTGCGCACCGAGGCCCGCACGACCGCCGGCAAGGAGCCCACGCCCAGCGCCGCGATCATCGACAGCCAGAGCGTCAAGACGACCGAAGCGGGCGGCCCGAAGGGGTACGACGGGGGGAAAAAAGGTGCCGGGGCGCAAGCGGCACCTGCTGGTGGACACGCTCGGGTTGATCTGGGGTCTGGCCGTGTTGCCGGCGCGCCCGACCGACTGGGACGGGGCCGCCGAGGTGTTCGCGCGGGTCGGTGACGGGTTACCGCGATTGGTACGGGTGTGGGCCGACAGCGCGTACCGGGCACTGTCGGAGTGGGTGCGTGCAAACGTGCTGTGGGTGTTGGAGATCGTGACCCGGCGCGAGGGCGCGGTGGGGTTCGAGGTGCAACCGTGGCGCTGGGTGGTGGAGCGCACGTTCGGTTGGTTCAACCGGTACCGGCGGCTGTCGAAGGACTACGAACACAACCCGACGAGCAGCGAGACGTGGATCTACGTCGCCATGATTCACCGCATGTCCCGCGCCAGTCTGCCCGACAAGAACGCAGACAACGACCTGCTCCGAAGGCCCAACAAACGCAGGCGCAAAACCTAATTTCTAGACGGCCTCTACCACTACAGCGCGGGTTTCCTGAATGTCGATGAGTCCATTATCGGGAGGGCATCCGATGACGGACCAGGAAATCGCGCGGTTGGGGCCGGCGTTCGCTGGCTATCTGAAGGGTTACC
>JALHNS010000298.1 GCA_022843445.1 Gemmata sp.
CTACCAGTTCCGCCACGACCGCACGTCATGAGAGGGCCGGACGGGTCCGGCTCCTGGCAGGAGCGGGCGCTTAGCAAAGGGCCTTCGCCGATGCAAGCGGCGCAGTGAGCCAGCGCGGCGCGCTACTTCCGCGCGCGGCACCGCTCCAGCGCCAGCGCCCACTCGCGCGGGCCGAGCGGCGCGCGGCCCGCGCGGTACTCGGCGCTCACGAGCCGCACCAAGCCGTCTAGCGCGGCCGTCGTGCCGGTGCCCTTCAGAAACGCCGCGTCGCCCGCGAACGCGCGCTCGACGGCCGCGAGCGCTTCGACCGCTTTGTCCTTGTTCGTCGCGCCGTCGCCAGTGATTTCCGGGTTCCGCGCCTTCAACCCCAGCGCCAGCGCCGCGACGATCGGCTTGCGGTCCGCGTCGTCGTGCGGAAGAATCGCGGACACCGACGCGAGCGACCGGAGCATGATGTAGTGGTACGCGGGGCGCGCGTTGTGCGCGTCCGTCCAGCGCCCGGCCCGCGGGCCGTCGGGCAGTTGGCCCGGCAGCACGCCGACCAGCACCTTCAGTTTCGCCG
This sequence comes from Gemmata sp., assembly GCA_022843445.1. GTDB lineage: Bacteria > Planctomycetota > Planctomycetia > Gemmatales > Gemmataceae > Gemmata. Next base: position 563 of record JALHNS010000298.1, read on the forward strand.
CGTCGCGGTACTTCGCCTCCCCTGTTTCCGCGAACGCCGCCGCGAGCAGGTGCGCGCTGAAGCTGTTGTAATTCCAGTTCGGCACGAGTGGGCGCTCGATGGCCCAGTCCGCGGCGCTCAGCGCCGCGGCGCGGTACCGCTTATCCTTCGTGACCGCGTACAACTCGAACAGCGCGGTGCCGCACTCGCCGTTGTCGAACTGGAGGCCGCCGTCGGTACCGTCGTCGAACGCCCACCCGTTCCGCACCACTTTGTCGAGCCGCCCGGCTTTCTCGGCCTGCTTCAGGAACCGTTCGGCCGCGACGAACGGTGGCGCGGTGCTGGTGCCGCGCGCCGCGGGGAACGGGAACCCGCCGCTGCCGGCGCGCTCTTGCGCCCACAGGAGGAAGTCGGCCGCGGCGGTCGCCTGCTTCAGCGCGTCGTCCGCGCCGTCCAGTTTCGCGCGAGTGGCAATCGCGCCCGCGGCCACCACCGTCGCGGGTTCGCGCAACGCGTGTGCCAGTTTGGTCGGGTCCAGATCGCGCTTCCACCAGCGCACGCGCTCCACCGCTTCCGGCACGCGGGCAAACGCCTTCTGCGCTTCGTCCGCGGTGAGCGCCGTCGCGCCTTTGGGAATCGGCGTGTGCCGGTCGGCCACTTCCGGCACGCCGGCGCGGTCGCCGAGCAGTTTCCGCGCGTCGGCGGCTGCGGCGCGAACGGCTGCCGCGTCTTTCTTCGCGAGCGCCGCGGTGAGGCGCTCGCGCACCGCGTCCGGGGTGTCGTCGGCCCGCGCGCCGACGGCGACTGCGAGCAGGCACAGTGTTACGGTGCGCATTCGGACCTCCCGTTCGGAACCGTAACCTAACTAACTCGCCGGCCCGCGAGAAGTTTCAACCGGCGCGCCGCGGTCGGGGTTGAAGCGCGCTTCGGGGAGTGGGTACACTCTTCCGCGGGGGAACACCATGCAGTGCGTTGTCACCGGCGCGGCCGGGTTCATCGGGTCGTCGTTGGTCGAGCGGTTGCTCGCCGACGGGCACGCCGTCACCGGCATCGATTGCTTCACGGATTACTACGCGCGCAGCGTAAAAGAGCGCAACCTCAGCGGGTTCCGCGCGCACCCGAAGTTCACGTTCCACGAACTCGATCTGTCCGCGGGCGTGCCGGCGAGCGCCGTGAGCGGGGCCGAGTGGGTGTTCCACCTCGCGGCGATGGCCGGCCTCACGCGCAGTTTCACGGACTTCGATACCTACGCGCGCCACAACCTCACCGCGACTCACCGCCTGCTGGAATCGCTGAAGGGTTCGCCGACGCTGAAACGGATGATCTACGCGAGTACGTCCAGCGTGTACGGCCGCTACGCGAGCGGCGACGAGAGCCTGCCCACGCGCCCGAGTTCGCCCTACGGCATCACGAAGCTCGCGGGCGAACAACTGTGCCGCGTGTACGGCGACGAGTTCGGCGTGCCGAGTGTGGTGCTGCGGTACTTCAGCGTGTACGGCCCGCGGCAGCGCCCGGAGATGGGCTACCACCTGTTCATTAACGCGATCCTTCAGGGCAATCCGATCAAGCTCACCGGCGACGGCTTGCAGGTACGCGGCAACACCTACATCGCGGACTGTGTGGAAGCGACGATCCGCGCGACCCAAGCGACGCCGGGCGAAACGTTCAACTTGGGCGGCGGCGAACTGGTGACGGTGCTGGACGTGTTCCGCAAGCTCGAAAAGATCATCGGCAAGCCCGCGATCATCGAGCGGCACCCGCCGCGCCCCGGCGACCAACTCGCGACTGGGGCCGACGTGGGCAAGCTGTACCGGCACCTCGGCTGGAAACCCACCACCGGCATCGACGACGGACTCGCGAAGCAAGTGGAGTGGCAGAAGATGTTTCTGTAACCGGAGGCGTTCGATGTTCACGCGCTGCGTCTGCCTCTTCGCGTGCCTCGCGTTGGCCTCTGCAACGAGCGCCGACGAACCGAAAGAGCCGAAGCTCAAAGGCGCTCTCATTTTCGCTGGGACGCACAGTCAGATCAAGGAAGAGCGGATCGAGTTGGTGACGACAGAGAAGGCGTGGGAGAAACTCTGGGACCAGCACTACGGGACACCCAAAGACCGGCGACTGTTGGCAGAATCACTGGAACTGTCGGTCGATTTCGACACGCACTACGTCGTCGCGATCTTTAGTCCCGACTGTTGGTGGTGCCGCGTGACAACGCGAGAGCGCACCGGCGTAGCAGTGATCGGTTACGAGAAGACATACATCCAAACCGAAGGCCGCGAACCGGACGCGACGACGGAGCAGGCGAAGCGAGAACGCGAACTGGACAAAGAACGAACGGCAGCACTCGCGCCGTATGCGTTCGTCGTGATTCCGAAGCCGATTCGCACTGTGGTGATCGAACGCGGCAAGCGCCGCGACTTGTCCAGCCCGCCGGAGTGGAAAGAAGTGAAACGCTTCCCCGCCCCGGTTGAAAAGAAATAACGTGGCGCGATGGAACGCACGCTGCAAGCGGTCACGCTCGGCACGGCAGCCTGCGGCGCGGCCCTCTCGCTCGGGTTCACGCTCGCCGGGGTCGCGTGGTTCGTTGCGAGTTGGGTCACTTGGGACGACCACTACCCGGCTGAGCGGTTCGCGTTCGTTCCCGCGGTCAGCTTTGGGTTGCTCCTCGCGCTGAGTGGCATTGCGTCACTCGGGTTCGGTTGGCGCGTGGGGCGTGATTGGTATCGCACCGGTCGGTGATGCTCACCCTCTTGTGAGGCACGGATGCTCGACTTCTTGAACCGACACCTGATGCACCCGTTCATGGCGTGGCGGGCCGGAAGCGCGCACTTGCGGCACCTCCGCGCGCTCGAGCGCACGCAGTACGATTCGCCGGAAGTGATCCGCGAGCGGCAACTCGCCGCGCTGAAAGTTCAGCTTCAGCACGCGTGGGACACCGTGCCCTACTACCGCGCCGCGTGGAGCAGTGCCGGCGTTCACCCGTCCGACGTGCGAGCGCTCGAAGACCTCGAAACGTTCCCGATCCTCACGAAGGCCGACATCCGACGGCACAATCGCGCGCTCGTATCTAGCGCGTACGACGTGAAGAAGTGTCGCGTGAAGACGACGAGCGGCTCCACCGGTGTTCCGCTCACGATTTACTGCGACGAACCCGCGATGCAGTTCAAAGCGGCCTGCACGATCCGCTCCGACCAGTGGAGCGGGTACCGGCTCGGGCAGCGCGTCGCGAAGGTGTGGGGCAACCCCGAGTACCGGCACTTCGGGCTGAAGGGCCGGCTGCGGAACCGCTTCTTCGACCGCGCCGTGTACCTCGACACGCTCAATCTGAACGACGAGCGCATCGGCGAGTTTGCGCGGGCGATCCGCCGGCACCGACCGGGCCTCGTATTCGGGCACGCGCACTCGCTGTACCTCGTCGCGTGCGCGCTCAAGAAGGGCGGCGTGCTGGACTTGCGGCCCAACGGCATCGTCTCCACCGCGATGATCCTGCACGACTGGCAGCGGGCAGTGATCGAGAGCGTGTTCGGGTGCAAGGTGACGAACCGCTACGGGTGCGAAGAGGTGAGCCTCATCGCCAGCGAGTGCGAAGCACACAACGGGTTGCACGTGAACGCGGACTCGCTGTACCACGAAGTGCCCGCGGGCGGGAAGGTGCTCGTCACGGACCTCGTGAACCGCGCGATGCCGCTGATTCGGTACCAAGTGGGCGACGTGGTGGTGCCGAGCGCGCGCCGGTGCGCGTGCGGGCGCGGGCTGCCGCTGCTCGAGCGCGTCGAAGGGCGCGAGGCGGATTACGTCGTCACGCCCGCGGGGAACCTCATCTCCGGCATCTCGCTCACCGAGAACTTCGCGAACCTCGTGCCCGGCACGGCGCAGATGCAGATCGTGCAAGAGAGCATCACGCAGTTGCGCATTCGGATGGTCGCGGGCGACGGGTTCGGAGACGCGAGCCGGGCGAAGGTCGCGGAGCTGGTGCGCGACACGTTCGGCGCGGGCGTGGAACACGAACTGGAACTGGTGGACGCGATCCCGCAGGAGCCGAGCGGGAAGTACCGGTTCTGCATCTCGAAGGTGGCCGCCGAGCGCCTCAAGGAGCTGAGCGCGTGAACGTGTCGGTGGTCATGGCCGCGAAGAACTACGCGCGGTTCATCCGCGAAGCGATCGACTCGGTGCGCGCCCAGACGCGCACCGATTGGGAACTGCTCGTCGTCGACGACGGCAGTTCCGACGACACGCCGGCTGTCGTGAGGCCGTACCTCGGCGATTCGCGCGTGCGGTACTTCCGGTCGGACACACTCGGCCAACCGCGCGCGAAGAACCTCGGCGTAGCACTTGCCCGCGGCCGGTTCGTCGCGTTCCTCGACGCGGACGACGCGTGGGAACCGACCAAACTCGAAAAGCAGCTCCCGCTGTTCGACGCGCCGGACGTGGGTGTCGCGTTCTGCGCGCGCGCGCTCATGGACGAACAGGGCAGGGCACTTCCGATGTGCGAACCGGAGTTGCCGCCGACCGGGTTCGTGCTCCCGCAGATGTTCACCCAGAACTTCGTGTGCTTCTCGTCGTGCGTGGTGCGGCGGGAGGTGCTCGCGCGCGTGGGCGGGTTCGGCCCGCAGTGGGACTTGGCGATCGACTACGACTTCTGGCTGCGCGTCGCGACGCACTACCAGTTCGCGCACGTGAACGAGCAACTGGTGCGATACCGCACCGGGCACGGGAACCTCTCGAAGCGCCTGCGCGACCGCGTGGACACGGCGCTTTCGATCATGCACCGGGCCGAAACGCGGTACGCGGTCGGTGGCGTGGTGCCCGCGGGTGTGATCGCCGAGGGGTACGCTTCGACGTGCCGCACGCTGGGCTACGTGACGCGCGCGAGCGAGCCGCGCGAGGCGGTCCGCTGGTACCTGCGCGCGCTGAAGTGGCCGGGGCGGCGGGTGCTGGCTCTGAAGGGACTGGCGGGCGTGGCGCGGGCCGCGTTGCAAGGGCGCGCGGAGGGAGCGCCGGAAAATGCAACGTGTAACTTGTAGTTGGTGGTAGCGTCCCCGAAGGGGACGCCGCTAAACGGGCTTCTCTGCTTACTTGAGTTGGCTTCACCGCCCACGAACTACTGGGCACTAACCGCTCTCAATCTCAATACAGGCCGAGGTCCATGGCGTTGGCGAGGGCGCGTCCCACCCACCACGCGCCGCTGCGCCAGCGGGTGTGGATCTTCACCACCGCGAGTTGGCCCGGTTCGAGCGCGGCGTCGGCGTCGTTCAACTCCACTTCCACCACGTACACCTGCGCGAGCGGGATCAGCACGTTCGGGTCGTCGCCCTGCCGCACGGCCAGCGCGCCGCCGCCGCGCTGCGTGAGCGCCAGCGGTACGGTCGCGGCGTTTTGCTTCGGGAGCACCCGGAGTTTGCCGGTGAACTGCCGGTCGCTGCGGCCCTTCGCGTACACGCTCACGTCGAGCGCGCCGCGCGCGTCGAGGTCCTCGCGCAGCACGCGGAAGTCCGGCGGGGAGACCGGGACGCGCACGACCAACCTCGTGGGGTCGCCCACGGCGAACACCGGGGTCGTTTCGGCGTGTCCGATGTCGAACTCCTTGTTCAGTTCGTCCCGCTTGGGGGCGGTGACGATCGTGCCGTCGCGCGGCGCGCGCAGTTCGCGGAGCGCCGCGCGGCGCTTGTCGAACTGTTCCACCTCGCGGGCGGCGGCATCGGCGTCGGCGCGGGCCTGCACGTACTCCGCGGCGTACCGGGCCTCGAGTGCCGTATCACCTTTCGCGCGGGCCTTGCGGGCCGCGGTACTCTTGTCGGTCGCGGCCGACTCGAACGCGGCCAACTTGGCCCGCGCGGTCTCGGCCTGCTTTTCGAGCGCGGCGCTCTCGAACCGGGCGAGAATCTGACCGCGGCGCACCGCCGCGCCCGGGCCGAGGTCGCCCAGTCGGGTGAGCCGCGCCGGCTCGGGCAGCAGCACGCCCTCGAGTTCGTCCGGGTCCACGTTCACGAGGCCCGTTTCGTGCACGCGGCTCACCGGCAGCGGCAGCAGAAAGAACGCGAGCAGCAGCCCGCCGAACACGCTCAGGGTGACGTACACCCGCGCCCGCTTCATGTCGGGTAGCCTCCCGCGCTGGCGGATGTTTTTGACCACTTTGATCGTGGGCCAGACGAACAGCGACGCCAGCGACAGGATCGCCAACATCTGGCTCAGGATTTTGAGCTGCGGGCCGAGGAAGTCCGCGAGGAACCACAGGATGCCGAACGTGATCACCCACCGGTACACCCAACTGGTGACCGCGTAGGTCACGAACAGCCACTTGCGGCCCGGGGCCATGTACGGCTCCGGCGGCGTCTCCACGCCGAGGCACTTCGAGAGGAACAGGTTGTTCAGGAACCGGTTCGCCTTCTCGCGCAGGTTCGGCACTTCCAGCCAGTCGGCCAGAATGTAGTACCCGTCGAACCGCATGAGCGGGTTCGCGTTGAACAGCACCGTGGAGACCGAACACAGCACCATCACGCAGAGCGCAATGTTGTTCACGGTCGGGTACGCGGGCGTGTACCACCACACGAAGGTGGCGATCGAAGCGATAACCAGTTCGACGTAAATGCCGGCGAAGCTGATGATGATGCGCTTCCACTTGTCGGCCAGCGTCCACGCGTCGGTCACGTTCGCGTAGAGGGCCGGCGAGAGGCACATGAGCAAGACGCCCATCTCGTGGCACTCGCCGCCGAACGCCTTGCAACTCAGCCCGTGCCCGAACTCGTGAATGATCTTCACGACGCCGAGCGAGATCCACAGGTACAGCACCGAGTTCCACGTGAAGAACTCGTGGTACGCGGGCAGCTTCGCGTGGAACGTGTTGAAGTGCAGCGCCACGTGGAACACCGCGGCGCACATCAGCCCGACGCTGAGCACGAAGAACCACGTCGTGAAGATCCACGACAGGTACCGGTACATCCACGTGAGCACGCGGTCCGGGTCGAAGATCGGGATCTTCAGGTACAGGATGTTGCTCAGCGTGGCGAGGCGGCGCATGCGGCGCTGCTTGGCGCGGCGCTCGAACAGGTGCGCCGCCGCGCCCGGCTGTTCGTTCTGCACCAGCCCGGCGGTCACCAACTGCCGCGCGAACCCCTCCAAGTCTTGCGGCTCGAGCCGCATGGGTTTGAACTCGTCCTCGAACCGCTCCTGCACCTCTTCCATCGTGTGCCGGCCGTCGAACAGGCTGAACACGAAGTACTCTTCGCGGCTGAACCGGTAGTACCGGAGGCACACCGGATCCTTCACCACGTGGTACACGCGGCCCTCGTACCGCTGCTCGAACACCTGCAGGTCCGGGCGCACGCGCAGGCGCACCTGCTTGCGCCGCTCGGCCGGGTTGTTCAGGTTCGCGGTGAGGTCCATGCTCGGCGCGCTATTGGTTGTTGGTCACAGGTCGTTTGGTAGTGGGTAGTGGGCCGGGCACGGGGAACGCGGTCTCCCCGGAGCCGGTACCCGCTAACCAATCCCGAATCACTTCACCGGAATGATGACGGTGGCGGCGCTCTGGTCGCGCAGCTTCAGTTCCGCGTTGCTCATTTCGACGCGCACGGTCACGTACCGCGTGTCGGTCGAATCGATGTTGACCACGGTCGCGGCGTGGACGGTCCGGGTCGCGGGCGGCGGCTCCCAGAGCAGCACGCCGCCGGCCGCGGTGCCCACCACGAGGAACCGCTGGTTGCGAATCGGGCTGAACGCGACGCAGGTGATGGCCGCGCGGTTGGGGGTGATGAGCCGGCCCACTTCCGCGCCGCGCCCGCCGGTGCGCGGGGCCTGCCAGTACTGGAGCGTGCCCTTCAGTTCGCCGTCGCTGCCCGCGGTGGCGATGGCGTACGGCGGCAACTTGTCGGCGGGGGTGCCGGGCGCCGCCTCGTCCGGGCCGAACGCGGCGACCGGGCCGAACCCGCCAGCCGAACTGCCGTTCTCGATCTGGCCCACGGTTTGGCCGGTCGCGGGGTCGATCAGGTCGATGCGGCCCTTGTCTTGGTCGAACAGCACGCGCGCGCCGTCCGGGCTGGCCCCGAGCGCGTCCACCGCGCCGGCCCGGTGGTCGATGGTGCGCTTCACGGCCGCGGCGCTCGCGCCCAACTTCCACACCTTCGCGGTGCCGTCGCGGGCCGCGGTCGTCAGTTCGCTCTGCGGCGTGAACGCGAGCGAGGTTACGGTGTCCCGGTGCTCCGCGGGCAGGGCGTACTGCTTCTTCCCGGTCGCCAAGTCCCACACGAACACGTCGCGGCCCGCGGCGGTCGCCGCGAACTTCCCGTCCGGGCTGATCGCCACGGCCTGCACCGGGCCGGTGTGCGCGTCTTCGGGTTCCACCTTCGGCGCGGTCGGCAGGTTGTCGCGGTTACTCACGTCCCAGACGCGCACCTTGCCGTCTTCCGCGCCGGTCACCGCGAGCAGCGCCGGCGCGCCGGGCGGGGTGGCCGCGACGCACCGC
>JALHNS010000299.1 GCA_022843445.1 Gemmata sp.
GTGTCGGGTTCCTCGAACCGGACTTCCGCCGCCCGTTGGCGGAACTCGCGCGCGCCGCCGTGGCGCGCCCGGAGTTGGCCCCGCTGCTCACGTTCGCCCGGTGCATCAACGACCTGTACGCCGCGTGGCGCATCTCGCCGGCGGTCGGCGCGTCGCTGGCCGGCGCGCTCACCGACGCCGGCTTCGCCGACGTGCGGGCCTCGTGGCACCCGTTCGCCACGGACGCGGACGTGCTGGAAAACATGAGCCTGATTTACGACGAAGTGCGCGACACCTACGCTGCGCTCGGCATCATCTCCGCGGCCGAACAGGACGAACAGAAGCGGTTGCTCGCGGCGCTGGTGCCGGGCGCCCTGCCGGCGGTGTGGGGCCTGCACCGCGTCACGGCGCGCGCGTAGGCGCGCCGCGCGACACGTTCGCGGAACCGATCCGCTCACCCGTGCTGGAGGGGTTCGCCGTGCTCACCCGTCGCGCGTTCGTCGGTTCCGCGCTCGCGCTCCCAACGCTCGCCGGTGCCGCCGAGCCGAAGGTTCCGGTGGTCGATACGCACCTGCACTGCTTCGCGGGCGCGAACGAACCGAAGTTCCCCTACCACAAAGACGCGCCGTACAAGCCCGCAGACGCCGCGCCGCCCGAACACCTGCTGAAGTGCATGAGCGGTGCGGGCTTCGACTTCGCCATCGTCGTTCACCCCGAACCGTACCAAGACGACCATTCGTACCTCGAACACTGCCTGAAGGTCGGCAAGGGCAAGCTGAAGGGAACGTGTCTGTTCTTCGCCGGGCGCGCCGGGAACGCCGAGAAACTCGCCGCGCTCGCGAAGGCCGCGCCGCTCGTCGCGGGGCGCGTCCACGCCTACGTCGAAGACCGCCTGCCGCCGTTCGGCAAGCCGGAACTGCGCGCCTTGTGGAAGCTGTACGCGGACGCGGACCTCGCGGTGCAGTTGCACTTCGAGCCGCGCTACGCCGCGGGCTTCGAGCCGCTCATCAAGGAGTTCAAGAGCGTCCCGGTGCTGATCGACCACTTGGGCCGCCCGTTTCAGGGCACCGAGAAGGAACACGCGCGCGTGCTCGGTTGGGCCGACTTCCCGAACGTGACAATGAAGCTCTCCAGCGTGCCGACGGAGAAAGCGTACCCGCACCGCGAACCGCAAGCTGTGGTGAAGGCGCTGACGAAGGCGTACGGTGCGGAGCGGCTGATGTACGGCGGCGGCTACAGCGGCACCGCGACCGGCGCGAGCTACAAGGCGGAGCGCGACCGCGTGGCCGGCCTGCTCGCCCACCTCACAGACGCCGACCGCGCGCGCGTGTTCGGCGGCACCGCCACGAAGTTGTTCAAGTTGGCGTGAGGCGCGGGTTCGCGCCGAGTGGTGCGTGCCCGTATAACGCACCTCACCCCGCGCGCCACGCGCCGCACACACGGGCACGGTCATGTTCGTTCCGGTCAGTTGCACCTCCTGCGGCAAACCGTTTCAGGTGCCCGAGGCCACGCTCGGTCAGCAGACCCCGTGCCCGTGGTGCAAAGCCGTCGTCGTGGCGCTGCCGGTGTCCGCGCCCGCCGCGCCCCCTTCCACCGGCGCGTCGAGCGAAGTGCTCTCGCTCGACGACGCCGAACCGAACCCGCCGAAGCCCGAAGCGCCCCGCGCCCCGCGCGAGCCGCTGCGCGTGTCGCCCCGCGCCGTCGTCGCGGTGGTGTTGGGGTGCGTGCTCGCGGCCGGCGGCACGGTCGCGGCGCTCCGCTACGGCTCCGGCCACATCGCCGATTCGAGTTGGTCCGCGTTCGCGCCCGCGGACGGCTCCTTCGCCGTCGACCTACCCGGCGCGCCCGCGGTCGAAGACGTGCCCGCGAACCCGCCCGGTTCCGTCGGCCCCGGCACGCGGTACAGCGTCAGCGGGTGGTATTCCAAGACCACCGTGTGGGTGGCCCACGCGGACCTCGACCCGGCGCTCGCCGAGAAGCTGAAACAGGACTCCGACCGCGTGCTGAGCGCCGGGGCGCTCAGGGCCGAGCGCGAGCGCGAGCGCCTGCGCCTCGGCGGCACCGTCACGAGCGAAGTCGGGGTGCGGTTGAACGCCGCGTGGGGCGTCGAACTGGAACTGACCACGCCGCGCGGAACGGCCGCCGTGTGGCTCGTGCTGGTCGACAGCGGGCCGAAGCCGCGCGTGTACGCGCTGGGCGTGGAAGGGAAAGGCGCCACCGGGAAAAGCGCCGCGGCGCGCCGCCTGTTCAACTCGTTTCGGCCGGCCCAGTAATCCCCGCCGACGCACAACTCGCGCGCACCTAACACCACTTGTTGCGCACCGCCCGATCGCGCCGGGAACCGAGCACTATCGCGCGGCGAGCTAGCTTTTCTGCGGGCCGGCGCACATTTCGCACCGAATCGGGCGAACGGCACTCGGGTTGCAATGTGCGGAGATTGAGGACTCTCGTCCCCGCACTCCCCGCGGCCCTCACAGAAGTCGCCGATACCGGCCCCGCCGGTTGTTCTCCTATTTCACATTCCGCTGGAGTTGGCACCGATGGTGTTTTCGTCGCACGCGCGCGCACGACGCCGCGCGTTTACCCTCATCGAGCTGCTGGTGGTGATCGCGATCATCGCGATCCTCATCGGCCTGCTGCTGCCCGCCGTGCAGAAGGTGCGCGAGGCCGCGGCCCGCTCGCAGAGCCAGAACAACCTGAAGCAGATGACGCTCGGCCTCCACGGGATGGCGGGCACGAACCAAGACCGGTTCTGCTCCGGCTTCGGGCCGCTCGGCAGCACCGTAAACGCCGGCGACCCGGTGCGCCCGTGGACGTGGCACCTGCTGCCGCACATCGAACAAGACAACGTGTTCCGGTCGGGCACGTTCGGTGCGAACATCAAGACCTACGTGTGCCCGTCGGACACCACGAACAACGGCACCGCCGCACTGACCAGCTACGCCGCCAACGCCGCCGCGATGCCCCCCGCGGTCGGGACGGTCGTGCGCCTGTTCAACATGAACTCCACCGGCGACGGCACCTCGAACACGATCGCGCTCATGGAACGGTACGCGATCACCGTGGCCCCGACCGGGCCGCTCGCCGTCACCTACGGCGCGACCACCATTTCGCACACGTTCGGCTCGCACCCGTGGTACGGCACCACCGCCAGCCACGTCCTCGTCCTGCCGAACGCGCAGGTCACGGTGCCGTTCCAGATCAAGCCGCCGCCCAGCGCCGCCGACGACCGCGTCGCACAGGGCATGTCGGCCGGCGGCATCCAAGTGTCGATGTGCGACGGGAGCGTGCGCGGCGTGAACCCGAGCACCCCCTACGCGACGTGGGTGCTCGCCTGCGACCCCTACGACGGCCAAGTGCTGCCCAGCAACTGGTAAGCCGCGCCCCGAGCGAGCGTGCCGGTTGCCTGAGACGAAAAGAACCGGCACGCTCGCCGAGTCACTTCACCTCGATCACGAACACGTCGCTGCCGCCGGCCCGCGTCGAGACGAACGCCAGTTTCTTGCCGTCCGGCGACCACGCCGGCGACGTGTCTTGCGCGCGATGTTCCGTCAGGTTCCGCACGTTCTTCCCGTCCGCGTCGCACACGAAGATGTCGTAGTTCCCGGTGCGGTTCGATACGAACGCGAGTTGCTTCCCGTTCGGCCGCCACACCGGCCACGCGTCCAAAAACTCGCCGTCGGTGAGCTTCGTCGCCTTCTCGCCATCGACCGGCATCGTGTGAAGTTTTTGCCGCCCGCTGCGGCCGCTGGCGAACGCGATCGTCTTGCCATCGGGCGACCACGCGGGGTGCAGGTCGTAGGCCGGATCGTTGGTGAGCCGCTTCTCGTTCTTGCCGTCGGCGGTCACGGTGTACAGGTCCGGGTTCTTGTCGCGGGTCGAAACCCACAGCACCGTTTTGCCGTCCGGCGCGAACCGCGGTGACTCCTCGAACGCCTTGTGCGGCACGAGCGTTTGGTCGTCGGTGCCGTCCGCGTTGCACACCTTGATGCTGAGTTTGCCGTCCGTTCCTTCGAGCCGGTCGTACACGTACACGATTCGCTTGCCGTCCGGCGCGTAGTGCCCGTCGAAGTGCGGCTCCTTGTGTTCTGGAAGAAGTCGCTTCATCTCGCCCCCGGCCTTCGCGGGCATCGTCCAGAGCGCCATCTTTCCTTCGTGAATGCGCGTGAACAGCAGCGTTGCGCCGTCCGGCGACCACTGCACGTTCTGCTTGAAGCTGCCATCCGAAGTGAGGCGCTTCGGGTCCGCGCCGAACGCACACGGCGCGCCGAGCGGGAGGCAGAGGAGGGCGAGCAACAGGCGCGCGTTCGTAAACATGGTTCGCCTCTGCGTCCTCTGCGGTGAACTGTCGTTAGAACAGCTCCTCGATGACGCGGCCGGTGGGCGTCAGGCCCATGCCGGTGAGTTGTTCGCTCGTCAGGCCGATGGCGTCGAGTACGGTCGCGTTCAGGTCCGCGGGCGTCAGCGGTGTGTCCGCGGGCTTCGCGGCCTTCGCGTCGCTCGTGCCCACGAACCGCCCGCCCTTCACGCCACCGCCCGCGACGAGCGCCGAGTAGCACCCGGGCCAGTGCTCGCGCCCGGCCTTGTCGTTCACCTTCGGCTCGCGGCCGAACTCGCCCAACGCAATCACGAGTGTGCTGTCCAACAGCCCGCGCTGCTTCAGGTCCGCGAACAGCGCGCTCGCGGCTTGGTCGAGCCACGGCGCGTGCCGGTCCTGCATGATCTGGAAGTTGCGGTAGTGGTGGTCCCAGCCGCCGTCTCCGCTGTCCTCTTCCGCTTCGACGTGGTCGCTCCAGTTCACTTGCACGAACGGCACGCCGTTTTCGACCAGTCGGCGCGCGAGAAGGCACGACTGCCCGAACCGCGTGCGGCCGTATGCGTCTTTCGTCGCGTCGGTTTCTTTGGACAGGTCGAAGCCGTTCGCGGCGGTCGGCGACGTGAGCATGGCGAGCGCGCGCCCGCGGTAGGAGTCGAACTTGCCGGCCGCGGCCGCTTCGCTCGCGCTGCGGTCGGCGGCACCGAGAGCCGCGAGGAGTTGCTGCCGGTCGCTCATGCGCTCCGGGGTGAGTTCCTTCGGCAGTTGCAGCGCCGGCACTTTCGTCCCGGTCGCGGGGTCGTACACGAGGCGGAACGGGTCGTAGGTCGCGCCGAGCGCGCCCCCGCCCTCGCCGATGATCGCCTTCTTCCCCTGATGCAACTTGCCGCCGATCACGCAGAACGGGTGCACACCGGTATCGCGATGCGCCTTCGCCTTCGCGACGATCGAGCCGAGCGCGGGGCGCGGCGCACCGGGGAGCGGTTTGCCGTCCAGCCCGGTGCCGCCCGCGCCGCTGCCGGTCAGCCCGATGGTGCCCGCGATGCCGTGATCGTTCGATTGCGACGTGAGGGTGCGCAGCACCGAGAACGAATCGGAGCACTTCGCGAGCAGCGGGAACAGTTCGCCGAACCGCACGCCGGGAACGCGCGTGGGGATGGTGCCGAACGGCCCGCGGTAGTCGAGCGGCGCGTGCGGCTTGGGGTCGAAGGTGTCGAGCTGACTCGGCCCGCCCCACAGCCACAGCAGGATGACCGCGCGCGCCTTGCCCGCGGGCGCGCTGGCTTTCAGCAGGTCGGCGAACGACAGACCGAGAACGGTGGACGCGCCGACTTGCAGCAGCGCGCGCCGGTGGACGCCGGCGCAAGTCCGTGCGGGTCGGTCGCCGACGAACAGCATGGAGAGGCCCTCCTCGGGTGAAGCCATTATCGACATGCCCGCGGCCCGGCACAAGCGGTAGGACAGGCTTCCAGCCTGTCCCGAGTCACCCCAACACGGGACAGGCTGGAAGCCTGTCCTACTTCTTCTTCGGCGCGGGCGGCGGCTTCAGGTACTTCGGCAGGTCGCTCGCGTCCAAGTCCGCTTTCGCGCCGGACTTCGGCACGTCCACGCCGGCGGACCACAGGATGCCGTTCACGAGGAAGCGGCGGTACCCTTCTTCGGCGAAACTCGAGTGCAGGTGCGCCCCGGTAAACGTGAACGAGCGCCCGCCCTCGGGCCGCTCGTAGGCCCACGCGATCACGTCTTGCGCCCCGGTCGGCTTGTCGGTCGCCTTCGGGTTCCAAGTGCGGAGCAGCGGCGTCACGCCCTTCATCCCCGCGACGAACGTGTTCTTGTACAGCCAACCGTCGTCCAGTTTGAACGGCTTCACGCCGCTGAAGATCGCGTGATCCGGGAACGTGTCGAACTCGTGCACCCAGTGCGCGCGAGCGCCTTTGCCCTTCTCCCACGCGCCGCCGGACCACGAAATCGCCTTCTGTGTAAAGTCCTTGTTGTACTCCACGGTCTGGTGGAGTTGCACGAGACCCACCTTTGCGTCTACGAGCTTTTGGAACGCCGGGATGCGGTTCTCTTTCAGCAGTTGGTGCTTCTCGGCCCCATCGAAGAGGAACACAACGGCCTTCGCGCCCTCGAGCGTTTCGGGCTTCTTGGGCCAATCGACCGCGAGCACCGGCGCGACGCCGGGGGTTTGTTTCAGCAGATCGACGAGCACGGCACAGTTGCCGACGTACTCGTGCTCCCCGGCTTTGAAGAAGTTCGAGCCGGCAATCAGGACGATCTTCGCGGCCTTCGCGTCGGCGGGTTGCTGCTCGATCGCGGGTTCGTTCTTCGCGGGGTCGGCGGCGACGGCGAAAGCCGCGCAGAGGAACAGAGCGGAGAGGGTGCGCATGCGTGCGGTTCCGTGTGGGTGCGCCGCGATGTTACCGCGCGAGCGCCACACGAAACAATCAGCAAATCCCGTGCAGCGGGCCGCCGCGGGCGAAGAGGGCGTCCACGCGCTTGCTCACCGCGGGGTCGCACTCCAGCGGCGGCGGCATGTGCGGTTTGAGCCGCGCGTCGATCACCACCGGGCCGCGGCAGCCCCAGTGTTTGCGCTCCACGAACGCCCCCACGCCGTGAACGTGCGTCGCCGGGTCCGAGCGCGTGAACACGGCCCACAGGAAGTTGTTCAGCGTGCGCGCCACGAACTCGGAATCGTCCGCCACCACGATGAGAGGGAAACCCGCGAGCGCGGAGTTCGGGGCGCGGAACGCGATTCCGAGAGCATCGAGCAGCGGGGCGAGATCGTCGCCTTCGCTCACCGCCGGTGCGCGCACCGCCAACACACCCGGTAGCGCCACGCGCGGGTCGCCGAAGGCGGCCGGCAGCGCGAGGTCCGAGGGCACCTGCGTGCCGAGTTCGCGGCGCTTCGGGCCGGCCGCCGCGACCACGAGCTTGCTGCCCGCGTTCAGGCCCATCCCGGCCGAGTAGTCGAGCGTGTCCATCGTCGTGCGCGTGTGGAAGTGCAGGTCGGTTTCGGGGTCGAACCGCTCCAGCACGTGCCGGAAGAACGCCGCGGTGTCGTGAATGTCGAGGTGCGGCGCGTCTTCCTTCGCCACGATGAACAGGTACTTCGCCAGCGACAACTGCCCCTGCCCGAGCACCGCGTTGGCGAGCGTGAGCAGTTCCTGCGGCTTGCGGCGCTGCGCGTACGGCACGTACCGTTCGGAACCAATGGCGAGCAGCAGCGGGTGAACGCCCGCGGCATCGACCGCGTGGACCGCGTGCAACCCCGGGATCACGGTGGGAATCACCGGCCCCGTGAGTTCGTGAATCAGTTCGCCGAAGGTGGTGTCTTCCTGCGGCGGCCGACCGACGACCGTGAACGGCCAGATCGCGCCCGGCCGGTGGTACACGGCGTCCACGGTCATCACGGGGAACTCGTGCGCGAGGCTGTAGTAGCCGAGGTGGTCGCCGAACGGCCCTTCGGGCTTCGTGCGCGACGGATCGATGTAGCCGCTCAGCACGAAGTCCGCTTCCGCGGGCATCGGCAAGCGCGTGTCGGTACCGCGCGTGAGTGCTAAGCGCCGTCCGCCGAGCGCGCCCGCGAACGCGAGTTCCGGCAGCCCTTCGGGTAGCGGCATCACGGCGGCCACCGCCAGCGCCGGCGGGCCGCCCACGATCACGTTCACGCGCAGCCGCTCGCCGCGCCGCGCTGCCGCCGCGTGGTGCGCCCCGATGCCGCGGTGAATCTGGTAGTGCAGCCCGATCTCGTTCGGTGCGTACTCGTTGCCGGACAGTTGGACGCGATACATGCCGAGGTTGGACTTCATCCACCCGGGCTTGTTCGGGTCTTCGGTGTACACCTGCGGGAGCGTCACGAACGCGCCGCCGTCGAGCGGCCAGCACTTCAGTTGCGGGAGTTGCGCGACGACGGTCGTGTGCTTCAGGATCGGCCCGGAGCGCACGAACTTGGGCCGCAGGTTCCACGCGAGCAGCGGCACGTTCCAGTACCGCCACGGGCGCTTCATCAGGTTCGCGGGGTCGGTCTTCAGTTCCACCAGTTTGCGCACGCCCTCGAGCGCGTCGCGGAACAAAAACTTCGCGCGGTCGAGCGTGCCGAACAGGTTGGACACCATCGGGAACGCGGTGCCCTTCACGCGCGCGAAGTACAGCGCCGGCCCGCCGGCGGCGTACACGCGGCGCTGAATTTCGGCGACTTCGAGGTGCGGGTCGATCTCCGCTTCGACGCGCACCAGTTGGCGCGCGCGCTCGAGGTCGGTCACGGCTTCGGTCAGGTTGCGGTGGCCCATCGGGGCGGGTTCCAAGTTCCGAGTTCCGAACGCTCCACGTTGACAACCGCGAACGCCGAGCGCAGTTCACGCGGCGCTCCGGACGCTGGAACTCCGGAACTCTGGAACCGGGCACTCTGACACGGCACGAAAGTTCGCGCCGGGGTGCCAGTTGGCGCGGCGCGGCGGGGGTGAAAATCGCGGCACGATCGGCGCGCCGGGCAAAGGCGGCTTATGTTACGGTAGGAAATTCGCCCCGCGCTCGCGCCACGAACGGCCCCAAGCCCCCACGCAGACGTGACCCACACGCGCCCCTACTTGCTGTTCGCGCTACTCGCCTCGCTGGCCGCGGGGGGCGCGTACGCGGCGGCGCGCG
>JALHNS010000300.1 GCA_022843445.1 Gemmata sp.
GCGCGCGGCCGCGCCGCTGGTGCGGTACGAAGCGCCGGCGAACGACGCGGAGGCGGTGGCGCGGTTTGCGGCGGCGCGGGCCGGCGAAGTGGGCGCACGCGAGCGGGTCGCGGAGTTGGTGAAGGCGCGCGGGTGAGTGAATTGGTTGGGCGACTTGGGCCAGCAAGCCACGCGCCAACTGGTTCACGGGGCCGCGGGCGGCGACCCCGTGCTTGCGGCCGGGTTGACCGAGAAGGCGGTCGCGCTCCGCGCGCAACTCTGGGGCGACGCGCCGAGCGTCTTGGAGGACTTGCTCGTGCGGCGGGTGGTGAACGGATGGCTGACGGTCCACCTGCTCGAACTCGAACTGACCGTGCGCGCCCCGGCGGACCTCAAGGCCCGCGAGCACCTCGACAAGGCGCTGACCCGCGCGCAGAACCGGTTCGCGGAGGCGGCGCGCGAACTGGCGCGGGTGCGGGCACTCAGCGCGCCGGCGCGGGTCACGCAAGTCACGGTGGCGGAACCGGTCGCGGCGCTGTCGGCGGGTTGAGTGTACCGGTTCCGTTTCAGACGAGCACGAAGGAGAACGCCATGCCGTTCGCGGACGCGGAGAGGGCGCGGACCTACCAGCGCCAGTGCCGGCACACGCGGCGCGCGGGCGACGCGTGTACACCACCCCCGGTACATCACCATCCCGGTCGCGTTCCGGCTCCGGACGGCGCAGGACGTGATCGACCTGCTTCAAGAACAGGTCGCGCTCGTGTGGGCCGCGGGGGAGGCCGGGGCGCTGGAGAAGGCGCGCCATCGGGCTCTTGGCGGGCGTGGCGCTCAAGGCCATCGAAGCGGGCAACCTCGCGGCCCGCATCGAGTCGTTGGAGCGCGTGTTCAAGGCCCGCCCCGAAGGGGAACGCACATGACCTCCGCGAAGCTGTCGAAGCACTACGGCGCGCTGGGCCCGGCCGAGCGGTTGGCGCTGGTACTCGCCGCGGGCGCGCGCAACGACGACGTAGAGCGCGAGCGACTGATGGGCAGCGCGCCGCGGGTGACGTGGCAGGTGCCGGACACGTTCGGGCGCGCGCTGACGCTGTTGGTGATGAGTTCGCAGCACCGCATGAAGGTGCTCGAACTGGCGGCGCTGGTCTTCCGCACCCGCGCGCTCGCCACCGAGATGACCGGCACGAGCGCCGAGCGATTGGAGTGCGTCGCGGTGGTGTACGGGTACCCGTTCCGCGCGCGCCGCGACGGGTGGGCGCGGTTCTGCGCCGCGGAGCAACTGGACGCGACGGTGTGCGAACGCGCTTCGCCCGGTGCGGACGTGCTGAAACTGGTGCACCAAGAGGCCGCCGCGTTCGGGTTCACCGAAGCGCAGGCGCGCGTACTTATCCGACAAAGGCGCGACCGGTTCCGACGCGATACTCACTGCGGCGACGGTTCAGGCGCAGGTGCGCAAGGGGGTTTGAGTCACCCCTGAAACAGTAGACGTAGTTCGGCGCAGTCGGACAACAATTGCGCCGTGGTGCGGCGGACGGCCTGCGGCGAAGTGGTGGAGATTGTGTTTCCACAAGTGCCGTTGTGTCGGGCCGCTCCCCACGCGCGGCCCCTCAATCCCCCGACGCCGAACCGCCCCCGCGCCCCGACAGACCGAAACCATCTCCCACACATAATGATCGGAACCCACGGGCCGTGCGACCGGCGCGCGGCTTCGCGGGTGCGTTGACCGGGTGCGCTCCATTAAAGCGGCTCGTCGGCGACACGTTCCACATCAGGAGGATTCCCATGAAACTGCTGTACTCTCTCGGGGCGCTCGTCGCCCTCGCGGTTGCGGTTGCCGGCGCGCCGGCGGCCCGGGCCGCGGACGCCCCGCCCACGGCCCGCGACAAGCAGTGCGACCTGACCGCGAAGGCGGCGACCGAGTGCCAAGTGGCCTGCGAGAAGGCGTTCCGCCACTGCGCCGGGCTGTTGGCCGCCGGCAAGTCGGACCACGCGCGCGCGGCAGCGCTGTGCCTGCACTGCTCCGAGTTTTGCGCGCTGACGGCGAAGGTCGCCGGCCGCCGGTGCGAGCTGACTCTGTGCGCGTGCGAGGCGTGCGCGAAGGCGTGCGACCTGTGCGGCACCGAGTGCGCGAAGTACCCGGACGTTCCGGAGCTGAAGGCGTGCGCGGAGGAGTGCAAGGCGTGCGCCGCGCTGTGCCGCGAGGGGACCAAGATCCCGGCCCAGAAGTAAGCGGCGTCCGGCGGGCCGAACCGGGGCAGGTGCCCCGGTTCGCCCCGCGCGCGTTCGTTCGAGCGCCCCGCCCGCACATCAAAGGAATACACCGATGCGATTCTCGAAAACGGCCCGCACCCTGTCGGCCGCTACCGGCCTGATGCTTCTCACGCCGGCGCTGGCGTCGGCGGCGACGAGTTTCGTTGTTCCCGGTGAGGCGGTGATCCCGTTCTCGGACCGCGTCTCGTGGTCCGCGGTGATCGCCGGCGCGGTCGTCGCGCTCGCCACCCACTTGGCCCTCAGCGCGCTGGGGGTGTGCATCGGCGCGGCGGCCGTCGATCCGCACAACCGCAAGCACCCGATCAAAGGCGTGCCCACCGCGATGCTCGCGTGGATGTTCCTGTCCGGGTTGGTCGCCCTGTTCGTCGGCGGTTGGCTGGCCGGGCGGTTGGCCGGCACCGCCCCGCTGGACAGCGCCATTCACGGCCTCGTGACGTGGTCGCTGGCGACGGTGGTCATGTTCGTCCTCGCCACCACATCTCTGGGGTACTTCATCGGCGGCGCGTTCCACCTGCTCGGCACGGGCGCAACGGCCACCGCGTCGGCCGCGGCCTCTGTGCTGCCCGACGCGGCCGGTGCGGTGAAGGACGCCATCGCCGCGCGCGTGCCGCAGTTCGATTGGAAGGCGATCGAGCACGAGGCGCAACAGTTGCTCTCCACACCCGAACAGAAGCAAGCGAACGCCGACAAGGACGTCGGCGAACTGCTGTCCGCGGCCTACGGGGCCGTCCGCGAGGGGCTGACCGAGCAGAACCGTTCGGCGCTGGTCGGGGCGCTCACCGAACGCGCCGGCGTGACCAAGGACGAGGCCAATCGGACGATCGACAAGTGGGAAAAGATGTACCGCGACGCGAAGCAGCAGTTCCAGAAGGTGGCGGCGCGTGCGGAGGAAGAGGCCCGAGACGCGGCCGCGGTCGCGACCGGCGCGGTGAGCCGCGTGTCCGGCTGGACGTTCGCCAGTCTGCTTCTCGGCGCGACGGTCGCCACCGTCGCCGGTAACCTCGGTTCCACCTACTTCCGCATCTGACCGTTCCGGGTGCCCCGCGCGCGGCCGGGCACCCGCCCGTTTTCACTTCGCTCAACTCGGCGCGCGGCGGGCCGCGCGCCGCCCCCAACGGACACACACATGAACCAGTTGAAACTCGGGATCGTTTTGGAAACGACCGGCCTGCCGGTGCGCCAAGGGCTCGCCGCGGCCACGGCACTGGGCGTGCGCGGTGTGCAGATCGACGCGACCGGGCCGCTCGCCCCGGAGCACCTGACCGAAACCGGGCGGCGCGAACTCCAGACGCTCCTACGGGGGGCCGGTCTCGAGTTGTCCGCGCTCAACTGCCCGTCGCGCCGCGCGCTGGACGACCCGGCGGGCGGTTCGCGGTTCGTCGATCACCTCCGGGGCGTCATGCTGCTCGCGTCCGACCTCGGGTGCCCGTGCGTGCTCGTGGCGCTGCCGAGCGTACCGGGCGGGGCGGACGAGCCGCGGGCGAGCGCGCAGCGCGAGGCGCTCGCGGCGCTCGCGGCGTTCGGCGACCGGATCGGCACGCGCGTCGCTCTGGACACCGGAGCGGCGACGCCGGAAAGCGTCCGCACCTATCTGGATTCGTTCGACTCGGACACACTGAACGTGAACTTCGACCCGACGAACGCGATCCGCGCCGGGGGCGACCCGGTGTCCGCACTCGAGGCGCTGTTCGGGCGCGTGATTCACACGCGCGCCCGCGACGTGCGGGCCGGGGCCGCCGGCGCGTGGCACGAGGTCGCTCTGGGCACCGGGGAGGTGGACTGGGCCGAATACCTCTCCGCGCTTGAAGCGGTGGGCTACGGCGGGTACATGGTGGTCGACCGCGCGTCGGTACCCGACCGTTTCGAGGACGTGGTCGCGGCGGTGCGCTATCTGGAACGGTTCGTGCCCGCCGCGGTATCGTGACCCGTGGGTGTGCCGAATCGGTTGGGAGACGAACACCCCGCGCTGCCGCGGCGGGCCACCACGCAGTTGCTTGTGGCCCGCCGCGGCAGCGCGGGGTTTTGCGCACGGTTACTCGTGCGTCCCGATTTGGCACCGGACGCGGGCCCGTCGAGATGCGAACCGCGAATCGCCGGCGCGAGCGAGCTGGTTCCGATGTCTTGTGGTAGAGCCACGCGGTGCGGTTACGCACTTGAAGAATCCTCGCTCGCGCGCTCGGAAGCCGGCTTCTGGGTAGCGTGTGCGGCTCGCGTGGGCACGCTTTGGAAGAACGCGCGGTCGAATTGCAGCCGCGCCGCCGGAAAGTCGCTGAGCAGAGTGGCGACGCACCACGCGAGCGTCTCGCGGGCCGGGGTGCGCGGGTGGTGGGAGAGGTCGGCCCCGCGGCGCTGGCGGTACAGCGCGCGCAACAGCCCTTGGAACTCGGGGGGCTGGTAGGGAATGTGGGCCAGTTCGGCGGCGACGAGTTCCAACAGTTCGGGAGTGGTCACGGGCCGTCCGGGTTCGGCTTGTCGCGGTCGTACGCATCCAGAGCGGTCGCGAGATGCCCCCTCAGGAAGCTCCCGATGCTGAGCCGGGCGCGTGCGGCACGCGCTTCGAGTTCGGCGAATTCGGCGGGAGGTAACATCACGCGAACCTCGACGACCGCGCTCGTGGCGCGGGGGTGTTCGATGGGCATTCGGAAGTCCCTTTGGGCAGCTCGGGCCTCGTTGAGCCGAAACCCCGATCCGACGTTAGGTGGAACCGTGTTCGGTGAAGGGCGCGAGGTCGGGCACGGTCTCGGGCAGCGGGTACTCGTGCGGTTCTAACTGGCTCGCGGTCGGGCCGGCGAGTTGCTGCAACGCCGCGCGCAGGTCGGCTCGGTGGACCCACAGTTCGACCGTTCCGGGGAGGGCGGTGCCCAACCCGGCGGTCAGGTGGTCGCCGACCACGCGGGATTCGATCCCGGCGGCGTTCAGCGCGCCGTGCCGCGTCTGAATCTCGAGCAGCGTTCCCGTCGCGACGCACACCACGTCGTTCGAATCGTTCACCGTAGCTCCTGCTGTTAAATTGTGCCGGGGGAAAGGCGCGACCGCTCAGTCGAACTTCAGTTGGCTTTTCAGGTCGCGGAGTTGGTCTCCGAAACGCTGGTCGAACGCGGCCTCGTCCGCGCGCGCGTGCGCCTCCCGCGCCGCCCACTCTCGGTACGCTCGGTTCACTTCCACGAGGAGCGGGCGCAGCGCGTTCAGAACGGCCTCGACTTCGCCGACCGCGCAGCGGACCACGAAGAAGCGGCTGTGCGCCCAGCCCTGCCGACCCGCGACGCCGTGCGCCTCGAGCGCCCCGCGAACGAACCGCGACCAGCCGATCGGGGGCAGCGCGGACAGTTGAAAGTGGACATCGAACAGTGACAGGGCCGGGTCCGCGCGCGTGCTGCGCTCGTCGTCCAACCCGACGACCCGGATGTCCGCGAACTCCGGCACGGCGGGCCGCTGTTCGCCGCGAAGTGCCGTTTCGGCGCTGCCCACATCGGCGCGGTGGACCCACAGTTCGACCGTTCCGGGCATTGTGGTGCCCAACCCGGCAGTGAGGTACTCGCCGACCACGCGCGATTCGATTCCGATGGCACTCAGCGCGTCGTGCCGCGTTTGCATCTCCGTCAGCGTCCCAGTCGAGACGCAAACAATGTCAGTGCTGCCAGTTGCCATGGCGTTCTCCTGAAGGTGCGATCGTGGGTCGCGCCACTTACCGCGGCGCGGTTCGAGCACCGGTGCCCTCATTCCAGTTCGTCGAGCATTCGGCGCACGCCCTCAATCCCGTAGGTGGTCACGAGGATGTGGAGCAGTTCCTTGTGCGCTTCGGCGCTCGAGCCGGGCTCAGGGTTGTCGGCGGTCTTTTGTGCCGCCTGTACTTCGCGAGCGTTCGGAGCGCCGGCAGTGAGCGAACCGAATCCGGGTTTCATCTGCGACACGATCAACCTCCGTCGGGAAGCGGGTGGTATGCGTCAGAGCCGGTAAGGAACGTGACCGAGGACGACGAGAATCAGCAGCATTACCAGAATGAGGCTGATGATGCCGCTAGGGGCGTAACCCCAGTTCCGGTTGTAATTCCAGCGCGGGATCGCGCCCAACAGGAGCAAAATCAGGATGATGAGCAGAATCGTACCCATTGCGGCACCGTTGGTTCGAGAGCGAGCGAATGGGCCGCGGCGACGTTCGCGGCGGCCCGCGGGCACACTACTTCTGCTTGACGCTCACCTTGAATGTCCCGTCGTGGGTCGCGCCGCCGCCCGCGCCGGTCACGGTGACGACCTGACCGTCCACCAGCTTGGCTTCGGGGGTGGCCTTGAGGGTGAGTTTCGCGGTGGTCGCGTCTTTGGAAATGGTGCGGTCGGTCTCCATCACCGTCACGCCGTCCGGCAGCCCCGCGAACGTGAGCACCACCGGGTCGTTGAACCGCTCGCGGGTGATGTCAACGCTGATCGCCGCCGTTTCGCCCGGCTTAATGCTGGTGTCGTACGGCGGCTTCAGCGTCAACTTCTTCGATACGTCGGGACTTTTCTTGACGGTCACTTTGAACGACACCTCTTGCGTCATGCCGCCGCCCGCGCCGGTGACGGTGACGACGTGATCGTCCACCGGTTTGGCCTCGTTGGTGGCCTTGAGGGTGAGTTTGGCGGTGGTGGCGTCTTTGGAGATGGTGCGGTCGGCTTCCATCACGGTCACGCCGTCCGGTAGCCCCGCGAAGGTGAGCACCACCGGGTCGTTGAAGTTGGTCCGCGACACGTCCACGCTGATCGCGGACGTTTCGCCGGGCTTGATGCTCGTGTCCGAGGGCGACTTCACGGTGAGCTTCTTGCCAGCCGGGCCGACCACGGTCTTGCTTTCGCTCGAGCACCCGGTGCCCAGCGCGAGAACCACGGTCGCAAGCGCGACGGCCTTCAGGAGCGTGTTGCGAATCATTGAGGGATCCTCGTGCAGTAGGGAACGCGTACTCCGTCACACCGCTCGACCCGATCAGTCGCGCACGCGCCGACCGAGGATCATGAACAGCAAACCTGCAATCAGCAGGCCGGCCCCGACGAGCGGGTTGATCACCACCGTGTGCGGGCGGGACACGTCGATCTTGAAGAAATTGGTGTCCGCCGTGCGCTCGGTGGTGAAGTAGGTGAACGTGGGGATCGCGAGGGCGAGGACGCCGAGCGCGAGTAGCAGTAGCCCGATCATAGCGAGCCGAGTCATCACTTGCTCCGGTTCGAGAAGGGCGAGCGAGCGCGTCTGATTGCGGGGCGGTTGTTACAGTGCACGGCGCTCTTGGAACAGGTACCGGACCGCCGCGAGGGCCACGATCACGACCAATAACAGGTGAATCAGGTTCCCACCGACCTGAGAGACGAACACGCCCCAGAACCACAGGATCAGCAGGATGACGACAAGCGTTTCGAGTGCGTAGCGCGGCACGGGTGGTACCTCAGGGGAACGGGACGGGGAGCGCCCGAACGTGGGGCGCGCGTTTCAGCTTCCGTCGGCGAGTGCCGCAGCGACAGCGGCGCACAGTTCGGCGACCCGCATCGGCTTGGCGAGGAGAGCGGTCGCGCCTTCCGCGCGGAGGCGGTCGGCGAGGTCGTTACTCAGCTCGTGATCGAGTTCCCCGCTCATGAAGATCGCCGGGAGTGACGGGCGTTCCCATCGCAGCTCGCGCAGCAACTCGGGGCCATCGCCGCCGGGCATCGACACGTCGAGCACGGCCACGCTCACCCGCGGGCGGGCCGACTCAAACAGCGCGAGCGCGGAATCGAGATCGGACGCGCCGAGGGTGCGGTACCCCGCGCCCTTGAGCGCGGTCCGCACGAACGAGCACACGAAGGGGTCGTCGTCCACCACGAGTACGCACGGCTTGGGCTCGGCGCGAGCGATCCGGGGCCGCGCCCACCCGCGGAACGGGTTGCTGATCGTAATCACGCTGGCTCCACGAGTTGGACGGGTGGGTCGGGTTCCGCCGGAGCGGCCCTGAACGTGCAACACCGCTAACGTAATTGCTTCGCGCGGGGAGCACGAGTCGGGAAGATTCGACGACACCGCGTCAGGAAATCCCCGACGCGCCGACCGGCTGCGGCGCGGATACAACACGCAAGCCCCGCGGTTCCCCGCGCGGCGCGCCCGGAGCAGTGCCATGCCGACTGCGAAACCCGACGACGCGCGGCCCACGTTCCCAATCGTCGGGGTGGTGTCGTCGGCCGGGGGGTTGGACGCCTTGCAGCGTCTGTTCGCGGCCGTTTCGCCGGCCCCGGGCGCGGCGTTCGTCGTCGTCCCGCACCTCGATCCGGCGCGGGCGAGCATCATGGCCGAGCTGATCGCCCGCCACACCGCACTGCCCGTCGTCGAGGCGACCGACGGCGTTCGGGTCGCGGTCGATCACGTGTACCTGATTCCGCCGAACGCCACGATGCGGTTGCGGGACGGCACGCTGCGGCTGACGGCCCCCGACGTGGGGGCCGGGGCCGCCGACTCGCTCGACGACTTCCTCGTCTCGCTCGCGGACGACGCGGGGCCGCGCGCCGTCGGGGTGGTGCTGTCCGGCACCGGCACGCACGGCACCCGCGGGTTGGCCGCGGTCCGGGCCGCGGGCGGGCGCACCTTCGCCCAAACCCCGGCCACCGCCGCGTTCCCGAGCATGCCACAGGCCGCAATCGACGCCGGCGGGCTGGACGCCGCGCTCCCGCCCGAAGCGCTT
>JALHNS010000301.1 GCA_022843445.1 Gemmata sp.
TTCGCGTGCCGTCCATGAACGACACTACGCCTGTTCCCGCCGACCCGCACGCCGCCCACCGCCGCCCGCTGCCGGACGGCGCGCCCGCCGCCGTGGGCCGCTACGCCGTGCTCCGGCTCCTCGGCGAGGGCACCTTCGGCCGCGTGTTCCTCGCCCACGACCCGAAACTCGGGCGCTACGTCGCCATCAAGCTCCCGCGCGACCCGCTGCCGGTTGAAGCCCACGAGCGGTTCCTCCGCGAGGCGCGCGCCAGCGCCGACATCTACCACCCCAACGTGTGTCCCGTCTGGGACGTTGGCGTTCACGACAAAACGCCGTTCATCGTGATGCGGTGCGTCGGCTCCACCCTCGACGCGGTGCTGAGCGGCGAGCCGCTCGACGCGCCCACCGCGGTCGGCTTCGCGCTCCAAATTGCGAAGGGGCTGGAGGCCGCGCACGCGAAGGGCATCGTTCACCGCGACCTGAAGCCCGGCAACGTGCTTTACGACGCTGCGAGCGACCAGTTGCTCCTCACGGATTTCGGCATCGCCCGCTGGCTCGACGGCACCGCGAGCACCACCGGCGGGCTGAAGGGCAACCCCGCGCACATGGCCCCGGAGCAGTGGGATCCGCAGTTCGGCGAGGTCAGCCCGCGCACGGACGTGTACAGCCTCGGCGTGCTCTTGTTCCGCATGCTCACCGGGGTGCCGCTGTTCACCGGCGGCGTGGCCGAGCTGATGCGGGCGCACTGCGACAAGCCGCCGCGCCGCCCGACCGACGTGCGCCCGGACCTCGACCCGCGGTGCGACGCGGTGTGCCTGCAAGCGCTGGCGAAGGAACCGGCGAAGCGGTTCGGCAGCGCGACCGAGTTCGCGGCGGCGCTGGCGGCGCTGCTCGCGCCGCCGCCCTCGAACGCGGGCGGCACGAAGTGGACGGTGGGCGTGCCGGGCATGTGGTACGCGCGGGCCGCGGGCGCGCCTGCGGGCGCGAAGTGGGAGATTTCCACGCCGACGCCCGGCCCGGTGCCGTGCGAACCGGGGCGCGCGTACCGGCTCGAAGCGTCGCCGCAAGCGGACGACCGCGACCTCGAAGGGCTGTCGTTCCTGAAGGGGTTCCCGGCGCTGCACCGTTTGGATTTGAACGGCTGCGAGCAGATCACCGATGCGGCGCTGCCCGCGGTGGGCACCCTCACGACGCTGCGCACGCTGCACCTGCGCTGGTGCAAGAACCTGACCGACGCGGCGCTCGCGGCCGTGTCGCCGCTGACCGAGCTAACGGCGCTGGACCTGCGCGGGTGCAAGGAGATTACGGACGCCGGCGCGAAGCACTTGCGCGCGTTCCCGAAGCTGGAAGCGCTCGACGCGATGTTCTGCAACAAGCTGACGGACGCGGCGCTATCCCACTTCGCCACGCTGCGCGCCTTGCGCACGCTGAACCTGAGCGAGTGCTTCCGCGTAACCGACGACGGCCTTACGGCGCTCGCCCCGCTAACCGAACTGCGCGTCCTTCACCTGAACTGGTGCATGGCGCTGACGAACGCGGGCCTAGCCGCGCTCGCTGCGCTGCCGAGCCTCGCGGAACTGAGCGTGCAGGGCTGCCCGCAACTCACCGACGCGGGCCTCGAAACGCTCACGAAACTCTCCAACCTCCGCTGGCTCCACGTTGGCGCGTGCGACGGCATCACGCAAACCGGCCGCGACGCGCTCCAACGCGCGATGCCGAAGCTGAAGGTAGAGCGGTGAGGGTCATTTCGCCGCCGGTCCAATTCGTTCGAGCGTTGGGGAGCGCCACGCCCTCACTTCGCGGACGGGGCGCGCGTCGTGGAGATGAACTTTTCGATCCGCAGCAAGAATGATGCGCGCTCCCTCCGGGCTGAACGCCGCGGCAGTCACCGCGCCCTCGTAGCCACGCAGGGTTAGGACCTCGACGCCGGTCCGCGCGTCCCACACGCGTGCCGTTCGGTCGGCGCTTCCGGTGAGGATGCGGGTTCCGTCGGGGCTGTACGTCGCCGCACGAATCGGCCCCGTGTGCCCCGTGAGGGTGAACAGTTCGGCCCCGGTCTTGGCGTCCCAGATTTTGGCCGTTCGGTCGTAACTCCCCGTGACGATGTGTGCGCCGTCCGGGCTGAAGGCCGCGGCGCTCGTGTGCATCGCGTGCCCGTTGAGTGTGAGGAGTTCGGTTCCGGTCTTTGAGTCCCACACGACGGCCTCGCTCGGCTCACTCACATCGTAACGGTCAAAACGGCCGGCGAAACGGCCGTACCCACTCGCCGTAACGATTCGGGTACCGTCCGGGCTGAAGGCCGCGGTGTTCAACGGTTCTTTGTGCCCTTTCAGCTTGAGCAGTTCGCGCCCGGTTTGTGCGTCCCACACGCGCACCGCCCGGTCCCAACTCCCGGTCACGATGCGGGTGCCGTCCGGGCTGAGCGCCGCGTAC
This sequence comes from Gemmata sp., assembly GCA_022843445.1. Classification (GTDB taxonomy): domain Bacteria; phylum Planctomycetota; class Planctomycetia; order Gemmatales; family Gemmataceae; genus Gemmata. Next base: position 2,416 of record JALHNS010000301.1, read on the forward strand.
TCCGTTACCGTTGCGCCTTCAATCGTGAGCAGCGCGGCACCTGTCTTCGCGTCCCACAGGCGCGCCGCGCTGGCACCGAATTCGTTCCCGGTATGGCTCCCTCCGGTCAGCACGCGTGTGCCGTCGGCACTGAACGCCACAGAAGATACCGATCGGTTGTGGCGTAACGAGAGCAGCGCGGCCCCCGTGCGCGCGTCCCAAACCGTTGCCGTTCCGTTCCCGTCCGCGGTGACGAAGCGGGTGCCGTCCGGGGCGAACGATACGGCCCTTCCCTCGCCCCGGTGCGCGGTCAGAGAGAAACCGTCGTTCCCGGTTAGTGAGTCCCAAATCTTCGCGCTCCCGTCCGAACTCGCGGTGACGAGGAGGGTGCTGTCGGGGCTGAAAGCCACCGCGTTCACGCCGGAGGTGTGCCCGCGCAGGACGAGGTCTTCGCCGCCCGCGCGCACGTTCTGGACGCGCACCGTCCCGTCCGAACTCGCGGTGGCGAAGCGCGTCCCGTCTGGGCTGAACGCGATGGAACCGACGCTGCCGGCGTGCTTGCGGCCGGGGTAGAGGACCGCTCCGGTCTTCGCGTCGTACTTCCCGAGTTCTCCGAGAGCACCGGTGAGATAGACGTGCGCGCCGTCTCTGCTGTAACCCACCGCGTAAGCGTTGTTGTCCCACGTTAGGGTACGGACTTCGGCCCCGGTTTTTGTGTCCCACAGTTTCGCCGTCTTGTCCCAACTCCCGGTGACGACGCGTGTGCCGTCCGGGCTGAACGCGGCCGATTGTACGCTGCTCTGGTGCCCCTTGAGCGTGAACAGTTCGGCCCCGGTCTTGGCGTCCCACAGTTTCGCCGTTTGGTCGTAGCTCCCGGTGACGATGCGTGTGCCGTCCGGGCCGAACGCGGCTGCCGAAATGTGTTTCGTGTGCCCCTTGAGCTTGAACAACTCGGTAGCGGTCTCGGCGTCCCACACAACGGCCTCGCCCGGCCGGTCCGTCCCATTCGTTTGGCCGTCGCCTCCGGCGGTCAGGACGCGCGTGCCGTCCGGGCTGAACGACACGGAGCTAACACCGAGGTTTTGGGCGAAGACGGAAAGGAGTTCGCCGGTCTTGAGGTCCCAGAGTTTCGCTGTTGGGCCACTGCCCGTGACCAACCGGGTGCCGTCCGGGCTGAACGCGGCCGAGGCGACGGGCACTTCTTTGCCGACGCGCAGGGTGAGGAGCGAAGGGTCGCACAGCCGATGCAGGTAGCGCCACTCCCAGTTGCGCAACGTTGGTTCGGTGCGCTCGAACTGGGTGCGCATCGCGACGATGTTGGTGTCGCGCCAGTCTTGGTAGGCGGCGCGCGTGGCGCTGGCGTACTCGAAAACGGTGAGTTGGTGTCGCACCCGCGCTTCGGACGCGCGGGCTTCTGCTGCCCGGTGCTCGGCACCCCGCGCGTCAGCGCGCGCGCGCTCCGCGACCGCTCGTTGGTGGTCGGCCTCGGCCGTTGCCGCACTCTCCGCGTCGCGCAAGCTGGCGACCTCTGTGCGATGCGCTTCAGTCGCGCGCCTCAGCGTTGCGACCGCGACGAGCGCTCCCGCGAGGAGCGCCACGAGCGCGCCGAACCACAACCGAGTTTGGCGACTGTGATTGGGGTTGGGCGGCGTGGGAAGCGTTGCGTTGGGGGCGGGCACTGGGCGGCTCCGGGAAGTGTGCCGCCCGATTATATCGCGAACCGAAGCAAGAACAACGGGTCACTTCCCCTCGCGGGCGTTGAACTCGAGCTTCCAGCGGTGCTTGCCGTCGCGCGATTGCAGCCACAGTTCCAGTTGGCCCACGCTCGTCACCTTGCTGTGCAAGTGAACCGGTACCACCGTGCCGCCCGACGCGGTGCCCTTCGCTTCGAGCGTCGTGCGCACCGGGGCCAGTTCGTCGATTTGTCCTTCCCATTCTTCAACAACTGCGCCCGCGGGGTCGTCGCGGCGGACGGTCGAACCGAGAAACCGGAACTCGGCTTCGGTGCCCACGCGCACGCCCAGTTCGTACGCGGGCACGTCGGCTTCGGTGCCCTCTTCCATGCCGAACGGCGCGACGCACAGCGCCTTCACCGGTGGCGCGAAGCCCGGCACCGCGGGCATGTTCGTTTCGACGCCGATGTAGTACGCGCGCGCCGTACCGCCGCGAATGCGGACGCCCTTCCCGCGCTTCACGAGCCCGTAGTACGCCGCGCCGCGCGCCACCGCGAGGTCGAGGTCCGCGCCCGCGAGTTCGCGCGTCGGCTCGGCCTTCGCCCCCTTTGCCCACGCGCCCAGAACGCCCAGCAACCGGTTGCGCAGCACGTCGCCTTTGAAGACGCCGCCGTTGAAGAGGATCGCACTCGGGAGCGCCACCGCGTCCGCGGCCTTCTTCTTCTTGCCGCTCGCCGGTTCGCGATTCGCCAGTGCTTCCGATTGGCGCGCGAGGAACGTCGCGAGGTGCCGCGTGATGCCGGCGTCTGACACGTACGGCAGCCCCAACTCCGCGAGGCCGCCCACGCGCCCGGTCGCGGGGAGCGCGTCGCGCGCGCACTCCGGGAAGAAGCCCTCCACGAGCACCTTCTCCACGTCGCCGCGCGAGAGATCGTGCTTGATACTCCCGCCGACGATGCTCCGGCCCTTACCCAGCACCGTGACCGGGGCCGACATCAGCTTCGCGTCCGCGAACAGTTGCTCCTTCGCGTTCCGGCACGCGTAAGTGAGTTGCTGCATCTGCCCGGCGTCGAGTTTAGTGCCCTTCGCCGACAACTGCTGCGCCACGGAATAGGCGAGCGTCAGGTCCATGTTGTCGCCGCCGAGCAACAGGTGGTCGCCCACCGCGAGCCGCGTCAGCACGAGGTTCCCGCCTTCTTCGCCGACTTCGATGAGCGTGAAGTCGGTGGTGCCGCCGCCCACGTCCGCGACCAGTACCAGCTCGCCGACGCCCACTTGGTTGCGCCAGCCTTCGCCGCTACGATCCAGCCACGCGTAGAACGCGGCTTGAGGTTCTTCGAGCAGTGTGAGGTTCTCGAATCCGGCGGCGCGCGCGGCTTCGACCGTGAGTTCGCGCGCCCCGGCGTCGAACGATGCAGGCACCGTGAGCACGATCTCTTGCGCTTCGAGCCGGTTCGCGGCTACGTCTTTCGCCAGTTGCGCGTTCCACGCCTCCGCGAAGTGTTTGAGGTATCGCGTACAGGCGTCCAACGGCGACACCTTCCGCGAGCCCGCGTCCGGAGCTTTGTGCGGAAGGATCGCGGCTTTGCGATCGACGCCGGGGTGACACAGCCACGACTTCGCGCTCGCGACGAGCCGCGTGGGCACCTGCGACCCGAACACGCGCGCGAACTCGCCGACGCAGTAGTCGCGCTTCGCGTCCCACGGGAGCTTGAGCGCGCCCGCGGGCTGTTCGCCGTCGCCCGGCAGATAGAGGAACGACGGTAGCAGCGGGCGCTCTTCCACCGCGCCTTGGGCGACCACTTGCGGGATGGGGAAAGCTGTGACCTTCGCGGCCGGTCCCGCGCCGGTGTCGACGTAAGCGAGTGCGCTGTTCGTGGTGCCGAGGTCGATGCCGACGACGAAGCGAGAACTCATGGTTGGGTCGTTTGTGGTTCGTGTGTCGCGTTTCGTGTGTAGGCGCGCCGCGGCGCGAAACGTCAAACGCCATTCTACGCGATGGCCGCGGGAGCAACAGAACCGTAGCTTTGCGTCATCCGATCGCACACCACCGACGAACACCCCATGAGTACCGCTCTGCCGGCCGCTTCGGTCCCGCTCCCGGTCGGCCGATTGGTCGGCGTCGGGGCGATCATTTTCGCCGCGAACGCCGCCCTGTTGGTACTGCAACTGGTGGCCGGGCGGCTGCTGGCCCCGTTCATCGGCTCCAGCCTCGAAACGTGGACGTCCATCATCGGCGTGTTCCTCACGGGCATCGCGCTGGGCAACGGGTTCGGCGGGCGCATCGCCGACCGCTACCCGACGCCGCGCGCGCTCGCGGCCCTTCTGATCTGCGGCGCGCTCGCGGCGCTGTGGATGTTCGCGTTCCCGCAAATCCTGAACGCGACCGGCTGGCACCAAATGTTGCCACTGGGGCCGCGCATCCCGGTGTTGGCGTTCATCCTGTGCCTGCCGGCGGGCCTCGTGCTCTCTCTGCTCACACCGCTGGCGATCAAGCTCGGGCTGCCGGACGTGGCGCACACCGGGCGCGTAGCCGGGCTGATCTTCGCGCTCAGCACGCTCGGCTGCCTCATCGGGAACTACGTGACCGGGTTCGTGCTGATCCCGGCGTTCACGGTGAACGCGCTGGTGTTCGTGTCGGCCGGCGCACTCGTGCTGCTCGCGTTCGCGGCCGCGGCCATGCCGAAGACCGGCGACACTCGGGCGGAAGCGCCCGCGGCGGAAGTGCCGATCGGGGACGCCCCGGTGAGCAACCCCCACGCGTTCTCGGACATTCGCGTCGCGTATCTCATCGTGTTCCTCGCCAGCTTCTGCGGGATGGCGCTGGAACTCACGGCGTCGCGCGTGCTCGCGCAGCACCTCGGCGTGTCGCTGTTCACGTGGACCGGGATCATCGGCGTGATGCTCGCGGGCACGGCGCTGGGGAACTTCACCGGCGGGCAACTCGCGGACCGCGTGAACCGGCCCGGGAGCCGCGTGAACCCGCGCACGGCGCTCGCGGCGACGCTGTGCCTTGCGGCCGGGGCCACCGTGTTCATGTTTGTCGCGCTGGCGCTGGTCTCGCGGTACGAGCCGTTCGGGGACTGGGGGCCGATTACCGAAGTCTTGGGTTGGACGTTCGCCCTGTTCTTCCTGCCCATGTTCGCGCTCGGGTTCGTGTCGCCGCAGGTGATCCGGCTCGCGGTGCCGGACGTGGCGCGCGTGGGGCAAGTGGCCGGCCGCGTGTACGCGTGGAGCACCGGCGGCGCGATCGTCGGCACGTTCGCGGCCGGCTACGTCCTGATGTCCGCCATCGGCACCTACAACACCGTGCTCGTCCTCGCCCTGATTCTGGTGTGTACGAGCCTACTGGTAACGAAAGTGTGGGAACAGGACGTGCTGCTGTACGCGTTCGCCATCGTGCTCGGCGGGATCGTGGGCGGGTTCATCCTGTCGTCGGCGCAGCGCGGGCGCGAGGTCCTCGCGCTGGTGGAATCGAACTACTACACGATCCGGGTGGGCCGCATGAGCGGCGAGGGCCGCGAGAACCTGCTGACGCTGAACCTCGACCGGCTGCTGCACTCGGTGGTGGACCCGTACGACCCGGAGTACCTGTACTACAAGCACGAGCACATTCAGGTGGAGTTCCTGTACCGGGCGCGGGCGCTCGCGGCGCCGGGCGCGTCGCCGCCCAAGTCGCTCGTCATCGGCGGCGGCGGGTACACGTACCCGCGGTACGTCGTCGAGCTGATGAACGGCCCGGAAGTGGACGTGGTGGAGATCGACCCGGCCGTGACCCGCGTGGCCTACGACCACCTCGGCCTCGCGCCCAACCCGCGGCTCCGCGCCTATCACATGGACGGCCGGCAGTTCGTGGCCGAGCGCGCCGCGCCCGGTTCCTACGACCTCGTGGTGCAGGACGCGGTGAACGACCTGTCGGTGCCCGCGCACCTGATGACCAAAGAGTACAACGACGCGGTGAAGCGCGCGCTCAAGCCCGACGGCGCGTACCTGCTCACGATCATCGACGCGGTGTCGTACGGGAAGCTGTGGCGCTCCGCGATGGCGACGCTGAAGGAGACCTTCCCGGCCGAAAACGTGGTGCTGATCGCCTCGGTGCCGATCCCCGCGGCCGGTACCGAAGCCGGGAAGGACTGGGACAACAACCGGCAGGTGATGGTGATTTACGCGTCGGACAAGCCCATCGACATGGCGGCGCTGCGCGTCGCGCAGCCGCTCATTCGCGTGCCGCGCGCGGCGGACGACACGGCCGGCTTCGTCGGGCTGGTCGGGGGCGTGGGTGTCGCGCTACCGCCGCGCGAGCGCGAGCCGCACATTTTCACGCACCCCGTGCCGGCGGAGCGGTTGAAGCCGTTCCTCGACGCCGACCCCGGCGTCGTGCTCACCGACCAGTTCTGCCCGATCGACAACATGATGGCCGAAGTGTTCCGGCAGCGGAAGAAGTAGCGCGTTTGGCCTTGCCCGAATTCCCTCCGCCCGGCACCTTCCGCCATTCGCGCGGGTGCCGATCGGGGGGAACATGAACACCTACGGCTGGTGGCTGTTGGTTCAAACGCTCCTCGCCCAGCTCGCGCTCGGCGCGTGCGGGGGCTGGGTGCTGTGGCCGTTCCGCCGCGCGGAGCGCCCGTTCCTGTGGCTCGCGGCCCCGCTCGCCGGACTCTTCACGTTTGGCGGTGCGCTGGCACTGGCGTACTTCCTCGTCGGTGTCCCGTTCCGGTGGGCGCTGTGGGCGGCGGTGCTGGCGAACGCCGGCGCAACCGTGCTGGTGCTCGCGCGCGGCCGCCCGGAGCGCCCGCGCCTCGGGCGCGCG
>JALHNS010000302.1 GCA_022843445.1 Gemmata sp.
GGCGCGCTGGACGCGGGCACCCCGGACCTCGCCGCGGGCGTGCGCGGTTCGGCGCTCGTGGTGGTCTGCACGCCGGTCGATCGCGTCGCGCCGGTCGTGCGCGCGGCGCTCCCGCACCTCGAGCCCGGCGCGCTGCTCACCGACGCCGGCAGCACGAAAGCGGGCATCGTGCGCGACCTCGGCCCGGACGCGGACCAACTCCCGTACGTGCCGGCCCACCCGCTCGCCGGGTCCGAAAAGAGCGGGCCCGAACACGCGCGCGCCGATCTGTTCGAAGGCCGGCCGACGGTCCTTGTAGTTGGTACGTTCGGCGCGAACTGGGAGCGCGCCGTTACGGTGGGGCGGTTTTGGGAAGCGCTCGGCTCACGGGCCGTGCTGATGAGTGCCGAAGAACACGATCGCGTGCTCGCGGTCACGAGCCACCTGCCGCACGCGGTGGCGTCCGCGGTGGCCGGCGTCACGCACGAAGACTGGCTCCGCGTGTCGGCCGGCGGGTTCCGCGACGTGACCCGCGTCGCGGCCGGCGACCCGGACCTGTGGGCCGCGATCTTTCTCGCGAACCGCGCGCCGGTGCTGGCCGCGGTCGATTCGTTTACCGCGCGGCTCGCGGCGTTCCGCGCGCTGCTCGAAGCCGGCGACCGCGCCGGGCTGGTGGAATGGCTCCGCGAAGGGAAACAGGTGCGCGATGCTCTGGGAACTTGAGATTCGGCCGGTGGGCAAGGACGGCGAGCGCGAGCGCGTGTGCGACGAGTTCGACCTGCTCACGCACTCCGAGCGCGGCGGCGACCTCGTGACCGCCAGCGCGCGGGGCTTCCTCATCGAGGGCGACCTGAGCGACGAACACCGCGCGCTGCTCGCCACCGACGTGCTGTTCGATCCGCTCGTCGAAAGCGGTGAGCTGCACCCCGTCGGCGCGCTCCGCGAACCCGGCTACACCGTGCTGCTCAAGCCCGGCGTCATGGACCCGGTCGCGCAGACGGTACTCGACACGCTCAAGATGCTCGGCGTGCCCGCGGTCGCGGTGCGCACGTTCCGCCGCTACTACGGCCCGCCCGACGTCCCCTCGCTCGACCGCGACACGCTGTTCCGCAAGGTGCTGGCGAACGACGCCATCGAGCAAATCGTGATCGGCCCGGTGAAGGCCGATCACCTCGGAATCGGCGCGCCGTATTCGTTCAAGTTGCTCACGGTGCCGCTGCGCGACCTAGACGACGCCGGCCTTGTGAAGCTGAGCAAAGAGAACACGCTCGCGCTCTCGCTCGAAGAAATGCGCGTGGTGCAGGCGCACTTCCGCGACCTGAACCGCGAGCCGACCGACGCGGAGTTGGAGTCGATCGCGCAAACGTGGTCCGAACACTGCTCGCACAAAACGCTGAAGGGCACGATCCACTTCACCGACCGCACGACCGGCGAGAAGCGGACCTATAAGAACCTCCTCAAAGAGACGGTCTTCGGGGCCACGCAGACGATTCGCGCCGCCCTCGGCGCGAACGACTGGTGCGTGAGCGTGTTCGCCGACAACGCCGGTGTCGTGACGTTCGACGACAACTTCCACATCTGCATCAAGGTGGAAACGCACAACCACCCGTCGGCGATCGAACCCTACGGCGGCGCGAACACCGGGTTGGGCGGCGTGATCCGCGACGTACTCGGCACCGGTCTCGGCGCGAAACCGGTGTGCAACACCGACGTGTTCTGCTTCGCGCCGCCGAATTTCGCCCCGGACCAACTCCCGCAAGGGGTGCTGCACCCGCGGCGCGTGATGAACGGCGTCGTGGCCGGTGTGCGCGACTACGGCAACCGGATGGGCATCCCCACGGTGAACGGCGCGATCTTGTTCGACGAGCGCTATTTGGCGAACCCTTTAGTGTTCTGCGGCACCGTCGGGCTGATCCCGCACGACAAGGCGTTCAAGAAGGTGAACGCGGGCGACCTGATCGTCGCGGTCGGCGGGCGCACCGGCCGCGACGGGATTCACGGCGCGACGTTCAGCAGCCTCGAACTCACGCACGAATCCGAAACGGTGAGTGGCGGCGCGGTGCAGATCGGCAATGCCATCACCGAGAAGAAAGTGCAGGACGTGATTCTGCAAGCGCGCGACCGCGGCCTGTTCACGGCGATCACCGACTGCGGCGCGGGCGGGTTTTCGTCCGCGGTCGGCGAGATGGGCGCGGACCTCGGCGCGACCGTGGAACTGGACCAAGCCCCGCTGAAGTATGAGGGGCTGAGCTACACCGAAATCTGGATCAGCGAATCGCAGGAGCGCATGGTGCTCTCCGTTCCGCCCGCCAAGTGGGACGAGTTGAAAGCGCTGTGCGACAGCGAAGACGTGGAAGCCGCGGTGCTCGGCACCTTCGAAGCCAGCGGGCGCTTGAAACTGAGCTACAAGGGCAACGAGGTCGCGAACCTCGATATGCACTTCCTGCACGACGGCCGGCCGACGGTGGTGAAAGAAGCCGAGTGGGACGCACCGATGTTCGCGATGGGCCGGCCTTCGGCGGAGCTGCGCGACCTCACCCCGCAAGACGCACTCGTCGCGATCCTCGGGCACTACAGTGTGTGCTCGAAGGAAGCCGTGATTCGCCAATACGACCACGAAGTGCAGGGCGGGAGCGTGGTGAAGCCGCTCGTCGGCGTGCTGAACGACGGGCCGAGTGACGCGTCGGTGGTGATGCCGGTTCTCGGCTCGTGGGTCGGTGCGGCGGTCGGTTGCGGCATCAACCCGCGGCTCGCGGACCTCGACCCCTACCACGCCGGCGCGTGCGCCATCGACGAAGCCGTGCGCAACGTGGTCGCGGTGGGGGCCGATCCGGCGCGCGTCGCGATCCTAGACAACTTCTGTTGGGGGAACATTCACGACCCGAAGGTGCTCGGCGCGCTCGTGCGCACTGCAGAGGCGTGTCGCGACGTCGCGGTCGCATACGGCACGCCGTTCATCAGCGGCAAAGACAGCCTGAACAACACCTACACCGGGAAGACCGGCGAGCGGTTGGACATCCCGCACACGCTGCTCGTTACGGCGCTCGGCCGCGTGCCGGACGTGCGCAAGTGCGTCACGATGGACGCCAAAGCCGCGGGGAACCTGCTGTACCTCGTCGGCGAAACGCGCCACGAACTCGGCGGCTCGCACTTCGAACTGGTGACCGGCCGCAGCGGGGGCGCGGTGCCCACCGTGAACGTGACGCTCGCACCGAAGGTGTTCGCGGGCGTTCACTCTGCGATCGCGCAAGGGCTGGTGCGCGCGTGCCACGACCTGAGCGAAGGCGGGTTCGCGGTGGCGGTCGCGGAGATGTGCTTCGCCGGCAACATCGGGGCCGACGTCAGTTCGCTTCCGGGCGCGCTGAGCGACGAGGCGAAGTTGTTCAGCGAATCGCCGTCGCGGTTCGTGGTGGAAGTGAAACCGGAGCACGCGCCCGCCTTCGAAGCGGCTTTGGCGGGCGTAGCGGTTGCGCGGGTGGGCACTCTCGTGAGCGAACCGCGGTTGCGGGTCGCCGGTGCCAACGGCGAGTGGCTGCTGTGGGTTAAACTGGCAACGCTGAAGGAAGCGTGGCAGAAGCCGCTCCGCGCGTGATACGATGGGGTGGGGATTGGTATTGCCCTCTCCCCTTGCGGGAGAGGGTGCCCGCGCTTCGCGGGCGGGTGAGGGGTGAGCTAACCAACTGGTTCAGCTTCGCGCGAACGGTGTTGGTAGTTCCCCTCGCCCGGCCTCGAAGACTCGGCCGCCCTCTCCCACGCTGCGCGGGGAGAGGGCATGAAGAAGAACCCGCTTCGCATTCGAGGGCGCGCCATGTTCCGCTCGTTGGTGGTCGCGTCGGTGGCCGCGCTTCTCGGCGCGCTGGGGTTCGTGCCCGCGGCCGCGCAGCCTCCGAAAGACCCGCCGAAAGACCCGCCGCCGTTCGTGCCCCCGCCGGCCGATTTCAAGCGCGAGACCAAACCGGCCGACGCGCCGCTGCGCGGCGTGGACGACGAACTCGTGAATCAGGTGAAGAAGGGGATCGACAAGGGCGTCGCGTACTTTCGCGCGAAGCAGGCGAAGGACGGGAGCTGGGAGAGCTTCGTGTTCGGGCACGTCGCCGGGTTCAAGGGCGGCACCACCGCGCTCGCCACGCTCGCGCTGCTGAACTGCGGGCTGAAGCACGATGACCCGGCGGTCGCGAAGGCGCTGGAGTTCCTCCGCGGGTTGGGGACGCCGGAGCGCACGTACGTGGTCGCGCTCCAAACGATGGCGCTGGCTGAGGCGCGCCAGAAGAAGGACCTACCGCAAATCGCCAAGAACGCCGAGTGGCTCCAGAAGACCGCGATTATCGGGGGCGACGGCAAGCTCAAGGGCTGGAGCTACCCGCTCGAGGGGGTGCAATCCGGGGGCGACAACTCGAACACCCAGTACGCGCTGCTGGGCCTGTACGCCGCGAAGGCCGCGGGCGTGGAGATCCCCAAGGCGTTCTGGGAGAAGATCCTCGACTACTACACGCGCACGCAAAAGGGCGACGCGTTCCGCGGGTGGTGGCCGTACATCAACGACGGGCTCAACCCGAAGGTGTTCACGGACGGCAGCTTCACCATGACCGTGGGCGGCGTGTGCGGCCTCATCATCGCGGGCATGGGCCTCGACAAGAGCCTGCAAGGGCTGGACGAGAAGACCGGGGTGGCGGCGAACTGCGGCGCGTACCCGGAGAACGACGCGCTGGCGCGCGGGATGAACTTCGTGGCGACCAAGTTCAACTACGACGAGGGCAAGTCGCTCTTTTACAACTACTACGGCATCGAGCGCCTCGGCCGGCTCAGCGGGCAGCGGTTCATCGGCCGCTACGACTGGTACCGGCAGGGCTGCACGAACCTCGTGCGGTTCCAAGCGGGCGACGGCTCGTTCCCGTACCCGGACCGCGGGCAGGGCATCGACGCCAGCAACGCCATCGTCACCACCTCGTTCGCGCTGCTGTTCCTCTCGAAAGGCCGCACGCCGGTGCTCGTGAGCAAGTTCGCGTGGGGCAACTGGAAGACCCCCGACGGCGACGCGCCCACGGTGCTGGTCGAGCACGACCTGACCAACAAGCCCACGCGCAAGCAGGAGTGGAACCGCAAGCACAGCGACGCGCGGCACATGGTCGAGTTCGCGGCCCGCGAGATCTTCGACAACGAGCCGCTCGCGTGGCAGGTGTACGACCCGCGGCTGCAAGGGCTGACCGGCGGTGACGCGAAGATCGACACCGAAGTGGGCCTGCTGCTGCAATCGCCGGTGCTGTACTTGAACGGGCACGGGCGCGTGCCGTTCGTGAACCGCGGCGGCGAGCTGCTCTCGCTCGAAGAGAAAATCTTGAAGCGGTACCTCGAAGAGGGCGGCTTCATCTTGGCGGAGGCGTGCTGCGGCGACGCCGAGTTCGCGCGCTCGTTCGAGCAGCTGATCGACCGGATCGCGCCCGGGGGCACGCTCCGCAAGCTGCCGCCCGAACACGCCATCTGGACCATGTTCCCCGGCATCTCGCCCGCGGACTTCCCGGACCTGAAGTACTTGGACCGCGGGTGCCGCACGGTGGCGGTGTTCTCGCCGGCCCCGCTCGCGGGCTATTGGGAAGAGGCGCGGTTCATGCCCAAGAAGGGCAGCACCCCGCAGAACCGCGGTGAAAAGGCGTTCTGCCTGTCGCGCAACGTGATCGCCTACGCCACCGGCATGGAACTGCCCAAGCCCAAGCTGACGCGCACGATTCTGGTGAGCGGGACCGACGCGGGCATCGCGCGGAGCAAGTTCCGCCCGGCGCAGATTCGCTACGTCAGCGACGCGAGCCAGCAGCCGCCGCCGGCGGCCGACGCGCTGAAGAACCTCACCGCGTACCTCCAACACCACGCGAAGCTCGACACCACGCTGACCTCCGAAGTGCTATCGCCGACCGATCAGGCGCTGTTCAAGTACAAGTTCATGTACCTGCACGGGCGCAAACCGGTCACGTTCACGCCGGACGAACTGGAGAGCCTGAAGGTGAACCTGCAAACCGGCGGGGTGCTGCTCGCGGACGCCGCGTGCAACGGGTACAAGCAGTGGCAGGAGTTCGACCGCTCGTTCCGCGCCGCGATGGAACAGATGTGGGGCAAGAAGCTGGTGCCCATCGAAGAGCGCGCCGACGGCAAGCCGGACCCGTTCTTCAAGGTCGCGGCCGACGCGGGCATCGACCTGAAGAACGTGAAGTGCCGGCGCGAGAAGCCGGACGGGAGCGGCCCCGAAACCGAGATGCGCAACTACCCGGTGGCGCTGGAGGGCATTAAGGTGGACGGCCGCTGGGTGGTGATTTACAGCAAGTACGACATCGGCTGCGCGATCGAGGGCCACAAGTCCGCGGACTGCTTGGGCCACGACAAAGACAGCGCGCTGCGCATCGGTAGCGCCGCGGTGCTCTACTCGCTGAAACGGTAAGCGTGCCATGCTGCCCACGCGCCGAACGCTGCTGCAACTCGCGCTGCCCGCGCTGGCGGGCGCGCCGGCACTCGCGCGCGAGCGCGCCGAACCCGGCTTCGGGCGCGCCAAATCCGTCGTCGTGATCTTCACCAGCGGCGGCCAAAGCCAACTCGACACGTGGGACCCGAAGCCGGACGCGCCCGAAGAGATTCGCGGCGCGTTCGCCAGCACGCACACGAAGACGCCCGGCCTGCGCGTGTGCGAGCACCTGCCGAAACTCGCGGAGCTCTCGCACCGGTACTGCGTGCTGCGGTCGATGACGCACGACGACCTCGACCACGGCTCCGCATGCTACCTCGCGCTCACCGGCCAGTTCCACCCGCGCAAATCGTCGAACCCGCCGCCGCGCCCGACGGACTTCCCGGCGCTCGGCGCGATCGTGAAGCGCCTCAAGCCCGCGGCGCACTTCCCGCACACCGCGGTTCACGTGAACGGGCCGCTGCTCGCGCCCATCGAAGTGTCGCCGGGCCAGTACGCCGGGCTGCTCGGGCGCGCCTACGAACCGGCCGAACTCGGCAACGTGACCGACACCGACCGGCTCGTGGCGTCGTTGGAACTGCCGGCCGACCTGCCCGCGGAGCGCCTGAACGCGCGCCACGCGCTGTTGGCGAAGCTCGACCCGGCCGCGACGAAAGACCCGCTCGCGCAGAAGGCCTTCGAGCTGGTGAACGCGCCGCGCGTGCGCGAGGCGCTGGATCTCGACCGCGAGCCGGAAAAACTGCGCGACGCCTACGGCCGGCACCGGTCCGGGCAGGCGTGCCTCATGGCGCGCCGCTTGGTCGAAGCCGGGGTGCCGTGGATCACGGTGTTCTTCAACCACGGCATTCGCGGGCAAGACACGCACCCGGACGACACCGACCAGTACGGGTGGGACACGCACAACGACATCTTCGACGCGCTCAAAGCGCACCTGATCCCGCGATTCGACCACAGCGTTTCGGCGTTTCTCGAAGACCTGCACACGCGCGGTCTGCTGGAGCGCACATTGGTGGTGGTGATGGGGGAGTTCGGGCGCGCGCCGCTGGTGGCGCTCGAAAAGAACTTCGCGGGCAGTTCGCCGGGGCGCAAGCACTGGGGCGGCTGTTACTCCGTGCTGCTCGCGGGTGCGGGCGTGGTCGGCGGTTCCACGTTCGGCAAGTCGGACCGCATCGCGGCGTACCCGGCGCACGAACCGACGACTCCGGGCGACCTGAGCGCGACCATGCTCCACGCGCTCGGCATTCCGGCGCACGCGCACTACACCGACGCGACCGACCGCCCGTATCGCGCTACCACCGGCACGCCACTTACGAAGCTCTTCCATTAACCCCCCGAACCCGATGCGCGCTCTTTGTCTCTGTGTGTTGCTGTTCGCACCCGCGGCGCGCGCGGCGGACGTTCCGCTGTTCGACGGCAAGACGCTTAACGGCTGGGCGTTCGTCGTGAAGCCGGACAAAGACGGTAAACTCGCGGACCCCAAAGAGACGTGGACCGCGAAGGACGGCGCGATCCGCTGCACCGGTAAGCCGAACGGGGCGATGGTGACGACGAAGGAGTACGGCGACTACGAACTGCGCGTGAAGTGGCGCTTCCCGGCAGAAGGGAAGGGCGGCAACACTGGCGTGCTGGTTCACGTTCAAGACGACAAGTATTGGCCCACGAGCATCGAGTGCCAACTGCTCACCGGGCGCGCCGGCGACCTGCTGCTCACGAACCCGCCGGCGGCGAAGTTGACCGTGGAGAAAGCGCGCCAAGACCCCAAGCTGGAGCGCCGCTTCCTGCGCATCGAACCGAAGGAGCAACTCGAAAAGCCGCTCGGCGAGTGGAACGAGATGGTGATAACGTGCAAGGGCGCGAGTATCGAACTCGCGGTGAACGGCACAAAGGTGAACGCGGGCACCGAGTGCAGTTTCACGAAGGGTAAGATCGCGCTGCAATCCGAGGGCGCGGAGGTGTGGTTCAAGGACGTGGTGCTGAAACCGCTGAAGTGAACGCGCCGCGCTCGCCGATTGCACGGCTGTGGTCGATCTTGTGGCGCGCTCGCGCCGCCGCTAGATTAGTCGCTTCACGGCACGAACCGCTCACCCCTCGGGCACGATGCTCACTTCCACTCACGCGGTCGTCGTCGGGGCCGGGCCGGTCGGCTGCGCCGCGGCGCTCGCGCTCGCCCGTGCCGGCCAGCGCGTCGCGCTGCTCGACGCGGGCGCGACCGGCAACCGGTTCGCGGGCGAGTGGCTGCACCCCACTGGCGCGAAACTGCTCGCCGAACTCGGCTTCGACCCGCTGCGCGCGAACGTCCCGCACGCGCCCGGCACCGGGTTCGCCATCTTCACCGGCGGCACCGCCAACCGCTGCTGCTGCCGTACCCGGATTCCGGCCCCGCGATCGGCTGCGAGCACCACGTGCTCGTGAGCGGCGCGCGCGCGGCCGTCGCGC
>JALHNS010000303.1 GCA_022843445.1 Gemmata sp.
TCGTGACTGGCTGCGCGCGGGCGGGGTGAAGGTGTGTCAGGCGTTCGCGGCACCGGGCGACGCGGTCGAAGTGGCACCGCTCGCCCGCGCCGGGTTCGAGCGCGTCACGCAACTCCTGTTCCTCCACCGCGACCTCGGCGGCGCGCCGCTACCGCAACTCGAAGGCTGGGCGCTCGACGCCGACGAGCCGCCGCTCGGCGACACGTTCCGCGACGTGCTACTGCGCACGCACGCCGGTTCGCGCGACTGCCCGGAGTTGCACGCGACCCGCACGGGAGCCGAGATCGTGTCCGGGTTCGCCGACCCCGCGCCCGGCGGCGAGTGGTACCTCGTGCGATTCGGCGATGCGCCAATCGGCGTGGCGATTCTCGCGCCCGGTGCGGAGGCGAGCGAAACGGACCTGTGTTACTTCGGCCTCGTACCGGAAGCCCGCGGGCGCGGACTCGGCTCGGCACTGGTGCACGAACTGCTCGCGCGCTTGCGCGCCGTGGGCACCCTCGGCGTGTCGCTGAGTGTGGACGCGCGGAACGAACCCGCGACGCGCCTCTACGCGCGACACGGGTTCGCCGAGCGCGACCGCCGCGACGTGTGGCTCGCGCGCTGGTAGCCGAACTTCACTTCTTTTCCGCTCAAGTCGGGTTGGGTTCGCGCGAGTTTGGCGCGCGCGCCCGGCGGCGCCCAAATGCGCCGTCTGGCGCGATTGCTGCGCTCGCCCCGGCGGCGCGCGACTCTGCCGACCGCGCCACGCGCGCCCCGGCGCGGATTGCCACAACCGACCTTCGCGCGCGTTGGCGCACCGCGCCTGTGGCAGATATTGGAGGGGTACTCACTCAGCCACACCCAGACCCGCGACGCGCGCCGCCCCCGCGGCGCGCGGGAGCTCGTGCCGTGCCCCCGCAACTCGACCCCCTTGCCGAAGCCGTCAGCGCGAAAGTGGGCGCGGGCCGCTACAACCTGTGGTTCGCGGGCCGCGCGCGGTTCGTGCCGCTGGGTGGCGCGGTCGCGGTGCTCGCCAAATCGCGGCACACGCAAGACTGGCTCCAGCACACGTTCGGCGCGGCCGTGCGCGACGCGGTGGCCGAAGTGTGCGGCCCGAGCGTCGCGGTGCAGTGGGGCGTCGAAGGCGAGGGCGCGCCGGACGCCGCCAAGCCGGTGAGCGAGCCGCAAGTGCCCGCGGCCGCGGTGCAGCGCGACATCTTCGGCGAACCGGCCGCGCCGCCGAAGCCGAAGGCGAAGCGCGCCGACCCGGACGACGCGGCCCTTTCGCGCCCGCTCGCCGGGCAGCGCACCGGCCGCCGCTGGAAGGCCCTCTCCGACTTCGTGGTGGGCCAGTGCAACCGCGTCGCGCACGCGTCGGCGCTCAGCGTGGTGGAAGAACCGGGCATGGGCGCGAACCCGCTCGTGATTCACGGGCCGGTGGGCACCGGCAAAACGCACCTGCTCGAAGGCGCGTTCGCCGGGCTGAAGCGGCAGAGCGACCAGCGGCCCGTGTACGTCACGGCCGAAGAGTTCACCACGCGGTTCGTTCAAGCGTCGCGGCTCGGCAAGATGTCCGCGTTCCGCCGGCAGTTCCGCGACTGCTCCGCGCTGCTGCTCGACGACCTGCACTTCCTCGCCAAGAAGACCGCGACGCAGGAAGAGTTCCTCCACACGTTCGACGCGCTCGTATCGGACGGGCGGCAGGTGATCGTGACAACGGACTGTCACCCGCGCCTCGCGGACGAACTGATGCCCGAACTGGTGGACCGGTTGCTCGGCGGCGCGGTGTGGGGCCTCATGCCGCCGGACCCGGACACGCGGCTCGAGATCCTGCGCAAGAAGGCGACCGGCGCGCAACCGACGATCCCGGACGCCGTGCTGAAGGCGCTCGCGGGCAGCCTGCGCGGGAACGTGCGCGAACTCGAAGGGGCCGTGAACAGCGTGCGGCACTACGCGAAGGTGACGGGCCGGCCCGCGGACATGCAAACGGCCCGCGAAGCCCTCGGTGACCTTCTGCGGCACGCCGTCCGCACAGTCGGCGTGAAGGACGTGGACGCCGCGGTGTGCTCGGTGCTGCGCCTGAACGCGGGTTCGCTGCAATCGAAGTCGCGGGCGTGGACCGTGACGCACCCGCGCATGGTGGCGATCTACCTGTGCCGCAAGCACACGGCCGCGACCTACGGCGAGATTAGCAAGCACTTCGGCGCGAAGACGCACAGCACGGCGGTCGCGGCGGAGAAGAAGGTGCGGGCACTTCTGGACGCGAGCGCGAACATCGCCATCGGCGACCGCGACTGGCCGGTGAAGGAACTGGTGGACCGCGCCGAGCGCGAGTTGCAACGGTAGCGCGTCGCAAGTGCGACGGTCCGAAGCGCGCCGGTACGTTCCCGTTGCTTCCCGAATCGGAGGTCGAGCACGAGAGCGGGCCTTGCGGCGGCACGCGCGCCGCCGCGTCGGGTTGGAACCTCACTTCGCCGGGAACCGGTCCTGTAGCGCGGTCACGGTCAGGTCTTGGCGCTTCAGCGCGCGGCACGCTTCCATCGCGGCTTGCGCGGCCGAGATCGTCGTAATCGCGGTCACGCGGCTCGCCACCGCCGCGGTGCGAATCTTCGATTCGTCCGTCGAACTGCCGCGGCCGGTCGGCGTGTTCACGATCAGCGCCACCTCGCCGTTCACCAGCATGTCGATCAGGTTCGGGCGGCCCTCCGCGAGCTTCGGCACGTCCGTCACCGGCACGCCGCGGTCGCTGAGGAACTTCGCGGTGCCGCGCGTGGCGATCAGCTTGTAGCCCATCTCGGCGAACCCGCGGGCGATGGGAAGCACCGCGTCCTTGTCGCGGTTCGCCACCGAGATGAACACGGTGCCGCTCGCGGGCAGCGGCGAACTCGCGCCCATCTGCGCTTTGTAAAACGCCATCGGCATCCGGTCGTCGATGCCCATCACTTCGCCGGTCGATTTCATCTCCGGGCCGAGGATGATGTCCACACCGGGGAACTTGTTGAACGGGAACACGCTCTCCTTCACCGAGAAGTGCGCCGGAATCACTTCGTCCTTCACGCCGAGTTCGTCCAGCGTCTTCCCGACCATCACTAGCGCCGCGAGCCGCGCGAGCTGCACCCCGGTCGCCTTCGACACGAACGGCACCGTGCGGCTGGCCCGCGGGTTCGCTTCGAGGATGTACACCTGCGGTTCGCCGAGCGCGGTGCCGTCGGCGCGGATCCCGGCGACCGCGAACTGAATGTTCATCAGCCCTTTCACGTGCAGCGCGCTCGCGAGCTTGCGCGCTTGCACCTTGATCTCTTCGATCACCGCCGCGGGCAGCGAGTACGGCGGAATCACGCACGCCGAGTCGCCGCTGTGAACGCCGGCCTCTTCGATGTGCTGCATCACGCCGCCGATGACGGTGCGCGTGCCGTCGCTGAGGCAGTCCACATCGACTTCGGTCGCGTTGTCGAGGAACTGGTCGATCAGCACGGGCCGGTCCTTCGAGAGGTCCGGTTCGACGCGCCGCATGTACGCGGTCAGTTCGTCCTCGGTGTACACGATCTTCATGTCGCGCCCGCCGAGCACGAAGCTGGGCCGCACGAGGATCGGGAACCCGATGCGCCGCGCCACGCGCAGCGCTTGCGCTTCGTCCACCGCGGTGCCGTTCGCCGGTTGCAGCAGGTTCAGATCGGTGACGAGTTTGGCGAACCGCTCGCGGTTCTCGGCCACGTCGATGTCGTCCACGCTGGTGCCGATGATGGGCACGCCGGCGTTTTCGAGCGGCTTGGCGAGGTTCAGCGGCGTCTGCCCGCCGAACTGCACGATCACGCCTTCGGGCTTCATCCGGTCGAAGATGTTGAGCACGTCTTCGGGCGTGAGCGGCTCGAAGAACAGGTGGTTCGAGGTGTCGTAGTCGGTGCTCACCGTCTCCGGGTTCGAGTTCACCATGATGACTTCGTACCCCGCGGCGCGGAGCGCGAACGCGGCCTGCACGCAGCAGTAGTCGAACTCGATGCCCTGCCCGATGCGGTTCGGCCCGCCGCCCAGAATCATGATGCGCGGCACGCCGGTGTGCGGGCGCACCTCGTCTTCGGGGTTCGGGCCGGCCTCGTACGTCGAGTAGTAGTACGGCGTGTACGCCTCGAACTCGGCGGCGCAAGTGTCGACGCTCTTGAACACGGCTTCGATGCCGAAACTCTTGCGGAGCTTGCGCACCTCGGCTTCGGGCACGTTCCACGCGGTCGCCAGTTGGCGATCCACGAAGCCGTTTTGCTTGGCCTTGAGCACCAGTTCGGGCGTCGCGGTTTCGAGCGACGCGGCCCGCAGTTCGAGTTCCACGTCGATGAGTTGCTGAATGGCGCGCAGGAACCAGCGGTCGATCTTGGTGCGCTCGTGAACCTCGTCCACCGTCATGCCGCTGAGGAGGCCGTAACGGAGGAACCAGATGCGCTCCGCGTTCGGGGTGGAGAGCTTCTGAACGATCTCCTCGCGGGCCGGCGCGTTGGGTGTGAACCAGCGGTCGCGCCGGTCGCACCCGATCCCGCTGCGGTTCACTTCGAGACCGCGCAGCGCCTTCTGCAGCGACTCCTTGAAGGTGCGGCCGATCGCCATCGTTTCGCCGACGCTCTTCATCTGCGTCGTGAGCGTCTGGTTCGCTTCGGGGAACTTCTCGAACGCGAACCGCGGCACCTTCGTGACTACGTAGTCGATGGTCGGCTCGAAGCACGCGGGCGTTTCGCGGGTGATGTCGTTGCGCAGTTCGTCGAGCGTGTACCCGACCGCGAGCTTGGCGGCGATCTTTGCGATGGGGAACCCGGTCGCTTTCGAGGCGAGCGCCGAAGAGCGCGACACGCGCGGGTTCATCTCGATGGCGATCATGCGCCCGTCGGCCGGGTTGGTGGCGAACTGGATGTTCGAGCCGCCGGTTTCGACGCCGATCTCGCGGATGATCGCCTTCGCCGCGTCGCGCATCCGCTGGTACTCTTTGTCCGAAAGCGTTTGCGCCGGCGCGACGGTGATGCTGTCGCCGGTGTGAACGCCCATCGGGTCGAGGTTCTCGATGGAGCAGATGATGACCACGTTGTCGGCGCGGTCCCGCATCACCTCCAGTTCGTACTCTTTCCACCCGATGACGGACTCTTCGACCAGCACTTCGGTGGTGGGCGAGAGTTGCAACCCGCGGGTGATGAGGTCGCGGTACTCGTCGATGTTGTACGCGATGCCGCCGCCGGTCCCGCCCATCGTGAAACTCGGGCGCAGCACGCACGGCAGCTTCACCTCTTCGACGGCTTCGAGCGCCTCGGCGAGCGTGTGGACGGCGCGCGACTTGGGCACGTCCACGCCGATCTTCAGCATGGCGTCTTTGAACCGCTGCCGGTCCTCGGCCTTGTCGATCACGTCCGCGTTCGCGCCGATCATCTCGACGCCGTACTTGGCGAGGACGCCGTGCTTTTCGAGCGCCATCGCGGTGTTGAGCGCCGTTTGGCCGCCGAGGGTGGGCAGCAGCGCGTCCGGCTTCTCGGCGGCGATGATCTTTTCGACCACCTGCCACGTGATGGGTTCGATGTAGGTCCGATCCGCGGTCTCGGGATCGGTCATGATCGTGGCCGGGTTGGAGTTCACCAGCACGACCGTGTAGCCCTCTTCGCGCAGCGCCTTGCACGCCTGTGTGCCGGAGTAGTCGAACTCGCACGCTTGGCCGATGACGATCGGCCCGGAGCCGATGAGCAGGATCTTCTTGATGTCGGTGCGTTTCGGCATTGTGGTGGGGAAAAAGGGTGTGGTCGGCGCAAATCCCGATTAGCTTATGGGCACCCCGCGAACGGCCAAGAGCGCCGCCCGGCCCGCACCCCGAACGGCCCACCCGCGATGACGCACGACCCGCTCGTCCGCTACCCCCACGTTCTGGACCTCGCGGTCGGGTGGAGCGACATGGACTCCTTCGAGCACGTCAGCAACCTCGTGTACTTCCGCTACTTCCAAGACGCGCGCATCGGCTATTTGAATCGCGTGGGCTGGATGGAGAGCAAACGGCTCACGGGGAAGGGGCCGATCGTGAAGAGCACCGGGGCGACCTACCGCAAGCCGGTGCGGTTCCCGGACACCGTGCGCGTGGGCGTGCGCGCGGCCGACATCGGCGACGACCGCGTGACCTTCGAGCACCTGCTGGTGAGCGCCGCGGTGGGCGTGGCGTGCGAGGGCGTCGCGGTGCTGGTGAGCTACGACTACACCGCGGGGGCGAAGTGCCCGCTCCCGCCGGACGTGCGCGCCGCGATTGTGGCGCTCGAGGCGAGCAGGGCGTAAACGCCAAGAGGCACAGGCGGGAACGCCTGTGCCACGAAACGACCGGTGCGTTTCCGCTTACTTATTCAGATCGAGCATGAAGAAGTCGCGCGGGCTGCGGGTGTACGGGTGGTGCGGGAACACG
This sequence comes from Gemmata sp., assembly GCA_022843445.1. Lineage (GTDB taxonomy): Bacteria > Planctomycetota > Planctomycetia > Gemmatales > Gemmataceae > Gemmata. The sequence goes on from JALHNS010000303.1 coordinate 6,392, forward strand.
AGCGTACCCTGCGCCGGGCCGTAGGAGCCCGGCGGGTAGCCGGTCGGGTTGTAGGCCGGCCCGTTTTGGCCGTAGCCCATTTGCGGGTAGTACTGCGCCGCCGGCTTGTCGCCGAGGCGGAACAGGCGCTTGAGCCGCGGGTGCATGCCGTAGGGGTCCGGCGCGACGCCGTTCGCCGGGCCGCCCGCGCCGATGAGCGTGTTCGGGCCGCCGATTTGCGGGAGCTGCATGCCGCCCCTCGGCGCCCCCGGCCCGCCCCAGTCCGCCCGGCTCGCCGCGACCGCGCACACCAGCGCGACCGCCGCCAACAACAACCGCTTCATCTGTGCGTTCCTCGCGTGTGCGCGACGTGTACCCGTTCGTACCGCTTGTATCGGCAGAATCGGGTGCGCGCCGCGAGTAAACTTGACCGAAAACTGCGACTTCGGAAGGGCTGGTTGCCGTCGTCTTGGATTTGTGGCACCGGCCTCTGGCCCAATGGCACTTACTTTGTGGCTTTATGCTTGTGGCACCGGCCTCGGGCCGGTGTCAAAATGCCTTGACTTTGCACCGGCCCGAGGCCGGTGCCACAAATCCAACGAGCCAAAGTAAGTGCCATTGGGCCTCTGGCCGGTGCAACGTCCGAGGATTCTTGTCACCGGCCAGAGGCCGGTGCCACAATAATCACCGCACAGAAGCATCATTTCAACAGAGCAATCCCGAAGCACAGGGTCAGCGCGGCCCACCCTGTGAACACAACGTGAAGGGGGATCAGCGCCCGTCGGCGACGGCCTTCGCCGGCACGGTCGGCACCGGGGCGGCCTTCCGCGCGGCCTTCGCCAGCGGTTCGGGGTAGATGCCGAAGAACAGCGTGCCGCCCGCCAGCGCGATGGCCGCCAAGAGCGTCGGAATCGCCTTCGACCGGCCCAGCGGCCGTAGCGCCGAACGCAGGTAGAGAGTGCCGATCACCCGCAGGTAGTAGTACGCCCCGACGGCCGCGTTCACGGCCGCGAACACCACCAGCACGAGGTACAGGTTGCGCATCGTCGGCGAGTCGGACGGCGCGTCGAACGCGCCCACGAACAGCAGGAGCTTCCCGGCGAACCCGGCCGTGAGCGGCAGGCCGATCATGCTGAACAGGCTGATCGCCAGCGCCGCGCCCGCGATCGGGTGCGAGTGGCCCGCGCCGGCCAAGTCTTCGATCGCTTCCACCGGGCGGTCCGGCGTGCTCAGGTACAGGATCACCGCGAACGCGCCCATCGTCATCAGGCCGTAGGCCGCGAGGTACAGCAGCAGCGCGTCCGCGCCGCCCACGCCGGGCGCGGTCTTCGCGTCCGGCAGCGCCAGCGCCGCCAGCACGCCCATGAACATGTAGCCCGCGTGCGCCACGCCCGAGTACGCCAGCATCCGCCGCACGTTGTCTTGCACCACCGCCAGCGCGTTGCCGAGGCACATCGTCATCACGGCGACGATCCAGAGCAGCAGCGGCACTTGCGTGTCGGAGTTGAAGGGCAGTTGGAGCGGGTCGGCGGCGAACAGGCCGAACGCGCGGGCGAGCGCGACGAACCCGGCCACCTTCGGCAGGAACGCGAGTTGCGCCACCACGCCCGCCGGCGCGCCCTCGTACACGTCCGGGGCGTAGAAGTGGAACGGCACCGCGGTGACGCGGAACCCGATGCCCGCGATCACCAGCACGGCCGCGATCAGCGCCATCGGGTTCGTGCCGTCCGCCTGCGCGAGCGCCTGCGTGAGGGCCGTAATGTTCGTGGTCCCGGTGAGGCCGTACAGGTAACTGAACCCGAACAGCAGCACCGCCGACGACATCACGCTGAGCAAGAAGTACTTCGCGGCGGCCTCTTGGTTCAGCCGGTCGCGGGCCGGGAGGTACAGCAGGATGTAGGTGGGGATCGAGAGCAGTTCGAGCGCGAGGAACAGCGTGACGAGGTCGTTCGCGCGCCCCGCGAGCGACACCCCGGCGACCGCGACCAGCGTGCAGCCGTAGTACTCGCAGGCGTGCCCGCCGCCCGTTTCGCCCCACGCCACGAACAGCAGCACCGCGCCGCTAATCAGCGCGAGCCAGCGGACGAACGCCGCCGCGGGATCGTTCAGCAGCGGCGCGGCCGTAACGAGCGGCGGCAGTTCGGTATCGACGACGCCCGCGAGCACCAGCGCCGCGATCGTGCCCACCAGCGACACCGCGAACGCCAGCGCGCGGCGGTTCGCGACGCACCCCAGCACGAACACGATGCACGCGGTGAAAACGAGCACGATCTCCGGCACGGCGAGCCGGAACACGCCGGTGAGCGTCTGTTGCAGCAGCGGGTCGGTCATGGCGGCTCGCGTCGGAAGCGGTGGTGCGGTGCGTCGGAGTTACTCTTCGGGCTTCGGGTTCGGGCCTTTCGGGGTGCCGCCCTTCGGCGGCCCTTTGGGGTTCCCGCCCTCGCCGCCCTTCGGCCCCGGCGGGCCGACGCCCTTCGGGTTGAT
>JALHNS010000304.1 GCA_022843445.1 Gemmata sp.
CCCCCTCCCTAAAGGGAAGGGGGGAGTGCGCGTCACTTCGTGACGCTTGCGAAGACGAAGAAGGTGCTGGTTCGTGGAGCGCAGTGAGACGACTCTCCCCCCTTCCCTTTAGGGAGGGGGGGCCGGGGGGGGTAGGTCGCTCGCGCGCCAGAAACACCAGCCCCCAGCCGGCGACGGCGCAGCCGAGCGTCATCGTGCCGCCGAGCACGCCGCCGTGCAGGTTCGTCCAGAGCACATACAGCGGGATCAGCCCCGCGAGCCGCCACGCCGTCGCGCGCCCGCGCTCGAAGTCGATCACGCACGCCATCGTGTACGCGAGCAGCGCGAGGGTGAACATGTGCGGGCGGATGTAGTAGTGGAACGCGCCCACGAACAGCACGCCGCCCACCACCGCCGCCGCGAGCATCGGCCCCATGCCGCCTTGCACGCACCGGCGGAACAATAGCGCGTAAAGTAGCGCGAGACCGGCGGTGAAGCCGAGGAGCAGGAAGTCGAGGCCGCCGCCGCGGTGCGCGAGTGCCATCAGCACTTCCGCGCCCCACTGCTGCGGCACCCACGGTGCGCCTTCGAACGTGTAGCTGAACGGGTCGGTCTGCGGGATGCCGCGGTCCAGAACGATTTCGCCGACTTTGATGTGCCAGAGCGCACCGGGGTCGGCGAACGCGCGGTCGCGGAACGCGGCCGAGAGGCCGAGCCACGCGAGAACGAAGAACGCCGTTTCCGGTCGGAAGAGCCGTTTCATGCGCGATCCCGCGTGCCGTTCAGGTGGCACGCGAAATCTAGTACACGAACTACGGCGCGGTCGCGGCGTTCGCGATGGCGAGGAACTGATCGGCCTTCAGGCTCGCGCCGCCCACCAGCGCGCCGTCCACGTCCGGCTGGTGCAGCAGGCCGGCGGCGTTCTCGGGCGTGACCGAACCGCCGTAGAGGATGCTCACCGCGTTGGCGATCGGCGCGCCGTACACCACCCGCAGGCGCTCGCGCACGAACGCGTGCGCGGTCTGCGCCTGTTCGGGCGTCGCCACCTTCCCGGTGCCGATGGCCCACACCGGTTCGTAGGCGATGGTGAGCCGCGAGAACTGCTCGTCGGAAAGGCCGGCGCACGCGGCGTACACCTGCCGCTGGAACACCCGCTCTTGCAGGTTGCGCTCGCGCTCGGCCAGCGTTTCGCCCATGCACAGGATGACGTGCATGCCCTCTTCGAGCGCGGTGTGCACCTTGTGGTTCACGGCGGCGTCGGACTCGCCGAGTTGGTGCCGGCGCTCGCTGTGCCCGATGATGACGTACTTGCACCCGGCTTCTTTGAGCATCGCGGGCGACACCTCGCCGGTGTACGCGCCCTTTTTCTCGAAGTGCACGTCTTGCGCGCCGAGCGCGACCGGGCTGCCGCTCACGACCTCGCCGACCGCCGCGAGCCACGGGAACGGCGGGCACACGGCCACGATCACCGGGCAGGTGGGCGATACGCCCTTCGCCACCGCCGCCGCGAGCGCCTTCGCCTCGGACAGCGTGGTGTTCATCTTCCAGTTGCCGGCTACAAACTTCGTGCGCATTAACTCTCTCGGCGGGCGAGGATGTGGAGTCGAACCGCCGGCGTAAGCCGGTGGGTGCGCGACCAACCCGCCGGCTCACGCCGGCGGTTCGACAGCGCGCTACTTCTCGGCGGGTGCCCAGAACTCGCGGCCCATCGCGGTGGCGAGGCGGCGCAGGTCGCCCATCAGGTCCAAGAACTGGTGCGGAAGGAGCGCTTGCGGGCCGTCGGAGAGAGCCTTTTCGGGGCAGTTGTGGACTTCGACGTGGATGCCGTCCGCGCCGGCCGCGACGCTCGCCCGGCACATCGCCGGGATCAGGTCCGGGCGGCCGGTCGCGTGGCTCGGGTCCACGATGATCGGCAGGTGGCACTGGCCCTTCACGTTCGGCACCGCGCTCATGTCGAGCATGTTCCGAGTGCTGTCTTCGAAGCTCCGCACGCCCCGCTCGCACAGGATCACGTCCTTGTTGCCTTCCGCGAGCACGTACTCGGCGCTCATCAGCAGGTCTTTCACGGTGGCGCTCATGCCGCGCTTCAGCAGCACCGGCTTGTTCGCCTTCCCGCACTCTTTCAGCAGGTCGAAGTTCTGCATGTTCCGCGCGCCGATTTGCAGCATGTCGGTGTACCGGCACACCAGATCCACCTGCCGCGGGTCCATCACTTCCGTGACGACCGGCATCTCGTGCTTGTCGCCGACGGCGCGGAGAATCTTCAGCCCCTCTTCGCCCATGCCTTGGAACGCGTAGGGGCTGGTGCGCGGCTTGAACGCGCCTCCGCGCAGGATGTTCGCGCCGCCGGCCTTCACGTACTTGGCGATGGTGTCGAGCACCTCGAACCCTTCGATCGCGCACGGCCCGGCGATCATGGCGAGGCTGCCCTGCCCCACCTTCACCTTGCCGACGTACACGGCGCTGTCGCCCTTGTGGAACTCGCGGCTGGCGAGCTTGAACGGCTTCAGGATCGGGAGCACCTGCTCCACGCCGGGGATGGCCGAAAAGTTCTCGGTGCCGGGTTTGGTTTCGTCGCCGATCACGCCGACAATGGTGCGGCTCTCGCCGCGGCTCACGTTCGGCTTGAACCCGAGTTCGCGCACCCGCTCGATGACGTGGTCGATTTGCTCGAGGGTGGCGTCCGGCCGGATGACGAGGATCATTGGCGCTAGTTGTCAGAAGGCGGAAAGCGCGGCGGGCCGCGCCGGGAGAGCGATTCGCGGTCATGTTACGAGAACGCGCGCCGCGCGACAGCGCGCGGCGCGCCGCTCACCGAACCGTCAGTCCGTGATCGGGTTCTTGTCGCTCACGGTCGCGGTGGTGGTGCCCTTGATCTTCATTTTCACGTCCACGTCTTGGCCGGCGAACGACATGGACATCGAGCCGGTCATGCTCATGTTCTGCTTGTTCTCAGTGAGCCGGCCCAGTTTGGTGTCGAACGTCGCGGTGCCGGTGAACTTGTCGGCCTTCATATCGAACTTGCTGATCTTCACGCCCTCCGGCAGGCCGGGGAACTTGCCGTCGCCCTGCTTGAACTTCATGTCGGCGTCGATGGTCAGCTTGGCCATGTCGCCCTTCACCGAGTCCAGCTTGATCTTCTGCTTCACTTCCACCTCGCCGAGGCCCGCGGCCGGGGCCTTGTCGGTGCGGGTCCACGATTCGCCCACCTTGATCGGCTTCTTGGGCGCGAACGCGAACACCTGCGTGAACATCTGGCCGAGCGCGACTTCGGAGAACTGGGCCTCCATCATTTGCAGCGCCATCTTGTCGTCGCCCGCGATCTTCTCGATGAACTTCTTGCGGCCCTCCAGCTTGGTCACCTCGAACTCGTCGTTCAGGACCGCGGTCACGGCCGCGCCCTTCACCTTGTCGTTCAGGTCGCCGATTCCGGGCAGTTCCATGCCGGCCGCGTCCATCTTCATTTCCATCGCCAGCAGCGTCATCTCGATCTTCGTCTCGCCCTGTTTGACCGACAGCACCTTGAACCGCTGCACGCCGGTCATCTTCATCTTCACTTCGACGTCGTTGCCCAGCAGCCCCATGGTCATGTCCATGTCGGACACGGTCTTGGCGAACAGCGTTTCGCCCTCTTTGAGGTTCCACTTGAGGGTAACGGGTTCGTCGGCGCGGGCGGCGGGCGCGAGGGCCACGGCCAGCGCGAGTGCGAGCGCGGTACGCATAATGAAGCTCCGAGAGTGGGATGCCGGCAGCGATTCGACACACCCACTCTACGCCGCCCGTACCGCCGGAACAAGCGCTTGCCCGGCGCGCGGCGCACACCTACAACGCCGCTCACCCTCTCGGAGCGCACCATGCCGGTTACGAAAGACACCATCGGCGTCGGGTTCATCGGGGCCGGCGACATTTCCGTGCTGCACGCCGCGGCCGTGAAGAAGTGCCCCGGTGCGCGGCTCGTGGGCCTGTGGAACCGCAACCAAGAGCGCGCCACCGCCCGCGCCAAAGAGTTCGGTTGCACCAACTACGCCACGCCCGAAGCGCTGATCGCCGACCCGAACATCGACGCGGTGTTCGTCCTCACGAACCTCGAAACGCACCTCGAATATACCGTGCAGGCGCTCGGCATGGGCAAGCACGTGCTGGTGGAAAAACCGGTGGGCGTGAGCGTCGCGGAGATCGAGCGCATGAAGGTGCTCGCCGACGCGAAGGGCCTCGTGTGCCTGCCGGGGCACAACTACGTGTACGAACAGGGCATGACCCGCACGCGGGAACTGGTGGAGAACGGCGACCTCGGCAAGATCGTGTCCGCGTACGTCATGTACAACATCCACCACCCCGAAGAGGTGGCGAAGCGGTACCCCGGTGTGGTGCGCCAGATTCTCACGCACCACTCCTACATTCTGCTGTACCTCGTGGGCGCGCCGGTGGAACTGTGCGCCATGAAGGCGACGCTGCACTACAAGGAGTACACGGAAGAAGACATCGCCATGGTGCAAATGCGGCTCGGTAACGGGGCGCTGGCGCACTTCTGCGCGAGCTTCGCGGCCGACGACCACGCCGCCGACCCGTGGACGGTGATGGTAAAAGTGATCGGCACCGCGGGCAGCACGCGGTACAGTTACCGCGACCACGTCGAGATCAAGCCCGGCCTCGTTCACTCGCAAACCTACACCGCGTATCAGGGCAGCATCACGAACGAGGTGCGGCACTTCCTGATTGATTGCCTGCGGATGGGCCAGAAGCCCTTGAGCACGCTGGAAGACGCCATCACGGCGCAGAAGATGATCGAAGCGGCGGAGAAGAGCATCGCCGAGAAGAGCGTCGTGCGGTTGTAACCGATCTTGACGAGCCGGGAGCGTAAGCGCCGGTTCTTCCTCAAAAAATGAAGACCGTCGCTTACGCTTCCGGCTCGTTAGAACGAACGTCGCGCCGCCGGCTCGTTACTGGTCCTTCTTCGGCGCGCCCTTCTCGCCGGGCCGACCGGGGAAGCCGCCGCCCGGCCCGCCGGGGAAGCCCGGGCCGCGCTCCTTCAGGTCCTTCAGCGTCTTGCGCTGCTCTTCGGTCAGCAGCTTTTCGAGTTTCGCGTCCACGTCCTTTTGCAGCGCCTCGAGGTCCTTCTTCTGCGCGTCGGTGAGTTTCAGTTGCTCTTGGAGGAACGCGGGCATGATCTGGCCGGGTTGCATCCGGCCGAAGCCGCCGCCGAACCCGCCCTTGCCGCCCGGCTGACCGCCGGGGAAGCCGCCCTTCCCGAACCCGCCCTTGCCGCCTTCGCCGCCCTTGCCCGGTTGCCCGCCCTTTCCGCCTTCCGGCGGTTGGGCGCTCGAGAGCGAAGCCACCGCGAACGTCGCGCCGAGGAACAGCGCCAGTGCCACGAGCCGCATTGCGATTCTCCGAGTGCGTGAGGTGATTCGTCCGACACGGAGCTAAACGCGACCCCCGCGCGCCCGCGACCGGCGCGCCCCGAATTTGTACAGTGGTTTCATGGCGTTCTCAGCTTTCGTTGCGCTCGTTCTGGTCGCGTTCGTCGGCCACGCCTTCCTGTTCACCACGCTGCTGAACGTCTTGTACTCGCGGGCGCTGCCCAAGAGCCTGCTGAAGCCGTGGCGGTTGGTCACGGGCCTCATCGTCTTCGCGTTCCCGCTGTTGCTGCTGTGCGTGTCGAGCGACGCGCTCTTTGGAGTGCCGGCCGCCGGTGCGTACGTGGTGAAGTGCGCGGCCTTCGGCGCGCTCTACTTCGCGCTCACCGTCTGGCGGAACGTGCGGCCGACCCCGAAGTGCGTGCGGAGCGAAACGACGCGCACGCTCGACCTGCGCGCCGAACTCGGCCCGCAAGTGGTGGGCGACGGCTTGCACCGGTGGGCCGCGCGCGTGCCGGGCAACGGCGCGTTTGCGTTCGACATCACCGACCTCACGCTCGCCCTGCCGGACCTGCCCCCGGAACTGGACGGCATCACGATTCTGCACCTCAGCGACCTACACTTTCACGGCACGCCGAGTCGCGCGTACTTCGAGCGCGCGTTCGCCGAACTGCTGGCCGGCCCGGTGCCGGACCTCGTGTGCCTGACCGGGGATTACGTCGATACCGATTCGCACCACGAGTGGATTCGCCCGCTGCTGGAACCGTTCCGCGCGAACTGTGCGAAGCTCGCGATCCTCGGCAATCACGACGACTACCACGGTCCCGACAACGTGCGCAAGGAACTCGAAGCGGCCGGGTACGCGGTGCTGGGGAACGGCTGGCGCGAACTGGACGTGCGCGGGGTGAAGTGCGTGTTCGTCGGGCACGAGGGGCCGTGGTTTTTGCCGCCGCCGGACCTGAGCGGCGCGCCCGCGGGGGCGTTCCAGATCGCGCTGAGCCACACGCCGGACAACTTCTATTGGCTGGCCGACCGCGGCGCGCGGCTGGTGCTGGCGGGGCACGTTCACGGCGGCGCGATCCGCGTCCCGTTCCTCACGTCGATTTTCGTGCCGAGCCGGTACGGGCGGCGGTTCGATATGGGCGTCTTCGAGAGCCGTGGCGCGGTGCTGGTGGTGAGCCGCGGGATCAGCGGGAAGGAGCCGCTGCGCCTGCGGTGCAACCCGCAAGCGCTGCGGCTGAAGTTGGTGCGCGCCAGTTCGTAAAGCGCGCAGCGCCGTCACGGTGGCCGGTGTTTCGCGAAGGGCGCACAGGGTTTCCACCCTGTGCTATGGAAGCCAGCCCCTCCGGGGCGGAAAGACGAGCGTCGCCTTTTGCACCCCGGAGGGGTCGGCTTGCGTAGCACAGGACGGAAGCCCTGTGCGCCCTTCGCGGACGACGAGCGACCTACTCTTACTTCGCGATGTAGCTGCGGCGGAGCACGGTGTTGCCGCGGCCCGCGTCGCGCGATTCCACCATCAGCGACTTTTCGTTCTCGCACTTCGTGCTGTCGAGCCGGTTGCCGGGCGTTTGGCCCACCGGTTGCGCGCTGCCCGGCCCGTTGTCGTTCACGCGGGCTTGGAGGCGAACTTGATTGCGGAGCGCGTCGCGCAGGGCGTCCACCTGCGCGCGATCACCGGTGATTTCTTGCCCTTCCACGCGAATGTTCCCAAGAAGGCCCGCGTCGCTGTTGATGCTGCCACCGATCAGCGCTTGGCCCGGACCGTTCGGCGCGTGGTTCTGGGCGCGCCCGCGGATCGAAACCACGTTGTCCACACTCGACTCTACGTCGTTGATTCGCGGGTTGCGCGCGCGGCCTTCGCCTTGCGCCCCTTGCGGGTTCGCGGCGGCCGGCCCCGGTTGCGCGGCGAGCACGAGGAAGCGCTCTACTTCTTGCACGCCCGGCGCGCCGGGCGTCGGCTTGGTGGTGAGGTCCGCGACCGCTTCCACCGACGCGGAGTTCAGTAGCTTCGGCCACGCCTTGCGGAACAGCGCGTTCGAGCCGTACACCTCGGCCCCGGTGATCTGGCCGTTCACCACGAACACCACGCCGACGATGTCCGACCGGCCCTCGCCCGCGGCCCGCAGCGCGGCCTCGTATTCCGTCACCTTCGCGCGGAGCGCCGGCGCTTCGAGCGTCAGTTGGAAACTGGTCGGCGACGCCGCCGCGTTCACTTGCACCTTCAGGTTGTCGTTCAACTTCTCTTGGTTCTTCTTCACGTTGTCCCACACCGCGGACTGCATACCGGAAGCGTTCGCGTACTTCAGTTCCTTGCCCGCGATGGTGCCGTTGGAACTGGTGAACGCGTCCACCTTCTCGCCGCCGCGGCTGGTCCAGCGGCCCTGTTCGACGCAGTGCGCCGGCAGCGGCACCACGCCGCCGCGCGGGGGGAGCAACACGTCGGTCGCGGCGACGCGGTCCTGCTTGCCGCCCTTCACGATGTCGCCGCTCTGCACGAACAGTTCCGTATCGGGCGAGAGGTTTTCGACCGCGAGCACGTTCACGTTGCCCGTTTCGTGAACGACGGCGCGGCCGGTGGCGAGCGCCTCTTCGAGCGTCATGATGCGGGCGTCGGTCACGAGGTCCGGGCCGCGCAGGAAGTACACGCTCAGGTTCGCGTGCGCCACCGGGCGCTCGACGTGCGGCACCGCCCCGGCGCGCGCCGCGGGCAGCGAACCGGTGCCGCCGCCGGCGTACCACAGCCCGACGAGGGCCACACCGATCACCGCGATTCCGAACCGGGACGACTTCATGGCACACCCTCCCAGACGTGACAACCGAAGTGGGACGATCCTTCTACGCGAGCATACCGCGGCGCGGTCGCTTCTGGGAAGCGCGCGTTACACTCGCGTTGCACCACACCAGACGCGGCGCGCCCGGTGCGCGTTCCCGAATGCCTATCGCGGGCGCGCCGGGCGCGTTACAATGCCCGCAGCGCGTGCGGGGGCGCGCCGTCACGAACGGGAGGAACCACCACATGAGGCTCTGCATCGTCGCGCTGCTCGTGTTCGCCGGCGGAACCGCCGGCGCCGCGGACCGCGACACGCTCACGCTCGGCGGCACGGGGACCGCCGCCAGCGCAGCGACCGAAGACAGCGAACTGGCGCACGGCCGCTACCGCGGCTACTACGGCTGGGGCGGCGGCTTCGGCTACCGCGGCTATTACCCGGGGTTCTACAGCTACAGCTTCTACCGCCCGGCGCACTTCAACAGCTTCTACTACGCGCCGCCGGCGTTCTCCACGTTTTACGTCGCGCCGCGGCCGGTGTTCTACACCGCGCCGGTGTACTACTACACGCCCGGCGTGAGCTTCTACATCGGGATCGGCGGCGGCGCGGGCACGGCCGCGCCCGCCGTGAACCTCGGCGCGCCGATGCAGGTGCCGGCGCAACCGGGCGGCCTGCGGTACGACGGCGGCCCCGCGAACCCGG